>CAYTJV010000293.1:0-9640 GCA_964438165.1 uncultured Planctomycetaceae bacterium | reverse complement strand
GTGGCGTAGCCCGCCTGCTTGAGCATCGCTGCCACGGTGACGTCGCCCGGCCGCAGGGCTTGGGCCGCCGGGTTCTGCGCTGGGGCATTGCCGCGGACTCGCGTGTGGCCCTGGTGCTGACCGGTCATCAGCACGGAGCGCGAGGGGGCGCAAACGGTCGCCCCGGCGTAGAACTGCGTGAACCGCATTCCCTCGCGGGCCATGCGGTCCAAACACGGGGTCTTGATCCTTTGCTGAGCGTAGCACCCGACCTCGCCGTAGCCGAGGTCATCGGCCAAGATGAAGATCAGGTTGGGCTTGTCGGCAGCCGCAACCGCGCCGCCGGCAGCGGCCAGGCCTATGCACACTGCCGCGAAAAGACCACCGAGAGGGCCGCTTCGTAGGTGACCGTTCATCGTTTCTCCTCTTTGTCGGTGCCTCTCAGGATTAAATCGACAGACCGCAAGCCGGGGGCAGTGCCCGACCGCGCTCAGGGCATCGCTCTTGCCGTGACCTTCCGGCCGAGCAACGTCGCCTCAGCCTGGGGATCGTCCTTGGCGAACAGAACCAGATCCTTCTTCCAGTTGCCGAAAAACCACCGGACGCGGTCCATCATGACTCGCACCGCACTGCGGTACGAGTTGAGCTCCACGTAGGGCCCCTCAAGCGTCCACGTGCCGCCGGGGCAGTCGATTCGCTGGCCGCGATTGCCGAGGATGACTTGCGTGTAGCGTCCGTCGGGTTGCAGATCGACGGTGACCGTGCTCGTGGCGGCATCGACGTAGAATTGCCATTTTCCCAGCACGTCCTCGGGCTGGACCGCTTGGGCCGACGGGACCGGCGCGGCCAGCGTCGCCAGGAGCATCTCGGCCGGCGACCCGCGAGGTCGCCTGCGCTGCACCTTGTAGCCCAACCAGCCCAGGCAAACCGACACCGCCACTGCGAACGCGAGAAGCGCAGGGCCGGGACCATTGGGCCGGCACGACGCGATGGTCGTGACCACCAGCACCAGCCCGCCGAGGAGCATTGGGGCGACCCCCGGATAGCGTCGCGCCCAGCCGCCGGCAAACCAGTACAACACGGCCATCGGACTGCACAACACCCCCGACCCCACGATCCACAGGACGAAAACATCGGAGAGCCACCAACATGATGGCTCAGGTCGGGGCCCTCAGCCGGCTTCAGCCGACGAGGGAATGAACAACAGGACCACGGGCACGACGGCCAGAATCCATGCGAAGCGCTTCGACATGAGTCATTCCCTCCTTTTGACCGCCGCATGATGATCGAAACATGCCGGAAGTGCAAGAGCGGCGGCAAGGTTCGCGGCTGAACCGAACCCGACGGCCTTCACTGCTGGTCCCACGTTGTGGCACGGTCCGTCGCGGCAACGCCAGGCAGCGTCCCGTGGTCGCGTATGGTGGGCTGCCGCCGACCGTTAGGCGAGGGTACAATGGCCTTGGGAGGCCCTAACAAGACCCAGAATTCCCTCACCCCCTGCCCCTTCTCCCGAAGCGGGCGAGGGGAGTTGTGTGATAGCCTCTAAGGTTTCGCGATGGGCCAACCGACGGATCCTGCTCCGGTGCTCCTGCTCTTGGCGGCGTTCAGCCGGTACGAGGCGGGGCTGGCGTGGGCGCGGGAGCGGGCCGAGGTGGCGTGGGGGCCGATCGCCCTGGAAAGCCCGCCTTTTCCGTTCCATCAGACCTCGTACTATGACGCCACCATGGGTCCGGGACTGCGCAAAATGTTCTTCGCCTTTGCCCGGCCGGCCGATCCGGCGGCACTGGTCGACTGGAAGCTGGCCACAAACGCCTGGGAGCAGGAGTACGCCGCGACGGCCGGCCACGGGGAACCGCGTCCACTGAACCTGGACCCGGGCTACCTGACCCTGGGCAAGCTCGTGCTCGCCTCGACCAAGGATTTCGCCCATCGGATCTACCTCGGCCGCGGCATCTACGCGGAAATCACCCTATACTACACCAAACGGCACTGGCGGCACCATGCGTGGACGTTCCCCGACTACCGCTCGGACGAGTACCACGGCTTCTTCTCCCAGTGCCGCGAGTACCTGCATCGAGATCTGCGTAGGACGTGGGGAGGTGAGAAACCGGCCCTTGAGAGCGGTTTTGTGGATACCGGTCTTGTTCCGGGCGATTCGGCGTCCGGCCGCCTTCCTCAGCCCCGAAGGGGCGAAATACGATAGCCCAGGGCATCGCCCTGGGGAGAGGGGTTGAACATGATACGGGAAGCCCTGAAAGGGCGGCATAGGAGCCATACGCGACGCAGATTTCGCCCTTTCAGGGCTTCGACGTCTATTCCGACCCGCTTCCCCAGGGCGTTGCCCTGGGCTGTCGTATTTCGCCCCTTCGGGGCTGAACACAAGAGGAGCGAATGACGTGATTTGGCTGGTGGCCGGGGCCGTGATTCCCAGCATGGTGATCGCTTGGGCCGGTGGGCTGGCGGTCCGGCGGTTCGGACCGCGCTGCGGCTTGGTGGACCGGCCGGGACACCGCAAGGTCCACAGCCGGCCGATGCCCACCAGCGGCGGGCTGGCCATCTGGCTCGGCATCGTCGTGCCGCTTGCCCTGGGACACGCCCTGCTGGCGATGGTGCTCACCGGGCGGGCCGGGTCGGCGGCCTGGACCGTGTTCGACTTCCAGGTGCCCTCGTTCGTTGAGTCGCATCTCAGCGGGCTGGCCCAGCAAGCCGGCAAACTCTGGATCATGCTGGCCGGCGGCACGGTGCTCCTGGTGCTGGGGCTGGTCGACGACCGCCGGGGATTGGATTGGCGGCTGCGGCTGGGCGTCCAAACCCTGCTGGCGCTGGCGATCGTCCTGCTCCAGCCGCGGCTGCGCATGACGCTCTTCGTCGATGCACCTTGGCTGACCACGGCCCTGAGCGTGATGTGGATCGTCGGGCTCATCAACGCCTTCAACATGCTCGACAATATGGACGGACTGTCGGCCGGCGTGGCGTCGATTGCGGCCGCCATCCTCGCCGCCGTTCTGCTCTTGGTGCCGGACCCGGCCCGGCACCCGCCGCAGTTGTTCGTGGGCGGGTTCCTCCTGGTGCTGCTCGGGTCACTGGTGGGTTTTCTCTGGCACAACCGGCCGCCGGCCCGGCTGTTCATGGGCGATGCCGGCAGTTACCTGATCGGTTATTTGCTGGCCATCGCGACGCTTACCGCCACGTTCGCCGGCCAGGACGTGCCCCGCCACGCTATTCTGGCCCCGCTGTGCGTGCTGGCCGTTCCGCTGTACGACGTGACCACCGTGATCGCCATCCGGCTGCGCGAGGGGCGAAGTCCGTTCGTGGGCGACAAGAGCCACTTCTCGCACCGGCTGGTCGAGCTGGGAATGACTAGGCCGCAGGCCGTACTGACGATCTACCTGGCCACGGCGACCTGCGGGCTGGGGGCATTCCTGCTGCACCAGGTCGATCTGGCCGGGGCGTGCGTCATTCTCCTTTTGGTTGCCTGCATGTTGGTGCTCGTGGCGATCTTGGAGACGGCCGGACGACGCCACCGCGGCGCAACCGAGAGCGAGGATCCCGACCATGGCCCGCCGTAAGCCGCGCAAGGAAGAGGGGAGAAGGGAGAGGGGAGAAGGGAGACCTCCGTCTGCGGGAGAAGGGCGCAAGGACTCCCCTCTCCCGTCCGCGGGAGAGGGGCAGGGGGTGAGGGAGCTGGCTCGCCCGTGGCTCCTGGCCGCGGCCGCGGCCCTGTGGGTCGCGCGCCCGCTGTTTCCCAGCGAATCGGCGGCCTCGCAAGGCGACGGACTGCCGGCCGTCATGCTCTGGATCGCCTTGGCCGTGATGTGGCTCTTGGGCGCGATTGGGCAGCCGCGGTTTCGCGTCCGGTTCGGCTGGGTCGACTTTGTCGTGCTCGTGCTCGTGGCATGGCACACGATTGCCGCCGTCTGGGCCGCGGCCCACCTGAGCCCCCGGCCGGCGGTCAACATGCTCTGGGAGTGGGTCGGCTTTGCCGTCAGCTTCCTGGTAACACGGCAGCTCGTGGCCGGACCGCGCGAGGCCCGGGCGATGGCCGCGGTGATGTGCAGCCTGGCCGTGGCTTTGGCGGCTTTCGGCCTGTATCAGTACCAATACGAGATGCCGGCCACGCGGGCCGCGTATGAGGCGGACCCGGACAAAGCCCTCGCCGAGGCGAGCCTCTGGTTTCCCGCCGGCTCCCCGGAACGCGCGATGTTCGAAAAACGCCTGGCGAGCGTGGAGCCGATCGCCACCTTCGCCCTGACTAACTCGCTGGCCGGATTGCTCGCCCCGTGGCTCGTCGTGCTCACCGGCATCATCACGCTCGGCCCGCCGGAACCCAAGTGGACTTGCACGATTGCGGGAATTCGGAGCCGGGCCGTGTCGGCCCGGCCGTTTGCTGCGAGTGAGGGGTTTCGCGATACAAGCCGGGCCGACACGGCCCGGCTCGGAGTCTCCGATCCGTCCCCGAATCGTACAACATTGTTTAGAAGGTGGGCGTCGCTGCTGGGAACGGGTGTGTGTGCATCGCTCGTGGCCTCATGCTTGCTCTTGACCAAGAGCCGCAGCGCTTACCTGGCCGTGCTTATCGGTTTGGTGCTCATTGGCTTGGCTTGGCGGCGTAAGCCGGCCCGCCTTCCGTGGAAGTTCTTGGCCGCGATGGCCCTCCTGGCTGCAGCGCTGCTCGTTGCCGCCGTCGCCGTAGGAGGCATTGACCGCGAGGTCCTCACGGAGGCCACCAAGTCACTCGGTTACCGCGGGCAGTACTGGCAGAGCAGCCTGGCAATGATCGCCGATCATCCCCTGATGGGCTGTGGACCGGGGAACTTCCAAGATGCGTACAAGGCCTACAAGCTCCCCGCGGCGAGCGAGGAGATAGCCGATCCGCACAATTTCCTGTTCGAGGTCTGGGCCACGGCCGGTACGCCGGCCATGCTCGCGCTGATCGCTGTATTGGCCGGGTTCTCCGTCACGGTTTTGCGCCTCGGCGTCTGGGCAGAAATAAATCGGGCGAATTTTTGTGGTGCAGGCGTCCCGCCTGCACCGAAAACTGCAGGCGAGACGCCTGCACCACAATCAACACCACAATCAACACCACAATCAACACCACAATCAACACCACAATCAACCATCGATCCGTCGCCCGAGCACCGGAACGCCGAGAAGGAGCAGCCCGCCTTCGTCTGTGCAGGGGCTCTGGCGGGATTCGCCCTGGTCGTTCCCGTCGGTGCGATCAGTGCGGCACCCCCGGATCTGACCTTCTTCCTGCTGGCGATCCCCTGCGTCAGCTTGGCGTTGGGGGCGCTCTGGAGTTGGGTGGCCCGGGGGCAGTTGTCCGCGGTCCTGGCCGCCATAGGCGTTGCGGTCCTCCTGGTCCATCTTTCTGCAGCCGGAGGGATGGGTTTTGCAGGCGTGGCCGGCAGCCTTTGGCTGCTGATGGCGATCGGCTTGAACATCACGGAAGGACCACGGCTGCACCCCCTGCCGGGCTGGTGTGCCTTCGCCGCGCTGGCCGCCACATGCGCCACGGCGTTTGCCTGCTATGCCAGCGCGTACGGGCCGGTGCTGCGGAGCCAAGTGGCTACGCGACTCGCCCAACGCCACCCCTTGCAGAGCGAGAAATACCTCCTTGAGGCCGCACAGGCCGATCCCCTGGCCGCCGAACCGTGGAACCAACTGACGTCTCAGGCTTTTACCGAGTGGAAAGCTAATCCCGGCAATGATCTTTTGCGCCGGTTCGAGGACTACAGCGAACGAGCGCTCGGACTGGCCCCCAATTCCTCGCCAATGTGGCAGACCACGGGGGATAGGTATGTGGAGGTCTATGAGCGGACTAGGCAATCCCACCATCTGAAGCGGGCCGAAACAGCCCTGCGCCGGGCAGTGGAATTGTATCCCAACAGTGCAGCTACCCGAGCTAAGCTTGCCTTGGCACTACGAGCCGCTGGCGACGAGGCGGGCTATGACGCCGAGCGGAATCGGGCGCTGGAGCTCGACCAGCTTACCCCCCATCTCGACAAGAAGCTCCCCGCCGAACTTCGCCGGTCCTTACAGCGTAGGTAGTCAGCGGGAGAACGACTTATGAAGGCTTGGGCGGTGATTGCGTTGGCGGCGGCAGTTGGGATTGCGGGGGGTGCGTATATTGCTATATGGAGGGTCAGGTCACGGCCGTGGGATGGCACCGCCGAGGGGGCCAAGGTACACCTGACTCGCGAGCAGGCGGCCAAGTTAGGTCCGACCGCCTTGCCCGCCGACGGAATCCCCGAGGTCCTCGTCGACCACGAGGAGCACGATTTCGGCGTCATGGACAGCACTTCCACGGGGACCCACGATTTTATCTTCACCAACAAGGGCACCGGCACGCTCAAGCTCAGCAAGGGGCATAGCACGTGCAGGTGTACCATGACCAATTTCGAGCAGGCCGAGGTTGCCGCCGGACAATCGACCAAGGTCAATCTGGAATTCAAAGGCAAGGGATTCTCCGGGCCCTATAAGCAAACGGCCACGGTGATCACCAATGACCCCAAACGGTCCCAAATCCAGTTGATGGTCACCGGCAAGATCATTCCGATCCTCCGGACGGTGCCCGAAGAGATCGCCTTCAGCAGTGTGACCGCCGGGAATCCTGCGACCGCCACGATGGACGTGTTCGGCTACGTCGCAAGCCCTTTGAAGATCGCCGGCTTCGAGTGCAGCGACAAGAACACGGCGGGGCTGTTCGACGTCAAGGTCGAGCCCATGAAGCCTGACGTGTTGGCCAAAGAGACGGGCGCCAAGAGCGGGGTTTACCTGGTGGTGACCCTGAAACCGGGCTTGCCAGTGGGGACCTTTAAGCAGACAATTCGCCTGAAGACCAACCTTGCCGGAGCCGAACAGCACGACCTGGAAGTCCGGGGAAACGTGGTCAGCGATCTGGCGGTCGTGGGAGGCAATTGGGACGACGAGCGGAGTCTGCTCGCCATCGGCACCGTGAGCGCGAAGGAGGATGTGTCGCGAAGGCTGATCCTGATCGCCCGCGGTCCGTTCCGCAATCAGGTGGAACTCAAAGTCGCCGAGATGTGGCCCGAGCTGCTCAAAGTGGATTTGCCGCCTCCCACCGCGGTAGGCGATAGCCTGCGGCAACTGCCGATCGTGATCCGCATTCCCAAGGGGACTCCTCCGACTGACCACCTGGGGTCGGAAACGGCGAAGGCGGGACGGATTGTGTTGGAGACCAACCATCCCCAGGCCCCCAAAGTGCTCATCCGCGTCTCGTTCGCGGTGGAGAACTGACTGCCGGGACGATGGTTCTCAGAACCCAGGCAGGAAGACCATGGCTCTGTCGACCCGATGCGTTGCCCTCTACGGGCTGGCCGTTGCCGTGCTGGCGTGCTATGCGGCGGCCGGCTGCTCTTCGTCCGATCGAACTGACGTCGCCAAGACCACGGCGGCAAACCGGGAAGAGGGGAAGACTCCGCTCATAAAGCCGCGACCGCTGGTCGCGCCGATTGCCAAGGAGCCGACTCCTCCCCAGCCGACTCCTCCCCAGGCCAACGCTTCGAACCCGGTGCCTCCCCTCCATGGCCCCGATAGCCCTACATCGCTCCCCAATGCCGAGGCCGGCACGGCCGTGCCGGCCAGCTTCACCGACGCGCCCGCCGACGAGCCGGCGCGGTCGCACCGCAATCCGCTGCGCAGCGAAGGCGGCTCGGCGGACGAAACGAATGGCAAGAAGGCGGCTCTAAGTCGGTCCTCCTCCCCGGCCAACGTGCCCAAGAAAGGAAAACACGACGACGCCCCGTTCGACCCGATCAAGGTGCACGGCAAGTTCTTTGAGGGCTGGCCCAAGCCCAAGCTGGCGCTGGTGATCACGGGACGCCAGGACGGCTACCTCGAGCCGTGCGGGTGCGCGGGGCTGGATCGGATGAAGGGCGGGCTGATGCGGCGGCACACGTTTCTCCAGCAATTGCGCCGCGACCGCGATTGGCCCGTGGTCGCCGTCGACGTCGGCGGGCTGATCAAGGGATTCGGCCGCCAGGCGGAGCTCAAGTTCCAGACCACTTTCACCGCCATGCAGAAGATGAGTTACGACGCCATCGGCTTCGGCGAGGGCGAGTTGCGCCTGCCGACCGGGGAGTTGGTGTCGGTGGCCGCGGGCGTGGGCGGCAAGCCCAGCCCGTTCGTCTCGGCGAACGTCGGGCTTTTCGGCTTCGCCTCCGGGCTCACGGCGACGAAGCGGATCCTTGAGGCGGGTGGGAGGAAAATCGGCGTCACGGCCGTGCTCGGCGCCAAGTATCAGAAGGAGATCCACAACGCCGACATCGAAATGTCGCCCCCCGAGACGGCCGTTCAAAAGGTCCTCCCCGATTTCAAGAAAGAGGGCTGCGATCTGCTCATTCTCCTGGCTCACGCGACCGTCGAGGAATCGGTCGAGCTGGCCAAGAAGTTCCCCGAGTTCGACGTGGTGGTCACGGCGGGCGGCATCGGCGAGCCGCCCGACAAGGCCCAAACCATCGGCGATAAAACGCTCCTGGTGGAAGTCGGCGACAAGGGCATGGCGGCGGTCGTCCTCGGTCTGTACGACGACCAGCCACGGCTGCGATACCAGCGGGTGCTGTTCGACTCCCGATACCCGGCCTCGCCCGAAATCAAGAGCCTCTTTGCCGCGTACCAGGAACAGCTCAAGGACTTGGGATTGGCGAGCCTCGGCGTGCGCGCGGTGCCTTATCCGCAGCGCGACATCCTCGGCCCGTTCGTCGGCTCGGCGAAGTGCGAGTCGTGCCACGAGGAGTCGTACAGGATCTGGAAGAAGAGCGGCCACGCCAGGGCCTACGCGACCTTGGTCAACGCCGATCCGCCGCGGAACTTCGATCCCGAGTGCATCAGTTGCCACGTCATCGGCTGGCACCCAACCAAGTATTTCCCCTACCAGGGCGGCTTCCTGAGCAAGGAAAAGACGCCGGAATTGATCGACGTGGGCTGCGAATCGTGCCACGGGGCGGGCGGCGCGCATTGCGAAGCGGAAGCCAAGAATGACCCGGCGCTCCAGGAAAAGCTCCAGAAGGCGATGGTCGTGACCAAAGCCGAGGCCAAAGAACGCTTCTGCGCGACCTGCCACGACCTGGACAACAGCCCCGACTTCGACTTCTCTACGTACTGGCCGAAAGTGGAGCACTACGAGAAGGAGTAGTCACCTCTACGGCGTGATGGCTCGGATGAGGTTGCGGATCGGTTGGCCTTCCACGTACACCTTGGGACGAACCCAAACCCTCGGTCCCGCAGGCGCCGGGGCCGCCGCATAGCCGCTCGCCACCGGGGCGTAAGTCACATAGGTGGGGGTCGCGTAGCGGGCTGCCACCGGCATGTACGACACGCTCGGCGTCATGCACCTCGTGGCGACGGGCCCATAAGACGCCGCCGGGGCGTAGTTTACCGCTGGGGCGTAGTTCACCACCGGCGCGTATGCGGCCGTCGGAGGAGAAGTCGGGGCGTAGGTCACAGTCGGCGCCGGCTCCCAGCGCGTCGAAACGGTTGGGTACGCGCTTGCCGCCGGGGCGTAAGCGACCGGCGCAGCGACGTAGTTCGCCGCGGTTGCTTGGTACACGGGCCGCTCGATCGGATACCACCCGGCCAGCCCCTGACTCGTCTTCAACAGTGTGATTTCGTATCTATCGCTGCCGCAAGAGGTTACGGC
>CAYTJV010000292.1:0-9675 GCA_964438165.1 uncultured Planctomycetaceae bacterium | reverse complement strand
AACTCGGGCCGCAGAGCGGCCCGCCGTGCGTTCCCACGCAGAGCGTGGGAACGAGAGGACAATGGGCAGGCTCTTGCGAGCGCTGTTGCGATCGGGTATCTTGCCTCCAGCGATTGACGGCGGAGAAAAGATCGCTCGGGAGCTTTCGGTTAGTTCGGAGGGCACGTGGGAAATACCTTTCGACTGGAAGAGATTGACGGTCGCCTTGCCCTCCTGACCTTCGACCAACCCGGCTCGAAAGTCAATACCCTTTCGCGCTCGGTGCTGGAGGAGCTTGCCGAGTTGGTCGCCGGGCTCCAGGAGCGGCAGGACCTGCGTGGTCTTGTGCTGCAAAGCGGCAAACCGGGGCAGTTTATCGCCGGCGCCGACCTGAACGACCTGGCCGGCCTGGCGGATGTGACCCAGGAAGAAGCTGGCGCGATTCTCGCCCGCGGGCGGGAGATTTTCGATCAAGTCAGTCGGCTGCCATGGCCCACGGTGGCGTTGATCGACGGCCCATGCCTGGGCGGCGGGACCGAGCTGGCCCTGGCCATGGACTATCGTCTCGCATCGAACAGCCCGAAGACGCGGATCGCCTTGCCGGAAGTCACGTTGGGCATCATCCCCAGTTGGGGCGGGACCCAGCGGTTGCCGCGGCTGATTGGCGTGGCCGAGGCCATCGAGATGATCTGCTCCGGCGAGCCGGTCACGCCCGAAAAGGCCGCCACGCTCGGCTTGGTGTCCGGTGCCGTTCCAGCCGACCAGTTGGTGGAAGAAGGATGCCGGCTCATCGAGCATGCCCAACAGAGCGGCGAGTGGCAGCAGCAGCGGCATCGCCGACAACTACCGGTCGCGCTCAGCGCCGATCAACTGAGCCAGATCTTCGCCAGCGCCGAGAGCGACTTGAAGCGCAAGACCAAGGGCCACTACCCTGCGCCGCTGGTGGCACTTCGGGTGATCAAAGAAGGTTGCACGCTCCCCTTGGCCGAGGGCCTGAAGGTGGAGCACCGGGCCAGCACGGAAGTGGCGGGCAGCCCAATTTCTGCCAATCTGATCGCGGTCTTTTTTATGAAGCAGCGTCTGGGGCGCGACCCGGGGGTCGCCGACGCTCAAGGTCTTGCCCGGCAGGTCGACGCTTTGGGCGTGCTGGGGGCGGGACTGATGGGTTCGGGCATCGCCGCTGCCCATGCCTGCTGCGGTATCCGCGCGGCAATGGTCGATGTGGACCAACAGCGGGTGGCCGACGGCCTGGCCAGGGCCAAAGCGGTCGTGGCCGGCCGAATCGAAGCCGGCCGCGCCACGGACCAGGACATGGCCAACATGCTCGCCAAGCTGAGCACCTCCACGGCCCACGAGATCTTCGCCGACTGCGACATGGTGGTGGAGGCCATCAGCGAGGATGAGACTCAGAAGACGCAAGCCTATCGGACCCTAACCGGCGTGCTGCGCGACAACGCCATTCTGGCCACCAACACCTCGACGATCTCGATCACTCGCTTGGCCGAGTCGGCTCCTAGTGCGGAACGGTTCCTCGGGATGCACTTTTTCAATCCGGTGGACCGGATGCCGTTGGTGGAAGTGATTCGGGGCGACAAGACCGACGATGAAGCCGTTGCGACGGCGGTTGCGCTGGCGAAGCGGATCGGCAAGACGCCGATTGTCGTACGCGACCGCCCCGGTTTCTTGGTCAATCGGGTCCTTTTCCCCTATCTGAACGAAGCGGTGTTGCTGCTCCTGGAAGGGGCGTCGATGGAGGCGATCGACCAGGCCGCCACGCGCTTCGGCATGCCGATGGGCCCCCTGTTGCTCAGCGACGTGATCGGCTTGGACACGGTTTGCTCTGCGAACCGGGTCCTGCTTGAGGCCCAGGGCGACCGTGCCGTTTGCCTTCCAATCCTGGCCGACTTGGTCGAGCGGGGCCGGTTGGGGCAAAAGTCGGGGGCCGGGTTCCGCAAGTACGAGACCCCGCAGTCCAAAGGGACGCCCGATCCCGATTTCCAGCCATTGCTGGATAGCCATCGAACCGATACCCGAGAAACCCGAGAAACCCGAGAAATCGGCCAGGAGGAGATCACCGATCGCCTGTTCTTGGCCATGCTGCTGGAGGCGACCCGCGCCCTGGAAGAGGGCATTGTCCGAGAACCGGCCCATGTGGATATGGGGCTGATCCTCGGCATCGGCTTCCCCACGTTTCGCGGCGGGCTGCTGCGTTGGTGCGACGCTGAAGGCGCCGAAGAAATCTTGCGGCGGGTCGAGCGGTACACCCCTTTGGGCCAACGTTTCGAGCCGGCCGACATCCTGAAACGGCAGGCCAGTTCGGCCGGCCGGTTTTATCCCCGGCCCTCATGACGTAGAGGCTAGCTCATGGACTTTAGACTCACTGCCGAGCAAGAGCTTTTCCGGCGGACCGTGCGGGAATTCGCCGAGCGGTCCTTGGCGCCCCGCTCCCGAGAAATCGACAGCGCCCGCGCAGGCATCCCCGAGGAGATCATCCAAGAGATGGCCCGCCTGCAACTGTTCGGGGTCACGATCCCCGAGGAGTATGGCGGGGCGGCCATGCCGGGGGAAGAAACCGTCTACGCGATGTTGACGATCCACGAGCTGGCGCGGGCCGACCTGAGCATGTCGGTGGCCGTCTACACCTTGCTCTGCCTGGGGTGGGGATTCCTGCTGGCCCGGCATGGCACCGAGGAGGCCAAGAGGGAAATCCTGCCACGAGTAGCCTCGGGCGATTGGTTCCTGGGCATCTGCACGACCGAGCCCGGCGGAGGCTCGGACCTGGCCAACATCAAGACGGTCGCTCGCCATGAAGGAGACTCGCTGATCATCAACGGCGAGAAGACCTATATCAGCGGGGCCGCGGAAGCCACTTCGCGTGGCGGCGGGCATCTGACCCTGTTCCGCACGGATCCCCAGGCCGGCCATCGGGGGATGACCTTTGCCTATGTTCCGGCCGCCGCGCCGGGCATCTCGACCACGCTGTTCGACGACGTGGGGCGTGGGGGCCTGTCCACCGGCGGGTTCCGCTACCAGGACGTCAAGATCCCGACCCGATACGTCCTGGGTGAGATCAACCGGGGCTTCTACATCAACATGGAGGGCTTCAACGCCGCGCGAACGTTGGTAGTGTCGGCTTGCGTCGGGGCGGCGGAGCGGGCCCTGGAAATCGGTCGCGACTGGGTGAAGCAGCGGGTCCTTTTCGGCCGGCCCTTGGCCAAGTTCGAGGGCATTTCCTTCGGGCTGGCCGGGGATCGGGCGGGCCGGGAGATGCTCCGGCATTTCCTCCTGAAGGCGGCCTGGATGATCGTTCAATACTACCAGGACGGCAGCGTGACGCAGCGCGAGATCAATGAGGCGGTGGCCATCTGCAAGCTGACCGGCCCAGCCCTGTGCTTGGACATCGTCAAGCACGCGCTGATGTATCACGGGGCCTTCGGCTTCACCAAGGATTGCCCCCTGGAAATGGCCTACCGCGGCGTCTTGTCGTACCTGGTGGGCGCCGAGGGCGGGGCCAACATCATGAAGCTGATCATCGGGCGGGAATTCATCGGCGACGAGGCGATCCCGTACCGTTAGAGGGTTCAGGACTGGAGGAATTGCAAATTGAGAATATCAAATATCAAATATCAAATAGAAGAGCACCAATGCAAGCCCTCCGTGTACCGACGTGAATCGACGTGTGAGTCTGCAATTTGATATTTGATATTTGCAATTTTCAATTTGATATTCGTCGGTCCCCGAACCCTGAACGCCGATATGGAGAAGGTTGACGTCGTGATCGTTGGCGCCGGGCTGGCCGGCCTTTCGGCGGCCTACTTTCTGGCCGCCGACGGGTTCGAGGTGCTGGTCGTGGAGCGGGGGGACTACCCTGGCAGCAAGAACGTCAGCGGTGGGCGCCTCTATTTGAACCCGGTTCGTTCCCTCATGGGCGATTTGTGGCAGGAGGCCCCGCTCGAGCGCCCTGTCACCAAGGAACGGCTGACCATTCTGAGCGAGCAGGCTGCGACGACGGTGGAGCTCAGCAGTCGGCGTCTGCGCCAGCCGCCCTACCACAGTTACACGATCCTGCGCTCCCGCTTCGACCGCTGGTTCGCCGACCGTGTGGCGGAGCGGGGGGCGACGATCGTCCCGAAGTACGAGGTCGAGGACCTGCGTATGGATCATGGTCGAGTGGCGGGTATCCGCGCGGCCGGCGAGGAGATCGGCGCCGACGTGGTGGTCGCCGCCGACGGAGCGCTGTCTTTCACTGCCGAAAAGGCCGGTCTGCGGGCGCGGCACGACCCGGCCCACTTCGCGCTGGGAATCAAAGAGGTCATCGAGCTGCCGGCCGGCGTCATCGAGGACCGCTTCAACGTTGCTCCAGGTCACGGCGCCGCCCAGCTTTTCTTCGGCACCATGACCGAAGGGATTACGGGGGGAGGCTTTCTTTACACCAACCAGGAGAGCTTGTCGCTGGGCCTGGTGGTCCATTTGGAGTCCTTGATGGAGCACGACCCGCCGCTGGCGGCCCACGAGCTGATGGCACGCTTTCGGGCGCGTCCGGAGATCGAGGTCCTGACGGGCGGGGGCGAGCTGGTCGAGTACTCGGCCCATGCCATTCCGGAAGGCGGCCTAGAGGCCATGCCCAAACTCTTCGCCGACGGGATCGTGGTAGTCGGTGATGCGGCCGGCTTGGCTCTGAACCTGGGCCTGACCGTACGCGGGATGGACTTTGCCCTGGCCTCCGGGACCCTGGCGGCACGGGCCATCGCCCGGGCGCGACGGGAGAAAGATTACTCGGCGGCCGCCCTGGCCCACTACCAGACATTGCTCGAAGAGAGTTTCGTCCTCAAGGATCTCCGGACCTTCCGCCACATGCCGCAGTTCCTGCAAAACCCGAGACTCTTCGGCTTGTACCCCGAGGCGGCCTGCCGGCTGCTGGAGAATCTCTTGTGGGTGGGAGAGGAGCCGAAGCAGAAGCTCTCGTCCACCGCGTGGGGGGAAATCTGGTCGCTGGCAGGCATCAAGACCTTGCGTGACCTGTGGGCCTTGCGTAAGGTGTAAATGTACTCCTCACGCTCCGCGTGAGGAAATGGCGTCACGCGGAGCGTGACGAGTACAGAACGAGCGATTCATGAATGTCGATGCCAAGCTCGGACACAACGTCTTCAAGCTGGACAAGAACAGCCATATCGTCGTCCGTCACGAGATCTGCCAGACCCGCTGCACGCGACGGTATTGCCTTGTTGTCTGCCCGGCCAGCGTGTATTCATGGAATCAGGAGCGGGGCCAGATCCACGTCGAGTTTGAGGGCTGTTTGGAGTGCGGGTCCTGTGTTATTGCCTGTGGCCAGGATGCCCTCGAGTGGCGCTATCCCCAGGCAGGGTTTGGAGTGCAGTTTCGGTTTGGGTAACCTCGATCGTGGCAAAACGACTTTGTAGGACGGCCTTTCCAGGCCGTCTTTCTGCTGTAAAAGACGGCCTGGAAAGGCCGTCCTACATTCCGATTTATGCGACTGCCGGGTAACGAGTCATGCGCATCATCGTTTGCATGAAGCAGGTGGTGGACCTCCGGCAGATCCGGATCAAGGGCCAGACGCGGGGGCCGGTGCTGGCCGGGTTACCGCTGTTGTTTGGCGACTTTGACAGGAACGCGTTGGAGGAAGCCGTCCGCATCAAAGAGCGGACCCAAGCCCGCGTGACGGTGGTGGCCGCCGGCTCGCCCAAGCTCCGGGAGACGATCAAGGAGGCATTGGCCATGGGGGCCGACGAGGCGGTGATCCTGACCGATCCGGCCTTCGAGGGCTCGGACGCCATGGGCACGGCGCGTGCCCTGGCGGCAGCCATCCGGAAGATCGGCCCGCTGGATCTGATTCTCACCGGCGAGGGCTCGGCCGACGAGTACTCGGGCCAGGTGCCGTCCCGGCTGGCCGAGCTTTTGGGGCTGCCGCAGATTACTTATGTCCGTCAGTTGGAGATGCTCGACGGCCGCCTCCGCGCCGTGTGCGACTTGGAGGACTGCTTGCTGGTGGTCGAGGCCAAGTTGCCGGCCCTGGTCAGCGTCACCAGCGAGCTGAACCAGCCGCGCTTGCCCCCCTTGAGCGCGATCCTCCGCTCCGGGCGCAAGCCCTTGCAGCAATGGACCCCCGCCGAGGTCGGGCTGGAAGAGGCATCCGTCGGCGCGGCCGCCTCGACGGTAGAGGTGCTCAGCAATCTGGCGCCGCAGCAGCAACGCAAGGGCGTCATCTATGAGGGGCCGGTGGATGAGGCGGCAGCCAAGCTGCTGGACGATCTGATCCGCGAAGGCATGGTGGCTTGATGCTGATCTACTGCGAGAAGCGCGACATGCTTTACGAGCTGTTGTCCGGCGGCCGAGCCCTGTCGTCGGAGTTGGGCCTTACTCCGGCGGCGGCTATCTTCGATCCCGGCGATGCCGACGAACACGAGCGATGCTTCCGCTACGGCGCGCGACGGCTCTATGTGGGCCGCAGTCCCCACCTGGCCGACTGCGAGGTCGAGAGGACGGCTGAGGCGCTCGAGCAAATTGCGGCCGGTAGCGGCGTCCGGCTCATCCTGATCGGCTCCACCCGCCGGGGCAAGGAACTGGCCGGACGGCTTGCCCAGAAGTTGGCCGCCGGCTGTGTTACCGACGCGATCGGCCTGGCGGTACGGGACGGGAAACTGGTGGCGCAGCGCTACGCCCTGGGCGGCAATACCGTCGCCACCGAGGTGCTCAAGGGGCGGATGAATGTGGTTGCCGTCAAGCCGAAGGTCTTCGAGGCGGTCGAGGCGAACCAACGCAGCGGAGAGATCGTGCCTGTCGCGCTGGACCTGGCCGCACCCCGGGTGACGGTCGTCCAACGGCGGCCCAAGGCTGGCGAAAAGGTGAACCTCGATCAGGCGGAGGTGGTGGTCGCCGTGGGCCGGGGGCTGCAAAAGAAGGAAGACCTGACGCTGGTGCAGGAGCTGGCCGACGCGCTACGCGGCGAGTTAGGGTGCAGCCGCAGTCTCTCGTCCGACTACGGCTGGCTGTCCGAGCAGCGGATGATCGGCATCTCGGGCAAGCAGTGCAGTCCGCGACTGCACATTTCGGTGGGGCTATCCGGCCAGATCCAGCACACCGTCGGTATTCTGGGCAGCAAGATCATCGTGGCCATCAACAAGGACCGCTCGGCCCCCATTTTCAAGATCGCTGATTATGGAATCGTGGGCGACCTCTACCAGGTCGTGCCGAAACTGGTCGAACGGCTCAGGGAGCGGGCCGCAGCGTGGTCCGAGAGCGCAGAAAAGCTGGGCAAGCTTTGAGACCTGGCTTATTCGACGCGCGAAGCTATGGGAAACCCGTGATGAACGTGTAAAATGATAGTATGAACCACACACGTCGAACCAAGCTGAAGTCCGAACCGTGGTATCGCGGGGCGGAAGTGCCGATGCGAGTCATCCGTCGCTTTGCCCGGCAAATGGCCGAACAATTCCAGCCGGACAAGATTATCCTGTTCGGGTCGTACGCCTACGGTCAGCCGCACGCAGACAGCGACGTGGACATCCTGGTGGTGATGTCGGCCCGAAATGAGCTCGATCAGGCCGTGAAGATTCACCAGACTATTCTGCCGCCGTTCCCGCTGGACCTGATCGTTCGAACGCCGCGCAACATGCAATGGCGACTGGAAGAAGGCGATTGCTTCTTGAGGGAAGCCGTAGCCAAGGGCAAGGTCTTGTATGAAAAAGTTGACCAAGCAGTGGGTGACCAAGGCGGAAGCCGACTTCGTCGTCGCCAACGAACTTCGGCGAACACGGCCTCGCGTCGAATCGCCGGTATGATGTCGTTACATAAGAATACGAACTGAAGGAAGCACCGAGCCCATGGCTGCACCTTTGGTGAACCTGCCCGAGCGGATGAATGCTGCCGCCGACTTGGTCGATGCCAACGTCGAGGCCGGCCGCGGCGAGAAGATCGCCATCTGCCAGGTTGGCGATGGCCGCACGTACACCTACCATGACGTCCTGGCGATGACCAATCGCACGGGCAACGCACTGAAGGCGCTGGGCGTGCGCATGGAGGATCGGGTGATGCTGCTCTTGCCCGATTCGCCCGAACTCGTCTTCGGCTTTTTCGGGGCCATCAAGATCGGCGCGGTGCCCATCCCCACGAATACCTTGCTCAAGCCGCGCGACTACGAGTACATGCTCAACGACAGCCGGGCCCGCGTGCTGGTCGTCGGCGAGTCCCTGCTGGCACAGATCGAGCCGATCCGCCAGCGGCTGTGCTATCTGCGGCACATCCTGGTCGTAGGCCAGCCCATGGGCACGGATCTGTCGTACCAACAAGTGGTCGAAAGCGCCTCGCCGGACCTGGGCCCGGAGATGATGCACAAGGATGATGCCTGTTTCTGGCTCTATAGCTCGGGAACCACCGGTTTCCCCAAGGGTGCCGTGCATCTGCAGCACGACATGCTCGTCGCCGCGGATTTGTATGCCCGGCCCATCCTGAACATCGACCAGAACGATCGCACCTTCTCGGTGGCGAAACTGTTTTTTGCCTACGGATTGGGGAACGGTCTTTACTTCCCCTTCCGGGCGGGGGCGACGACCATCCTGTATCCTGGCAAGCCGGACGCGATCCAGTTCTACGAAATCATCCAGCAGTATCGCCCGACCATTTTTTTCGGCGTGCCCACCGGCTATACTTCGATGCTGGCGATCGAGGGCGCGGAGCAGCGTTTCGACACCAGCAGCCTTCGCCTGTGTGTTTCGGCCGGGGAGGCCTTGCCGCCCGCGCTGTTTGAACGTTGGAAGGCGAGATTCGGCGTGGAGATCCTGGATGGCATTGGCTCGACCGAGATCCTCCACATCTTCATCTCGAATCGCTCCGGGCGGGTGAAGCCGGGCTCGACCGGCGAGATCGTGCCCGGCTACGAAGCCCGGATTGTTGACGAGGGGAGCCGGGACCTGCCATGCGGCCAAGTCGGGGACTTGCTGATCAAGGGGGACTCGATCTGCGCGTATTACTGGAACAAACACGAAAAGACCAAGGAGACGATTCAGGGCGAGTGGATCCGCACCGGCGACAAGTACAGCCGCGACGAGGACGGTTACTTCTGGTATCAGGGGCGCAGCGACGACATGCTGAAAGCCGGCGGGATGTGGGTCTCGCCGGTGGAGGTCGAGAACGCCCTGATCGAGCACCCGGCCGTGCTGGAAAGCGCCGTGGTCGGCGTGCCCGACACCGAAGGGCTCATCAAGCCCAAGGCATTTGTCGTGCTCAAGGATGGTCCGCAGGGCTCCGCCGAGCTGGTGGTCGAATTGCAGAGTTTCGTCAAGGAGAAGATCGGCGTCTACAAGTATCCCCGCTGGATCGAGTTCGTTGCCGAACTGCCGAAGACGGCGACAGGGAAGACCCAGCGATACAAGTTGCGAGGATGCGGATCGGCCGAACAGTGACTCCCGCGTTCCAAGACTTCCGAAGTCTCCCAGACTTCGGAAGTCTATCGGAGGAAAGCCATGCGTATCAACTCCTGGATGGTTCAGAAGCCGGGCGAAGCGATGGTCCTCGACGAGAGGGAGGAGACTGCGGCGGCGGGCGAGGTCATCGTCGCGGTAAAAGGCTGCGGGGTATGCCATACCGATCTGGCGTTCTTTTATGACGGCGTTCCCACACGGCATCCGTTCCCCTTGGTCCTTGGTCACGAGGTCAGTGGCCGGGTGGTGGAGGCCGGGG
>CAYTJV010000291.1:0-9694 GCA_964438165.1 uncultured Planctomycetaceae bacterium | reverse complement strand
TCTTTGCGCCTTTGCGTGAGACCCATTTCTTCCTCACGCAAAGACGCAAAGCGCCAATAACAAATTGTGGAAAACCACAATGCTAGCATTGCTAGCGACACAACATCTTGTGGTACTTGGGTTTAGAATCCGCAAAATAGTGAGTTTCCTTGAAATCGCGCTGCCGTGTTTCTAAACTCCAGGGGACTTGCATCACGACTTCTGCGTGACACATCCAAACCCAAAGGGAGTTGCAAGGTTCTTTCGATAGGGACATCGCATCGGCGCGGTACCCTGCGCGGGTACCGGAGCGCCGGGAGGAATTGACAACGCAGGGCGTCAGGGACCGACGTGACCATCGTGACTCCGCGAAGCGTTGCGGGACGCTTCTCTCGCGGGGGGATCTGCCGGCCCCTTCTCTCCCGTTGGATTCCATCTCCGGGCAATCGCCAGGTGCGTTGTCGGGTCGCTTCCCATCACCAGGAGGGGACACAGGATGTGTCCAAGGAGAGCTCTCAATGAACGAAAAGCCATTGATCGCATTGAACGCGGACTACCGGTCGGCAAGGAAGGACTCCCCGGCATTCAGCTACTTGTGCGCCGGCTACTACGACTCGTTGGTCAAGGCCGGGGCCATCCCCGTCATCATTCCGCCGCTGGACGATTTGCGCGACCTTCGACGCATTCTCGACCGCGTGGACGGGTTCGTGATGATCGGCGGCACCGACCTCGACCCGCGCCGCGACGGCTTCATGCTCCATCCTTCCGTGCGTCTCTTGGACCCGCGACGCGAGGAATTCGACCGCATGTTGATCAGCGAGATTGCCCGGCGCCAGATGCCCGTGTTCGGAATCGGCGTGGGGATGCAGTTGCTCAACGTGTCGCAGGGGGGCAACCTCTTCCTGCACATCCCTGAGGACAGCCCTCGCGCAGTCCCGCACGCCGACCCGCTCGACACCGCCCACCGCCACGCCCTGGAAGTCGTGCCCGGCTCGCTCATGGAACGGGTGTACGGCGAGGGGGAAATCCGCGTCAACAGCATGCACCACATGGCGGTCGACGAGATCGCGCCCGGCTTCAGGGCCACCGCGCGATGCCCCGACGGGATCGTGGAAGCGATCGAGAGCGTGATGGACGATTGGTTCGCCTTCGGCACGCAGTTCCATCCGGAGGCCGATTCCGCCTCCGCCTTGGACTTGAGGATCTTCGAGGAGTTCCTGGTCGGCGCGACCGGCGCCGTCCCCGAGATGCGGTTGGTCGCCTGATATGGCCATCCCACTCCGCGCGAACTCGCCCGCGGCCGGCGACACTCAACGCTGGACGATCGGCATCCTCGTGTCGTCCGATTGCACCCGGCTTTCCGCCGCGCTCGTGGCTGCGCGCGGGCGAGGACTTGAACTCCAGGCCGAAGTCGGCGACGGTCTGATTGTGCAGGTCCCCAAGGAAACCACGTCGCTCTGGCATCAACTGGTCGATCCCGGCTCGGCCGTAGGACGGATTGGCAATCCGTCCTACGGCGATCCCGGCCCGGAAGTCGATCGCCACGAACTGCTCGCTGCGATCGGCAGCTTGCGCGCCCAACTGGCCGATGTGGAAGCCTCCGTGGTCCACGCCCTGTTGGACGAGGCAGCCGTGGCGCCGGATCGTATCTTGGCCCTCGGTGTGTACGATCCGGGCCTGTGGGGTTGCAGCAAGGCCTTGCGAGAGGGCTACTTGGGGCTGTCCGATGCGGCCCGGCTGGCCGAGGCCACCGGCATGAATGTCATCGACGCCTTCCCCGCCAGGGATCTCGCTGCGGGCGGGCAAGGAGGGCCCGTGAGCGCGCTGGCCGAGTGGGTGCTCCTCGGGCACCCGCAGCGCAGCCGGGCCCTGATCGACTTGGGCCGTACGACCCGGCTGACCTACTTGGGCGCTGCGGCCGCCGAGCGACGCCCGTCCCGATTGTTCTCCTTCGAGGTCGGTCCCGGGATGCACCTGATCGACCTCCTCGTTCAGCGGCTCACCAACGGCGAACAGGCGTTCGATCCCGGCGGGCGGCTTGCCGTTCAGGGACAACGCCTGGCATCGCTCCTGGATCGCTGGCTGGCCGACCCGTATTTCCGACGTTCCATTCCCCGGTGGCACCCTCGCGGCGTGCGGCCCGAGCGGTTCCTTTTCGACGCCCTGCAGATGGCGGTAGATGCCGGCTGGTCGGTCCGTGACCTCTTGTGTACGGCCACCCACTTCGTCGCCGAGTCCGTAGCTCAGGCCGTAGCCCGCGATCTCCCCGACGACGCCCTCATCGACCAACTCGTGGTGACCGGGGGCGGTCAACAGAACGGGATGCTCTTGCGGGAGCTGGGGACTCTTTTTCCCAAAGTCCCCGTGGTGCGGACCGCGGACCTCGGCATCGACAGCGAAGCCCTCGCCCCAGCCTGTGCGGCAATCCTGGCGTTTTTCCACATCGATCAGGTTCCCGCGAATCTTCCCGAGGTGACCGGATCGGAGGTGGCGCGGGTGCTGGGATGCCTGACCCCCGGCTCCCCGCAGAGTTGGCAACGCCTGCTCTCCACCATTCACGGCACCCGACCCATGGTCCGACCGCTCCGCAGCGCGATTTGAAGCACCGGGCAGGGAGTAATGCCTGGGAAACAGGGTCAGGACGAAGAAGGGGTCGGGAGTGGGTAGGTGAAAAATCGGCCGTTGAGAGCCGCCGCCTGTATCCCGGTTTTGTTCCACGCAACTCGGTGTCTGGCTGTCTTCCGGAGCCCCGAAGGGGCGGAATATGACAGCCCAGGGCAACGCCCTGGGGAAGCGGGTCGCCACGAGCGCGAAAGCCCTGTAAGGGCGAAATATGCGTCTGTGTGGGGCCAATGTCGCCCTTTCAGGGCTTTCATTTCCTGCTCGACTCCTCTCTCCCCAGGGCGTTGCCCTGGGCTATCCTATTGCGCCCCTTCGGGGCTGAAAACGCCGCCACATGCCGAATCGTCTGGAATAGAACCGGTATCCCCGCAGCAGCCCTCAAGGACCGACTTTTCACCTACCCACTCCCGACCCCTTGACCCGCCCAGAGGCTTCCGCCGGCACATGGGCCACACGCTAGAAAACGTTGCGGCACACTACAGCGGCGGTCCGTTGCTGGACTGCGATGAACAGTGTACCATGAAACGAGTGGTATTAGAGAGAAGAGGCGGAGTGGTGAAAGATCCTTCCAAGCGCAAGCGGGTCATGCAGCGGTCGATGCAGTTGGGGCACTGCATCTGCGATCCGAAGAAACCCTGCCCGTGCGATGTTCTTCGCGAGAAGGACGTGTGCCCCTGCGCCGGAGAGCGGTTGGAAGAGCCGGACGGGCCGGTGCGTCTGACCGAGCTGGTTGAGAGCGCCGGCTGTGCATCCAAAATCGACCGCGCGACCCTGATGCGCGTGCTGGAGGGACTTCCGAGCCCCGATGACCCGCGCGTGCTCATCGGCATGCCGGCCGGCGACGACGCGGGCGTGTACCAGCTCGACGATGACACGGCGTTGGTCCAGACGGTGGACGTCTTCACTCCCTTGGTCGACGATCCGTACACCTTCGGGCAGATCGCGGCGGCCAACTCGCTGAGCGACGTGTACGCCATGGGCGGCAGGCCGCTGACCGCGCTTTCGATCATCGGCTTTCCGGCCCGCGTCCTGCCCGATGACGTCATGCGGCAGATTCTCCGCGGCGGGCTCGACAAGATGGCCGAGGCCGGCGTGGCGGTGATCGGCGGGCACAGCATCAACGACCCCCAGGTCAAGGCGGGCTTCGCCGTCACGGGCGTGGTTCATCCCGATCAGATCGCGGCCAACGCGGGGGCGAGGCCGGGCGATCGCCTGGTGCTCACCAAGCCGATCGGCACCGGAATCTTGAGTTTCGCCGCCCAGATCGGCCGCGCCCCGACCGGTGCAACTGAGGCCGCGGCGCGCTCGATGGCCGCGCTCAACAAGCGGGCCGCGGAGCTGATGGCCGAGTTCGAGGCCCACGGCTGCACCGACATCACGGGGTTCGGGCTCATGGGCCACCTGGGCGCGATGGCTTCGGCGAGCAAAGTGGACGTCCAGATCGTCTGGGACGACCTGCCGCTCTTGCCCGGCGTCTTGCAGTGCGCCGCTGACGGTATCCTGCCGGGGGCCATCGAGCGAAACAAGGAGTCCAGCGGCAGCGCCCTGGCCGCCACGGACGGGCTTGAGCCGGCGATGCTCGACATTCTCTTCGACGCGCAAACCTCCGGCGGACTGCTGATCGCGGTCCCCGAGCCGTCGGCCCAGGCCTTGGTGACCCGGCTCCGCGAAGAGGGCGTCTCGGAGGCGGCGGTGATTGGCCGCGTGATCGGCGAGGGCACGGGCCGGATCTTCGTGCGGGGCGAAGGACGCCGCACCCTGCCTCTGCCGAGAAACTTCAATCTTCCGGCCCCCACAGGTACGGCAATCGAAGCAACGGATTCGGCAGGCGGAAAAGGGGACAGGCACCTTTTGCCTGAAAGGCCCAACGGGTGCTTCGCACAAAAGGTGCCTGTCCCCTTTTCCGCCGCGGATTCGGCGGGACCTACTTTTGAGGAGGCAAGGCAAATGAGCTCCAGTTGTTGCGGCGACAGCCGCGATTCTACGCCCCGGGTCGCAGGCGACGCGGCGTCCGTGCTGGAAACGCAGCAGAAATACCACGATTTCCTGAAATCGGCCAACGCGCCGGGGGCGCTCGACGCACGGACCAAGCGGGTGGTCGCCATCGCGCTATCGGTCTTGGCGCGGTGCGAGCCGTGTGTGAAAATCCATATCAAGAAGGCCCTGGAAATGGGGCTTTCCCAGGAAGAAATCGACGAGGCCGCCTGGATGGCCATCTCCTTCGGCGGCTCCCCGACGATGATGTTCTACAACGAAGCGAAAAAAGGATGAGGGATAAAAGATGAGAGATCAGAGATGTCCTCGTTCCCGCGGTCTCCGTGGGAACGCACGTCCGCGACGCTCTGCGTCGCGAAGGCCGACGCAGAGCGTCGGCAGCGCGGGTTCCCACGCGGAGCGTGGGAACCAGGAATGCAGTTCACTGAATGCACTCAAAGTTTTCTCAGGATGACATCCACTTTTTCCTCATACAATTTCTGCCACTGCGGCGCCACAAGGCAGTCGCAGTCCTCCTGGGCGAAGCCGGCGTTGTTTCGCTGTTTTTCGGTCGGCGCATAGTAGATGTAGCCGTTGGTGTAGCCGGCAACGAAAGTGAATCGCGAGGAAGCCCGCTTCTTGATGTTGAGTCCGATTTCAACGCTCAACTCTCCCGGAAACGTGACCAGCACGAACTCGCCGACTCGCACGCCCACGACCTCGACATCGATGGTTGTCTTCCCGGCGGCTGCGTTCTGCGCCTGGTGCATCTTGAGCAAATCCATGTTGACCTGGAGTCTCGTGAGTTGCTCCATGACATGGATGTTCCGGATGTAGGCATCCATGTTCGCTTTGTTCTCGGCATCAAGGCGGCTCAGGTCGTCTCGGCCGAGCGACTTGTCGTGCAGATACCGGTGGGAGTAGTAGGACGGGAATTCGCCGGAGGCCTTGTATTGCACGAACAAAGCAATGAAGGTCTTCAGGTTAAGGCTGGTTCCCTTTAGGGACTGGAGCAGCCGGGTCTGCTCGGCTTGCAGCGCGGAAAACCGCCGCTCCAGGTCGGCCCCTCTGGGCAGCGCGACGATCTCATTGACGACTCTCAGGTCTGCGGTCTCTCTGGTCTGGACTTTCCTCAATGCCCGCAAGGCACTGAGGCCCAGCATGTTCCCCAGCGGCTCCGCATCGCGGGGATTGTGGACGTCCTTGTATTGCACCGGGTTGATGTCTCCGGCGCATCCTTGCACGAATAGGGCAAGCACACCGTCGCCGAGATTCTCCTCGATGACCTTGGAGGCAAAACCGGGGATGTCCGCTGTGTTCCCACCGCTCGGGACCCCTTGAATGGGATGACACGCGAAGTTGTAAACGACCGCCAGGGGTTGTCCGTTCTTCCGGTCCAGGCGAAGCAGGCCGATCTCCGGATCGACCGGCCCGATACCGGCAACTTCTTCGTCCGAGGGGAGCGAGTAGGCATGGCGCACGTCCGCTTCGCTGCCGTCCTTGAGCTTGAGTCGGCGGTTCTCCATGATCCTGTTTTCGTGGCCGCGGCCGGCCCCGACATTCACCGGCGCCATGTTCCGGCACGCTTCCTTCACTGCCTGGACGGTCCGTTGTTCGACCTCCGCGCACACGAGTCCGTGACAATGGCTGGCGTTGATGAGGACGTTCGACGGCTTGATGCTCAACTCCCTCTGGAGCTGCGAGCGCACGTTGGCCAGAAATCCACTGCCGATTCTGCCTATCTCTCCGAGGGCGACGGCGTCCACGGTGACGATCACGGCGGTCGTGGCATCATCCCTCAGCACCAACGCTTTGACATACAACGGGTCGTTGACCGGTTTGGCTTCGCGATCCGTGATGTCGGCCTTGGCGACTCCTGCCCAAATCTGGGCCGCGTTCGCGCCGGCACATAAAGAGAATCCGACAACCGCGATTACCATCCCGGCAAGTGCGGAGAGGCTCTGTCGGCAAATCCGCCGTCGGGGAAATGAAGTCAAAGGGTCGAGAATTGCAGCTTTCATTGGGCTCTCCGAGAGAAAAAGGGGATAAGTCCAATTATGCTCATTCCCCCTCGGTAATTCGGTAATTGGACTTATCCCCTTTTCCCTCCCTTATTTGTCCAAAGCAGCAAAGGGGAACTCCTTCGACGGCGTGTGCTGATGCTTCATGAGCTGGGTCAGCTTGGCCACGATGTCGGGATGCGCGGCGGCAACATCGTGCTCCTCGTGCGGATCGGCGGCGAGGTTGTAGAGCTCAAATGAGGGCTTGAGGCCTTGCGCGATGTCTTTCCTGGTGGGCTGAAGGCGCTGTCGCACGGTTTTCCAATCGCCCACGCGGATGCACTGCTGTCCGCCATAGGCCGGGAATTCCCGATAGAGAAAGGGACGCTCCGGTTGCTCTTCGCCGCGCAGAGTCGGAGCAAAGCTGATGCCGTCGATGCCCGCCGGGGTCTTGTCTTTGAGGTCCGCGAGTTCGAACAACGTGGGCAGCCAGTCTTCGAATCCAGTCACGCGGTCGGACACCGTGCCGGGCTTGATCCTGCCGTGCCAACGAACGATCCCGGGAACGCGGATCCCTCCTTCATAGAGCGTGCCCTTGCCGTCGCGCAGTCCGCCGCTGGAGTTGAAGAACGTCGCATCGGTGCCGGCCAGGCCTTGGTGTACGCCGTGAAGCGGACCGTTGTCGGAGCTGAAGACGAAGATCGTCTTCTCGTCCAGGCCGAGTTCTTTGACAAGATCCAGAATGCGCCCGACTTCACGGTCCATGCGGGTAATCATGGCCGCATACGCGGCCCGCGGCGTGAAGTGCGGGAGATAGCCCTTGCCGCCTTGGTAGGGCGGGTCGTGCCATTGGCCGACATACTCCTTGAGCGAGTCGTCGGGGACTTGCAGCGCCAGGTGAGGCACGGTGGTGGGGATGTAGCAGAAGAAGGGCCTGTCTTTGTTGTCGCGGATGAACTTGCGCGCCTGCTTCGCGATTGCGTCGGCCGAGTACTGGTTGCCCTGAAAGCGCCGGTAGCTTTTCGGATCCTTGGGGTCCTCGCCGGGCTTGAAGGTGTCGTGAGCGTCGAAGGCGGGATTGGGCAAATCCAGCTTCCTGTCATCATCCCAGAGATAGGTCGGGTAGAAGTTGTGCGCCACGCTCTGGCAGTTGTAGCCAAACCACCGGTCGATGCCCTGCTTCAGCGGGTCTCCCGACGTGCCGGGACCGCCGAGCCCCCATTTGCCGAAGCCGCCGGTGACATACCCGGCCGACTTGAGCAACCCCGGCAGCGTGATCGTGTCGGCCGGCAGCGGCTCCTGGCCTTCCGGCTTGTATCCGCGATTGTTGCGCACATGGGCGTGGCCCGGATGCCTGCCCGTCATCAGCACGCAACGCGACGGCGCGCAGACGGCGTTGCCGGCGTAGTGCTGTGTGAAGCGCAAGCCTTGGGCGGCCATGCGGTCGATATGGGGCGTGCGGATCTTGGTTTGTCCGTAGCAGCCGAGATCCCCGTAACCGAGATCGTCGGCGAGGATGAACACGATGTTGGGCCGCGGGGGTTTGCTTTCCGCGGAGTGGATCGCGGCCAGCGGAGCCAGCAGCAGAACGGCGAGGGCGGGGAAAATCTGTTTCACGGGCATAGAACGACCTAAGCTTCTTGTCTGGGCGCTTCGAGTTTACTTCACCAAGGCGTTGGGCTTGTTCCAGCGGATCCGGGCGAGCAAAAGATCGCCTTTGATTCCATTCTTCGGCTGCCATTCGCCAACCGTCATCCAGGATTCGTGCGGACTGACGTTGGTCGTGTGGAAGTTGCCCATGAGAGCAACGCGGTCGGGATCTTTCACGCCGTCGCCGACCAGCGGGAGGACGATGCGTTCGGTGTCGCGGCGGAGACGCAGGGTCTCGGGATCTACCTGCGCCATCCAAAGCGGGGAGCGCCAGCGGATAACGTTGGCGTTGCCGGCGTCTTTGCGCGTGTAAACGAGCCAGAACGCCTCGGAGTGTGGGAGCCAGTGCTGCTGCGTGGTGGAAAGCGCGAGCGGTTCGCCGTCGTCCCAGGCCCACGGCTGCTTCGGGGTCCATTTCAAACCGTCGTCGCTTGCGCAGACGTAGCCGCGATTGTCTTCGGCGCGAATGGTCAAGAAGAAGCGGCCCTGGAACTGCGCGATGGACGGCTCCAGCAGACCGCGACCCTTATCGTGCCGGATTTCCTCGCCCAATTGCTTTACGGCGAGCGTGTCGCCGTCGAAGGAGCAAATCACCCCGGAGACGGAGCGGGGTTTGTTTTTCGTGCTGCCATGCGAGAAGGCGAGAAGGATGTCGCCATTGGGCAGCACAACCCGCTGGCCGCAACCGTTCGAGTAGATGTAGGCGCCGCGCGGGTCGGCCCAATACAGCTTGCGGCGCGGTCCCCACTGGCCGTCGCGCCACACGGCGTAGACCGGCCAGCGGGGCGGCTGGTTGGCGGAAAAACGTGGGCCAAAATAGAAAACATTATGGCCCAGCGCGAGAACCGTCTTCGTCGCGGAATGCCACTGGGGCACCACGTCGCAGACGCCTTCCTCGGCGCCGTCGGACCGCTTAACGCGGCCGAGCGGCGGCACGGGCTGCGGCTCGGTCCATGTCCGGCCGAGGTCGGCCGACGTCATCCAGTGCACCGGTCCGAAGTAGTCTGAGCCGGCGATGGTTTGAAGCGTCATGAAAGCCGTTGCGCCGGACGCCCCCGGCACGATGCACGCGCGGGGATGAAACCACGTCGGGCCGCTGCCATCGCGTCCATGGCGCAAGGTGACTTTCTCGATGCCGGCAATGAGGCGCGTGTCTTCCGCGGCGGCTGCGGAACGGGCCAGCGCGGCGCGGGTCACGCCGATGCCGGCGGCGGCAAGGAATGCTCGACGGGAAACTTTCAGTGGTTTCATTTTGGCTGGGAGTGAACGCGGCTACTTGGGCGACTCGAGTTTCTTGATCAGGTAATCCTGGACGGTCGGGTGCTTCACGCCGGGCGCGCCGGGATAGACGAGCTCGCACTCGACGCCGACGCTCTTGCACCTCTCCTGGAGTTTCACGCCGAAGTTGGCGGTGTGCGTCGGGTCTTTCTGGACCTGGCCGAGAGCAGGCGGCGCCGAGTAGATCAGGT
>CAYTJV010000290.1:0-9698 GCA_964438165.1 uncultured Planctomycetaceae bacterium | reverse complement strand
GCTCATCTCAGCCTGCTCGGGGCTCATGTACATCGGCGTGCCCAGCATCCGGCCGTGGCCCGTGAAAAGCGTCTTCTCGGTGAGCTGCTGATGGATGGCCTTGGCAATGCCGAAGTCGATGATCTTGGGCACGGGCACGCCGTCGTGGAGCGTGACCAAGACGTTGGACGGCTTGACATCGCGATGGATGATCCCCTTCTGGTGAGCGTGCTGTACGGCCTGGCAGACCAAGACGAACAGATCGAGGCGCTGGCGCGTCGTGAGATTGGCGCGGTCGCAGTAGTCGGTGATGGGCATGCCCTGGACCCGTTCCATCACGAAATACGGCCGACCCGACTCGGTAGCCCCCCCGTCCAGGATGCGGGCGATATTGGGGTGGTCCATCATCGCCATGGCCTGGCGTTCGGCCTCGAAGCGGGCGATGACCTCCCGGGTATCCATGCCCGGCTTGATGATCTTGAGGGCCACCTTGCGGCGGACCGGCTCCCGCTGCTCGGCCATGTAGACCACGCCCATTCCGCCCTCGCCGATTTCCTCCAGGAGCTTGTAGCGGCCGATGACGGCGCCGGGCTTTTCGGTGATGGGCTGGTCGAGGGTGGGGGACATGCCAACACCGTGGGCGGGCGATCCCAGAAAGCTGCCTGGGTTTTCATGCGCCCGCAGTAGCACCTCCACACGCTCACGCAAGTCGGCATCCCCGCCGCAGGCGGCGTCGAGAAAGGAGGCGCGTCGGTCCTCGGGCTGTTCCAGGGCTTGGTGGAAAAGTTGTTCCTCTTGCATGGTTGCTCTCCGAGGCCAAGAGCGGCCCTCCAGATGAATAAGCGAGATCCGTGGCCCGCCAGCACCACGGAATCTCAAAGAATCTCCGGGCTTCCGCCTCAGCGGCCGCGGACCTCGGTTTGCAGCCAGGCCCGCGCAAACGCCCAGTGGCGATCCGCAGAGCTGGGAGAAATTCCCAGAACGTCCGCCGCCTGGTCGCCAGTCAATCCGCCAAAGTAGCGGAGCTCAACGAGTTGTGCCTTAAGCGGGTCTTCGGCGGCTAGCTTGCCGAGCGCCTCGTGCAGCGCCAACAGCTCGTCATCGGGCAACGGGGCGGCCATGTCTTCCAGTCGTTCCTTGTGGCGTCCGCCGCCCTGTTTGTCCGACCGCTTTGCACGGGCGCTGTCCACGAGGATCCGCCGCATGGCGGTGGCCGCCGAGGCAAAGAAGTGGCTGCGATCACGGTATGTCCGGCGGGTCTTGCTCCCCACCAGCCGCAGGTACGCCTCGTGGACAAGGGCCGTGGCTTGGAGTGTCTGGCCCGGGGCCTCCTGGGCCATCTTCTCGGCCGCCAGCTTTCGCAGCTCGTCATAGACCAAGGGCAGAAGCTGCTCGGCGGCCGAGGGGTCGCCCTGCTCGATGGCATTCAAGATTCGGGTGACGTCGGTCATGGACACGGTTTTCAGATAGAGGTCGGTGCCGACGATTTTCTTTCCTTATCTGCCGGCCAGTTCCCGGAGCATGTTGACTGCTTGGTCCACAATGCGCTCGCCGGCACCGGGCTCGGCGTAGCCGTGAAACCCGGTCCACACCTGGTAGCCGCCGAGCATGTGGGCCTCGCGGTCGGGCAGGTAGCCGATCCAGTCGTTCGATAGCTCCGCCACCACCGTGTGCTTGAAGGGCGAGCGGCGCTTGATGTCGATGCCCAGCTTGGTGAAGAACTCGGCGGGCACGCCGACAATAGCCACTTCGCCCACCACAAGCGTCTGCACCCAGGTGGTCCGCTCCTGGCCCTGCTGCGGAGCAAGCTGCTTGCGCATGTCGCGAAAGACCTTGATCACCGACTCGGCGTGCGGCCGCCCGATCCGCTTGTTGCAGTAGTCGCTGACGGCTTTTTCCTCCGCGGCCTCGTCGAACGTGCGGACCTTGAACGTGAAAGGAGCTTTGATGGCAGCCAGCTTGTGGACCTGTTGCGGCTGGACCTCGGCCAGGGTGGCAAGCACGGCCTGCTTGATCCGCTGGAACGCCTCTTGCGAACTGAGGTTGTAGACGTGCGTGGATCCGCTGGCTCCTTCCAGAAAAGCGACCTTGCCGCCAAGCTGCGACTCGATCTCCTGGGCCGCCATGCCGTAGAAGCAGGGCGACCGCACGCCCGGCTTCAACGTCCCGATCGAATGGCTCGAATGGCCGAAGAGCATGGCCTGGAGCTTGCCCGAATGACTGCGGAACGCCAGCACCGGCAGGTCAGGGTCGAAGGGGCCGGTGGGGCCGACGGCGTCGTCCTTGGACCCGACCCAAAAGATTGTGCCATCCTTCAATAGGAGCCGGCTGTTCATGCCGACCGTACCCTCTTGCCCCATCTTGAACGAGAAACTCGTGTCAGCCATCTTCGCCTTGGCCTGCCCCACGGCCTGAACGATTCCTTGCTTCAGCCGCTGGACGAACACGTCGCACCGCCCGCAGGCATGGACCGGAGCACAACTCGGGGCATGGTGCGTGTGGGTGGCGTGGACCAGCACGTTGGCCGCTGGAATGCCGCAGCGCTTCTCGATCTCGGCGACGGCGGGATCCACGAAATCGCGGGTCACGAAGAGGACGTCGCAGGAGACGACGGCCAGCGGAGCCGATCCGGCCTTCTCGATGACCACGGCGGTCGCACGCAGCTTGCCTTCCTGCCCGCTGCTGCGTCCGGCGTGGATGCCGCCGGCAATAGGCATCGAATCGTCGGCCTCGAGCTCCACGGCCGCCGCCCCGACGCGCAGGCCCGCGGCCTGCGCAGGCGTGACGGCAACCAGCGTTCCCAAACACAGGACGGCACCGAAGATAATCACCATCTTGCTCATAGGTTTGACTCCCTGCTTAGGCAACTTCACGGAGAGACCGCGCTGTGCGCGGGTCTCCTGACCCCGCACGGACTGCGACCGAAGGTCTCCGGCAGTGCGGGAGACCTATCGATCAGCGAATCGGCGAGGTCGGGAGACCTGCGCCGAGCACGCGGCCCAGCTCCCGGGTGTATTGGGCATTGGCGCGGATCTCGTCGAAGAACCGCGGGTACATGCCGACGACCACGCCGTCGGTCGGCTTGATGCGCTCGAAGGCGAAGCGGAACGCCTCCTTGACCGACTGCTGGCTTGAGCACTTGCGCCCGGCGCCGAGGATCTTGAACCCCAGGCAGGGCTGCTTCACCTGCCGCACTACGTCGGTCATGATCTTGGGATCGTCGGCATAGAACGGATAGCCGATCTCGAGGGTCGGCAAAGCGGGGCCGTGCTTGCGGGTGAGGAAGTAGAAGCAGGTCATGAACAAATCGACCTCCCAGCCCTCGTCGGCGATCCGCTTGATGCAATCGGGATTGTGCGCCGAAACGCCGGCCAGCACGCCTGCATCGTGGGCCGCCTTCACATAGTCGTGGACCTCGCTGCTCTTGCCGTCGCCGAAGAGCGTGTCGGTAACACCGCCGTGGTGGACCATGGCGATCGGCTGCGTGGCCTGGACCGTCTTCTTGACGTCCCCTCGGCCGGCGTGAAGGCAGAGGAACTGCATCTTCGAGCCCTGCTCGCGCACCTTGCGCAAGACCTCCTCCGCGTTGGCCGCGGGCGAGAATTGGTGCGCGTTGATGCCGGCGCGCTCGCAATCCAGCAGGAACTCGACCGTCTGCTGGGTCGTGAAGTAGTCCTTCATGTGCCGGTCGACGTGCGGGCCGAGGTACGAATACCCGCCGATCGGATTCCATCCGGCGACCAGGCGGGTGACGCGATGCTTGCCCAAGGCGATCGTGGGCAGCAGGGCTGCCGGCGGGGACTGCGTTTCGGCGGAAAAGACATCGCCCGACGCTAGGCCCGCTCCCGCCACGGCGGCCGTAAGCTGGGAGAGGAAACGCCTGCGGGCAGAAACATCAGTATCGCGATGCTCTTGAGCCATGATTCGGTCTCCCTGACAAAAGAAGATAACTCGTTCTTTTCTCTAGCCCAGGCGTTCACGCCTGGGGCGCGTTGTCCGCTCCGATGGTTTTCAGCCCCTTCCAGGGGCTTACCGCGGTCGCTGCAAGCCCATTCACACGAGACGCAAAGTAAGCCCCTGAAGGGGCTGGCATTCAATCTTGTCAGCCCCACGACCCAGGCGTGAACGCCTGGGCTAGGGAAAAGACGACATTTCGTCGCCCACAGTCTGGGCAACCCCGATCCACGCTCCCCAGTATACCCCGAACGGTCAGTCCGCGAAAGGCTGGCCCGGCGGGCGGGTACAAGGTATAAAGGATGTCAGCAGTGAGCAGGACCACCGAAGCAGATCAATGAAGGGGATTGCCATGTCAGGGATTTCGCGTCGCGATTTTCTCGCCGGGCTGACGCTTGCCGGCGCGGCCGCCGCTTGGGGACGATTCACGCCAGCCGCCGAGCCCGCGGCCCGGCCAAAACGCGGCACCGACCTCGTGCCCCTGGGCCGCAGCGGCCTGAAGACGACGGTGCTGGGCATCGGCACGGGCACGGTCGGCGGCAGCCAGCAGCGGGCCTTGGGCACCGAAGGATTCACCAAGCTCACCCGCCACGCGCTGGATCGCGGCATCCGTTACATCGACACGGCCGACATGTATCACATGCACGTGTTCGTCCAGATCGCGCTCAAGGGGGTGCCCCGCGACAAGTACTTCATCCAGACCAAGACCATGGCCAAGAACGCCGAGGTGGCCAAGGCCGACATCGAGCGATTCCGCCGCGAGTTGGGCGTCGAAACGATCGACCTGCTCCTGATGCACTGCATGACCACGGGCTCTTGGCCCACCGACATGCGGCCCGTCATGGACGTGCTCGACGAGGCCAAGCGCAAGGGCCGGGTGCGGGCCGTCGGGATTTCCAACCACGGCTGGGAGCCGCTGGTGGCCTCGGCCGAATCGGACTGGTGCGACGTCCAACTCGTGCGGATCAATCCCTTCGGCGATAAGATGGACGCCGAGCCGGAGAAAGTCGCCGGGCAGCTCAAGAAGATCCACGCCAAGGGGCGCGGCGTGCTGGGGATGAAGATCTACGGCGAGAGCGGCTTCGGCAGCCGCGAAAAGCGCCTCCAGTCGCTCAAGTACGTGCTCGGCCTGGGCTGCGTCGACGCCTTCACCATCGGCTTCCGGACCACCCAGGAAATCGACGAAACGTTGGACCTGATCGAGCAATCGCTGCACTCGGCGGCGTGAACGATCCTCAGCCGCACGCATGGACTGTTGAGCGGCGATGCACTTGTCGTGGCCGTGGTGCAGAGCCGACACCTGACCAACCTCGCCAGCAACGATGCGGATTTCGATGAGGCGCCCGGAATCACTCGGTACGGTCCAGTCTGATCGATCGCTGCAACCGCTACCGCCGGCCCTCCGTAATCGTCACCTGCCGGTCGACGGCGACGTTCTCGATCACGTCGAGTCCGCCGCCGATCCAGCGGACCTCGATGCGGTCGGCGATGGAATGTTCTCCCAGGCCGAAGTGCAATCGCGAGCCCCAGTGGCCCTGGTAGCCGCGGCCGCTGTGGACTTCGTCGAGTTGGGTCAGGTTGCCGGCCACGACTTTCACCTGGGCGCCCACGCCGTCGCGGTTGGTTTTCACGCCCCGGAGTTGGATTTGGAGCCAATGGCTGCGGGAGCCCACCTCACGGAGCACGTTCCTGAGGATCGTGGGCTCGCGGCGCGAGTTGAGGACCACCGCGTCGACGTCGCCGTCGTTGTCCAGATCGTCGAAGGCGGCGCCGCGGCTGCATCGCTTCACCAAGAGGCCGTCGCCGCAGCGATCCGACACGTTGACGAAAGTGCCGTCGCCGAGGTTCTTGAGCAGGACGTTGGCGGCCTCGTAGGAGGTGGTGTGGTCGTAGTTGTCGATGAGATCCTGGGTGTGGCCCATGGCGATGAAAAGGTCTTTGTGGCCGTCGTTGTCGAAATCGATCATGCCGCATCCCCACTTGACGCAGTGGTAGGAGCCGGCGCCGGCCCCGGCGGCCGCCGTGACGTCCTCGAACGTGCCGCTGCCCGCGTTCTTGAACAAGACGGGGAACTGGCCCTGGTAGGAGGTGGTGAAGAAATCGAGCCGGCCGTCGTTGTCGTAGTCGCCGCAATCGACTCCCATGTTCCCCAGCGTGTCGCCCTGGCCGTTGTAGGCCACCCCGGCGGGCACCGCCATTTCCTCGAACTTCCCGGCGCCGTCGCTCTTCCAGAAGAAATTGGCCTCGACGTCGTTGAGCACGAAGACGTCGGTGCGGCCGTCGTTGTCGTAATCGGCGCAGACCACGCCCATGCCCGGACCCGGGTACTGTGCGATGCCCGACGCGATGCTCGCGTCGGTGAAGCGGCCGTTGCCGTCGTTGCAGAACAAGGTGTGAGGTTGCGGCTGAAAGGACCGGGGACCCGCGTACTCGGGGAAGCCCTGCCGCTGGAAGAAGACGTGGTTCTGGTAGGTGAATTTGACGTAGTTGGCCACGTACAGGTCGAGGTCGCCGTCGCCGTCCATGTCCAGGAAGCAGGCCCCCGCGCCGAGTTTGTCTCCGTCGGCCACAGCCGCCTCTTGGGTCGCGTCGGTGAACGTGCCGTTGCCGTTGTTATGGTAGAGGACCTTGGGGCCGAAGTTCGACACGTAGAGGTCCGTCCAGCCGTCGTTGTCGTAGTCGGCCGCGACGGCGCCCACCCCGTACCCCGTGCATGCCACGCCGGCCTGCTCCGTCACGTCTTGGAACCTCCAGCCGCCGAGGTTCTTGTACAGGGCGTGCCGCGGGGGCTTGTCGACCTTGGTGCCCCGCAACGGCGCCCCGTTGGGAAAGTAGATGTCGATCAGGCCGTCGCCGTCGTAGTCGAACAAGGCCAGGCCGGAGGTGATCGTCTCGACGATGTAGTGCTGCCCGCTGCTCCCGTCGGTGTGCCGAAAGGCAATGCCGGTCTCACGGGTGACGTCGTGAAGCTGGATGCTGGACTGGGGCAACGCCGCGCCCGTGGAGGAGGGATTCGCGGCCGGAGCCGGCGCGGTGGGGCCCATTGGCGATACCGTCTCCCGAGCTTCCGGTTGCGGCGCGGTCTCCCGACCGTGCCACAGGAGCCACGCCAGCGTTGCACTGAGGACGGCGATCAAGAAGGCAATGGCGACGAGGCCATTTCTTCCAAAGCGAAGACGATTCATGGAATATCGGCTGGAGATACGGCATGGATGCCGTAGGCTGCGAAATCCCCAACGTTGAAAGTCAGCAAGTGAGAAACGTTGTGCGCGTTGAGAAGGGCCACGATGTGAGCGTCGTGAACCTGCTTGCCGATGGTGCCGCGAAGAGCCACCAGCCGCAGCCATTCCGCAAATACCGCGGGCGTCTCCGGCAGAAGCGAGAACTGGGCTAGAAGTTTGGCTACCTCGATTTCCGTTTGGGCGGCCGTCCAACCGTAGCCGTTCACGTCCAGCGGTCGAGTGGCCACCGACCAAAATTCCATCACGACCTGAGGAGCCAACAGCAGTTCTTCTCCGCGGGCGAGCAGCGTCTTGACAGCGTGGGCTGCTTGTGGGTGTTGCGCCGCGGCCGGGACCACCAACCGCAGCAGAACGTTGGTGTCGATCACGTACCGGGCCATCAGTCGTAGAGGCTTTCGCGGCAGAGGCATTCGGCGGGCAGATCAGGAGCCGGCGGATGCGGGGATTCAACCCAACGCTGGAATGCTGCCGCACGGTCCGCGGGAGTCCCTTGCTGATGCGCTGGACCAGCCGGACGGAGCAAAGTCACGTTGCCGACCTGCTCCAACTCGAACTGACAGTGCGGCTGGCCACCAGGGAGCATTTGGCCGGGCACGCGCAACATGCCGTCGTCACTGACTTCAAGAATGGCCATGGCTTCCGCTCCAAGATAAGATAATTGGCCGGGTCTTGCTTTCCCCCATCATTACGATAGGGCTATGGCTGGCCGAAGTCAAGCCACCCGTACGCGGGCGGCGGCCGACCGAAGGTCTCCGCTCACGGCTGCCCCCCGGGCCGAAGCGAGTCCTGCGCGCGGAGATACTCCGCATTCCCGGGCTCCAAGGCCACCGCGCGATCGATGGCGGACCGCGAGCCCGGCAGGTCGCCCAGGCGCCGGCTCGCCAGAGCGAGGAGGAAGAAGTGCTGTGCCGCCGGTTGCAGGTCCGCGGCTTTCTGGGCCAGAGTCTTGGCCTCCGCCAGTTTCTCCGGCAGGCCGGCCTGTAAGTAGAGATCGGCCAGGGCGGCGTATCCGTCGGCCCGCATCGGCGCGACCTCGATGGCCTTGCGCAAGGCGCCTTCGGCGTCGTCCCATCGGCGCAGCCGGGCGCGGAGCATGCCGAAGCGAATGAGGACTTCGAGGTCCTGCGGCTGCCGGTTCTTCAATTCCAGGAGGATCGCCGCTGCCTCCTCCGGCCGCCCCTGACGCTCGAAAGACCACGCCAAGAGCAGCCCCGGCTGGGTCGCGCCGGGAAACAAACTGGCAGCTTTGCGCCATTGCTCGTGGGCCGTCTGGGCGTCGCCGTGGGCGTAGTACACTTTTCCGACACTGGTGTAAATCTGGGCGGCACGCGCGCGAACGTCGGCCGTCTCCCCGGTGGTCTTGAGGCTCTCGCGATGGGCCTGCTCTTCCTTGGCTTTGAGGACCTTGAACTTCTGCACGTATTTGGCCCGCTTTTCCTGGTGGCCCAAGTGGGAGCAGGCATTGGCTGCGCCAAAGTACGCGCCGGAAAACTCCGGAGCAATCGCGATCGCCGCCTCGTAATGATCGCGGGCCTTTTCCCAGTCGCGTAATTGAAGATAGGCTTGCCCGAGCAGAAAGAGCGTTGCCATGGCCTTCGGGTCGGCCTGCAGGTCTTTCTGGAGCAACTCGACGGCCTCCCGCGTCTTTCCCAGATTCAGCAGGGCCTCGGCCAGGTGCCTCGGGATGCCGGCCACCGTGGTGTTCGAGTGCATGGCCTGGCGAAAATGGCCGGCCGCCTGTTCGTGGTCCCCCTGGTCGCCTGCAATCCGGCCAAGCGAGTAATGGGCATCCCCGTACCGTGGATCCAACTCAAGACAGTGCTGCCAGCAGGCCGACGCCAAGTCGCTCTGCCCGAGTTGATCGTAGAGGGATGCCACGGCATCAATGGCGTCGGGGGATTCTGCGAACCGGGCGATGAGCCTGCGCACGGCGTCCACGGCCTCGGCGGTCACCGCACTCCCTTCGTCTTTGGCGCCAGCGCCCGAGGCACGCAGTCCAGACTCCAGCCCGGCCAGGGCCGCGTCCTCCCAGGGATGGCTGGGTCTGAAGGGGTCAAGCCACGCAGTGGCGACTGCAACGGCCACGCCCACCAGGGCAGCAAAGAGGACCACCACGCCGCGGACGCGCGGCCCCGGTGGAGCTGTTCTCGGCGGCCTGTCGCGGCACGACCCATCCGCGTAGTTCGGGCGTCGTCTGAACTTCAGCTTCACCATCAGTCCCCTTTCGCCCCATCCTAATGCCGGGTAGGGAGGCGAGCAACGACGAACCGCATCCGCTGCGTGGTACCTCTCGAAAGCCCGAGAGCTTGCCACCCGGTCGGGGTAGTTCCTTTTTCTCTTTTTGTCTTTCCGCCTCTTGCTTCACGCGCCACAGCAGGTATACTGAGCGGCACGTTCGACACGAGAGTGGGGGCGTGTCGCCCTGAGCGGGCCTTTCTTGGCGCACGCTTCTTGGTGGCGCTTTTGGGTGAGTCGTTTTGGCTTTCTCATTTTCATTTTGCCTTGTTTCTGGATTCTGGAGGA
>CAYTJV010000289.1:5439-9739 GCA_964438165.1 uncultured Planctomycetaceae bacterium | reverse complement strand
GCGCGTCGGCGGCATTGATGCGGCGAACCTGCACCGTGTCCACCGTCAGCCGGTCCGTCGCCACCAGCAGCGAAGCGCCGGTCATGGCCGCGGCTGTGGCCACGACGAAGGCGTTGGCCTGCAGCGTCGGGTTTCGCGATCGCGCGGCGCCCGTCCTGGGTCGCGAATGTGGCTGGGCGGGCCTCTCTCTTTCGCGGCGCAGGCCCGCGCGGGGGGTTGCGTGCCGATGGTTCCGTGATATACGCGCCGCGAGCCCTGTGGCAAACGGTCGCCCAGGAAATCAGGACGCGCGCGGGTAGATTACCTCGTTACCTCGTTCCCACGCTCCGCGTGGGAACGTCCGCTTGAGGACGCTTTGCGTCGTTCGCACCCGGGCCGCAGAGCGGCCGGGCCGTGCGTTCCCACGCAGAGCGTGGGAACGAGGACGGTAAGTCCGTCGGCAGCGGCTGCTGTGGGGCGCTACTTGGCCAACATAACCCCCTTGAGGAACCAGCCGTCGGGTTCGGAGACCATTTGCATGCCAGCGGGTCCGAGGAAGCGTTGGACGAATTGGAAGTCGGGCATGGCCTTGGGGTCGATCTGCTGCTTGCGGGCCACCCCCTTCTTGCCGGCGCCGAACAGCGTGTTCAGCACCCGGCCGAGCATCGTCTCGCTTTCGGGCATCTTGCCCTGGCGGATCAGCTCGTAGGTGGGCCGGGCCTGTTCGGCGGTCCGCCCGAAGGTCCGCAAGGACTTCAAGGGCACGTTGAAGTTGTCCAGCGTTTTCTGGACCAGCCGGTAGTCGACGGAGCGGGCCAGGGTCTCGCGCTCGTCGAGCTTGCCGAGGACCGTTCTGAGGAAGTCGAAGTGCGAGGCGATCAACAGGTGCCCGGCGGCCACCGTGACCGCGGCATTCGGCAAGAGGGCGGTCTCGCGCCCCTGGGGCGCGGGGGCCTTGCCGGGCGCGTCCGGCTGGAAGCCGGGCAAATCGAGGTCCACGGCCGGCACCGCCAGCTTCTCCTCCGGCACGCTCTCCCACACCACGTAATCCCCCAGCTTCGTCTGCTGCATCTCCTTGTCGTTCTTGAGCATCTTGGCCAGCGCCTGGGCCACGGCCTTATCGTCCTTGGTCTCGATGGCAAACAGCAGGCGCTCGCTGTTCGTGGTGATCGGCGCCTGGTAGTCGGCCACCACGCTGATCCGATTGCCCAAGTGAACCACCAGCTCGTTGCGCAGATCGATGCGCGGGCCGTTGGGATCCTTCTTCAAGCCGTCGAGCACTTCCTGCCACACGCCGGTGTCGCCCTGGCCCACGAGATCGTCGAACAACGGCCCGATGCTGTCGAAAGCGCCCAGCACGTCGCTATAGAACGTCGCGTAGCTGGCCACCTTGCTCGGCGCCCAGCGCTGCGGCGCGAACTCCTTGTTGTTCGGGAAGGTGAAGAGCTTCATCGAGAGCTGCCGGGGCGGCGGGGCCCAGATCGCCGTGCGGTGGACGAGCTCGAACTTGTCCACGCCGAAGTCGATGAACCCGCCCACGCCTTGAACGGCCGTGAAGCCCTGGCTCTTGAACACATCGACCCACGACTTCGTTTTGCGGCGCACGCGCTCGCCGCGGAGCGTCCGGAGGACCTCCAGATAGCCGAGCGGTTGGATGAACCATCGGGCCTGGGGCGCGGCCTGCCCCGCATCCTTCTGGCAGCGTTTCATGACCGCCTGGAAGCCGGCCACGTCGGCCAGGGTATTGCTTTTCTTTCCGGCCACGCGGGCGAGGATGCCTTCCATCGTGCCCGTATGGTCCGCGGCGACCAGGAGATCGCCGCGATGGGTCCACATCGAGAACTGCGGGGGACGATCGACGTCCTTGCCGGGCGGCCTGGGCAACTCGAAGACCAGGGCCGCCGCCCCGGCAACGTCCACGGTCTGTTTCTTGGCCCCCTGCTTGGTCAGCGTCGCCGTCACCTTCTGGAGCAAGGCCGAGGCCTGCTCCTTATGCCCGGTGACGTCGCAGACTAGGGCCAACGCCACCTGGTCGCGCTCCACTTGGATCAGCCCCACGGCGACCTCCCCCGAAGGCACCCCCCTGAAGTCGTCCAGGGTCATCCCCAGCCGATCCCGCACGTTCGACCAGCGCTCGTCGAACTGCCGGCGGAGATCCTCCGTGAACGGCTTCATGACCGGGTCTTTGAGCAGTTTTCCCAACTGCGTCGTGTTGAACTGCTCGGTGAGTTTCTTGGCGTTCGGGGCTGAGACGAACCCCCGGGTCGTGTCGGGAAAGAGCTTCTCGCTCGGCGGCACCGCGTAGGCAGCACCGGCAATCACAAGTCCCGCAGACCAACACACGAAGCGCAGCACCCAGGTCCGAATCCGTGGCACGCCAGTCCCCTCCTTTTTGTAGGCCTTTATACCAATCCGTGGATAGAGCGACGTCCCGTCCAGAACGAAAGACTCGCTTCCGAGAAGAGAATCCAGCCCCCCTCGCCGGGCACCTGTCCGTCACAGACAAGTTATTTTACCCAACCTGCAAAGTTGCCGCTGAGTTTATCCGGACGCCACGATTCTCGCTAGATCGGAAAGGAAGGTCAATTCCTTCAGAGTACGTGGCTTTCTGGACGCCAGAGGATTCTACTGGCATAATGCCTTTCTATGCAGCACTTTCGCCATGAAAACCTGAGCCACGACCCCATCCACGGGTATATTCGATTTACCTCGACGGCTGGGATTTCCGAGCCCGAGGTCGCCGAACAGCAGATCATCGACCACCCTTGGGTCCAACGTCTGCGGCAGATTCACCAGTTGCAGACGGCCTGGTGGGTCTATCCCACAGCCGAGCACACGCGGTTTCAGCACGTTCTGGGGGCCATGCACTTAGCGACTCGGGCCATCGAGCGGCTCTACCCGAGCCTTCGGGACGTCTGTCCCGACGTTCCCAGCGGCGCCTACGTTGAATCGCTCATGCGCATGGCCGCGCTGTTGCACGACGTGGGCCACGGGCCGTTCGGACATTTCTTCGACCAGCACTTCCTGGCCGACTACGGACTGACGCACGAGACCTTGGGCGGCTATATCATCGAGCACGAGCTGGGCGATCTGCTGCGGCACATTCGCCGCAACCCAAACGGTCAGCTCGGGGCTCACGAGGCGCTCGATCCGCACCAGATCGCGCTGTTGATCATGCGGCCCACGGAGTCGGCCAGCGAAGAGATTCCCCGCTGGCTTCAACTCCTCCGCAGCCTGTTCAGCGGCCTGTATACCGTGGACAACATGGATTTCGTGCTCCGCGACGCCTACATGTCGGGCTACACGCTGAGGGCCTTCGACCTGGAACGACTGCTGCACTACAGTTTTTTTTCGCCGCGGGGGCTGACGATCCACGAGCGCGGCCTGTCGACCCTAGTGCGATTCATCAGCGTCCGCGCCGATCTGTTCCGCACGGTGTATTTCCACCGCACGGTCCGCTCCATCGATCTCTCGCTCTCCGAAGTCTTCGCCGACAGCAAGCAGTTCCTCTTCCCCGGCAATCCGCTGGAGCACCTCGACGAGTACCTGGAGCTCACGGAATGGTCGCTGTTGGTCCGGGTCGCGGGGTGGCGCCGCGCCACGGACCCGGCATTACGGGAACTGGGGCTCCGCTGGCGCGACGTGCTGAACCGGAAGATCCGCTGGAAGATGGCGTGCGAGCGGGTGGTGTTTTTCGAGCCGGGCGCCACGGAGCACACCAGCGTGTTCAGCGACGAGAAGCTGTTCGAGGCGGCGATTCGCCAGCACCTGCCGCGGGAGCTGAAGGACCTGCCGCTGCGGTTCGATCCTCCGCGGCACGTCCACCGGCCGGGCACGCGGGCTCCGGCCGCCGGCCAGAACTTCCTCTACGATCCGGCCACCGAGCAGATCCGCAGCCTCGACGATCGCGAGCTGTTCCACCAGATCCCGGTCAGCTCCCGAATCTGCCGGGTTTATGCCCTCGACAACCGCCATAACCTCGAGCTGGCCCGAGCGATGGACGACCTCTTGGGCGGCAGCCGCGCCGACGATGCGACGAATATGTGAGGAGGGAGGGGGTAGCACCAAACGGTCTTCCATGCGAGTCTCGCCAATACTAAGAGGAGACGGAACCTTCAAAGTCCCCACCGACCCCGTGTCGGTGGAAACGTGGTTTGACGACTAACGAGGAGACGGAACCTTCAGAGCCCCCACCGACCCTGCGTCGGTGGAAACGCGGTTTGACGACTAAACGAGCGACCCGCAGGCGTAGTTGCCAAACCCGAATCCACCGGCACGGGGCCGGCGGGGAAAGAGCACCGAGGATTGCGCGGGCGGCGTA
>CAYTJV010000289.1:0-5339 GCA_964438165.1 uncultured Planctomycetaceae bacterium | reverse complement strand
GAGGATTGCGCGGGCGGCGTAGTTGCCAAACCCGAATCCACCGGCACGGGGCCGGCGGGGAAAGAGCACCGAGGATTGCGGAGGCGGCATAGTTGCCAAACCCGCTTCCACCGGCACGGGGCCGGCGGGGAAAGAGCACCGAGGATTGCGCGGGCGGCGTAGTTGCCAAACCCGAATCCACCGGCACGGGGCCGGTGGGGAAAGAGCGCCGAGGATTGCGGAGGCGGCATAGTTGCCAAACCCGATTCCACCGGCACGGGGCCGGCGGGGAAGTTGAGAAGCAGCGAGGAAGCGATGGCAAAGATGAGCGGATATGTCAAGCTGAGCGTCATCCTGGATGGCTTGGACCCGATTGGCGACGAAACTCAGGCCTACCTCGACACGAAGACGGGCGAAGTGGTCTTCGTGACCGAGGAGGAGCTCTGCTTTGACGAGGAGGGCGACGAGGAGGAGGATCGGGCGGACGGGGAGGAAGAGGAACGACGGATGGCTCGGGCCGTCGCCGAGGACACTGAGGGGCGATTCCTCGCGCTGCCCTCGAAGTTCGACATCCACGAATACGGCATCATGGAGGACTTCTGCCGGTCGCTGGAGAACGAGGAAGCCTCGGAAGAGCTTTGCGATGCGATCCAGGGGCAGGGCGCGTTCCGGCGGTTCAAGGACGCGATCCACCGTTTGGGGATCGCCGACCGCTGGTACGAGTTCCGCAACGCGGCGCTAAAGGAAATCGCCATCGACTGGTGCAAGGAGTACGAGATTCCCTATGAGGACGACGTCGCTGAAGAACCGGAGCCGAAACGCGATGAGGCAAAGCGCTACAAGGCCTTGCTGGCCGAGGTCTCGGCGATCCTCGAAAACGAGCGCGACCCGATTGCCAATGCGGCCAACGTCGCGGCGCTGATGTACCAGGGGCTGCCGAACGTCAATTGGGCCGGTTTCTACTTCCTGAAGGGCGATGAGCTCGTGCTCGGACCGTTTCAAGGCAAGCCGGCGTGTACGCGGATCGCGCTCGGAAACGGCGTGTGCGGGACCGCCGCCCGAGGGCGGAAGACGGTGGTCGTCGGCAACGTCCACGAGTTCCCGGGGCACATCGCCTGCGATGAGGCATCGAAGTCGGAGATCGTCGTCCCGCTAATCAAAGCGGGCCGCTTGATCGGCGTGCTGGACGTCGACAGCCCCCGGTTCGACCGTTTCGGCCAAGAAGATCAGGATGTGCTGGAGGCAGTCGCCGAAAAGTATCTGTCGTCGGGTGACATTCCCTTGGTGTAATGATGACGCAGCCAATGAATCAGTACGACAACCCGCTCATTGCCCGTTATGCCTCGGCCGAGATGAGCGAGCTATGGAGTCCGCAGCGGAAGTTCAGCACCTGGCGGCGGCTCTGGGTCGCGTTGGCCGAAGCCGAAGCCGAGTTGGGGCTGCCGATCACGGCGGAGCAGATCGCCGAACTGAAAGAGAAGGTCGATTGCATCGATTTCGCCGCGGCCGACCGCCACGAGCGGCGTTTGCGACACGACGTGATGGCCCACGTACACGCCTACGGCGACGTCTGTCCCACGGCCCGGCCGATCATCCATCTCGGGGCCACCAGTTGCTATGTTACCGACAATACCGACCTCTTGCTTTTGCGCGACGCGTTGATTCTGGTGCGCAATCGGCTGGTGGCTGCGCTTGGCCGGCTGGCCGCATTTGCCCGGCAGCACCGCGAGTTAGCCTGCCTGGCCTTCACCCACATGCAGCCGGCCCAGCCCACGACGATCGGCAAGCGGGCGTGTCTCTGGGCCTACGACCTGGTGCTCGACCTGGCCGAGATCGAGCACCGCCTCGACAGCTTGAAGGCCCTCGGCTCGAAAGGGACCACTGGCACGCAGGCGAGTTTCCTGGAATTATTCCACGGCGACCACGCCAAGGTCCGCCGCCTGGAGCACTTGATTTGCGAGAAAATCGGGCTTCCGCAGTCCTACCCCGTCACCGGCCAGACGTACCCGCGCAAGATCGATTCTCAGGTTCTGGCCGTCTTGTCGGGCATTGCCCAAAGTGCCCACAAAATGGCCACCGACCTGCGTCTCTTGCAGCACCGCAAGGAAGTGGAAGAGCCGTTCGAGAAAGACCAGATCGGCTCGTCGGCCATGGCCTACAAGCGCAACCCGATGCGGAGCGAGCGGATGTGCTCGCTGGCGCGATTTGTCATCAGCCTCGAATCGAGCCCGGCCATGACCGCCGCCACCCAGTGGCTGGAACGGACGCTGGACGACAGCGCCAATCGCCGGCTCGTCATCCCGCAGTCGTTCCTGGCCATCGACGCCGTGCTGATCCTCTATCAGAACATCGCCGACGGGCTGGTGGTGTATCCTCGCGTGCTCGCCAGAAACCTCGACGCGGAGATTCCCTTCATGGCCACGGAGAACATCCTCATGGCCGCGGTGGCCGCGGGCGGGGATCGTCAGGACTTGCACGAACGAATCCGCCGCCACAGCCAGGCCGCCGCCGCCATGGTCAAGCAGGAAGGGGCTCCCAACGACCTCCTGGACCGCCTGGCCGCCGACCCCGCGTTCGCCAAGGTCGATCTCGACGCCGCGCTCGATCCCCAGAAATTCATCGGCCGCGCCCCCGAGCAGGTCGATGAGTTCCTGGCCGAAGTCATCGAGCCTATTGTGGCCAAATACCCTCCGGCCCGGAGCAGTGGTGCGGAAGTGCGAGTATAGGGAGACGACGCGGCTTTGCCGGACTGGATAGTGGCGAGGACATGCCCTACAATAAGTGGGATGGCTTCGGAATTCTCTGTGGGGAGCTTTGCCGTGACACCAGAAGAACTTCGTGAAGTCTTGCACACGCAACCGTTCCAGCCCTTCCGTTTGGTGATGACCGACGGACAGGGATATGAGATCCGCCACCCAGATCTGATGATGGTCGGCCGGCGCTCGGCGATGGTCGGCCTCACGGGCCGGCCCGGTCGGACGTATTACGAGCGGGCGGTCCAGGTCGACCTCCTGCACGTGATCCGCCTGGAGCCGCTGGAAACCGCGACATCTGGCCCGAAACGCGAGGCGTCTTGATCTTCGCAGGCCCTACAGCTACTTTGGAGTGCGGCGATTCATCGTCGCTTTGGGTCGCGGCGACTTCTATCCTCAAGGAAAAGCGGCGATGAATCGCCGCACTCCAAAGGGCAACTACCGCCCTCTTGATTTCTGCCGACGCCGGCACTCGGCGCAGGTTCCCGTGACGAACATGCGGTGGGAGGATACTTGAAAGTCGTGCTCCCGGGCCACGGCGTCGCGGAGTTTTTCCAGGGCCACGCTGTGGAACTCGATCAGGCGGTTGCAGACCTGGCAGAGAAGGTGGTCGTGGCTGGGATAGCCGTACTCGTGCTCGAACACGCTCCGGCCGCCGAGGGCCATTTTGCGGAGCATTCCCGCCTCGACCAGCTCACCCAAAGTGCGGTAGACGGTGGGCCGGCTGAGTTTGCGCTGGGCGATCAGCTCGGCGAGGTGGCCCATCAGCTCGTCGGCGTCGAAATGGTCGTGGTGGCTGAAGACCTGCTCGACGATCCAACGGCGTTGGGAGGTCAGCCGCTTGCCGCTGGTGCGGAGGAATTCGGCGAAACGTTCCTCGGGGCTCAGCGGGACCTGAACCGATCGCAGGGAAAAGTCGATGGTGCGGCTGCCAGGCATGGCCGGGCCGTTAGCCGATTTCGTCAAGGAGTCGCCCCAGGGCGACGCGGAGCTTATCGTCGGTTTCGTACGTGCCTTCGGCGATCTGGGCGCGGATCTGGTTGACCCGATCCCAGCGGACGTCGGGCAGGTCGTGGGCCTTGCCGATCAACTGCCCGGCCTCCGACAACTGGAGCTCGTCCTGAATTTGTTCCGCCTCCGCAGCCGGCGCGGGCTGGTTGATCCGCGCGTTGTGCGGGGCGTTGATCGCCTGGGGACCGTGCAAATGCGCTGGGCCGTAAACGTGCATCCTTCTCCTCCCTCTTGGTCATCCGCGCGACGGCGACGCCAACGTCTGGAGAAACGCGTGTTCCCTTCCCGTCAACTCTAGCTTATGGGGTGAGGTGCTGTTGGCAATCCGGCGAGCACCGTGCGATGAGGCCCCATTCCGTGGGAAACACTCGCACGACACTCATCGGCCACGCTCCCCAGCCGCGCTCAGCCAATTCCCAAAGCGCGCTGTTAATTCGTCAAGCTATGTCTCGCGACCTGTAGGACTTGTGACACATCGATTATCGCATCCCAAGGCCCGGTCTGCCAAGCTTGCTTTCCTTGGCCGAGCACCTCAACGCCTTAGTATACGTATTTCCACTTTGCCCGGTTCGATGCCGAGATCGCGGATTGTAGGCAGTTGCCGCAAAGCCAGCAAGATCGACGCCTACCACACGCAACCGGCCGTCGGATACCGCCATCGTACCCCCCATTAAGGTGACTTATACGCCGACCCGCTCCACCCGTCCGTAGCCACACCGGTCCTGTCGTGCGGTGATAAATACCCCTTAGGATGCATTATGTCGCAGCTCACAGCGCTACAAACGCCGCGCGCGACCCGCGCTGGGAAAAAAGCCCGCGCAGTCGCGGAACCCGGTTCGACTTGCCCGGTTTACTTCAGTGGGTTTCTCTACATGCACAAAACGAAAGGGAGAAAGCAATGGGGGGAAGGTTTTTTTGGGGCCTGCTGGCAGGCCTTGGGTTGGTGGTGGTTCTGTCGGTGGACGGACGGGCCGGCGAACCGAAGAATCCGGATCGGGGGAATCCCGAGTTCCTGTTCCAGCGGCTCGACAGAAATCATGACGGGAGAATCACGGCCGATGAGATTCCGGCGGGAGCCCCGGAGCCGCTTCAGGCCTTCCTCAAGAAGGCCGACAAGAACGGTGACAAGAAGATCACCCTCGAAGAACTCAAGGAGGCGTTCAAAGCCGGACCGCCTCCGATGCCTTGGGCGGGGGGTGAAAGGCCGCGTCGCGGAGGCCCAGGCCCCGCCGGGCCGAAGCCGCCCGATCGCCCCGCGGCCGGGCCGCAACGCCCCCAACCGCCCCGTCCTGAGCAGCCCCGGCTGCCTGATTCGAAGACCTTGTTTGCGATGATGGACAAGAACCATGATGGCTCGCTCAGCCCGGAGGAATTCACCGCCGGGATGGACGATTTTCATCGCAGGATTGGGGAACGCTTCCGGTTCGCCTCCACCGCGGGATCGCGTCAGCCCGGGTCGGGTCCGGGACCTGGCATCGGGCCGAGACCGGGGATGGGACCGGGACCGGGGATGGGACCGGGACCTGGCATGGGACCGGGATCTGGCATGGGACCGGGATCTGGCATGGGACCGGGATCTGGCATGGGACCGGGATC
>CAYTJV010000288.1:0-9744 GCA_964438165.1 uncultured Planctomycetaceae bacterium | reverse complement strand
AATCCGGATTATTCATGGGACCGTAGCCGAATTCGCCAGAATTCGGGAGACGGCACGCACTTACCCCGAATTCTGGCGAATTCGGCTACCGTTCGTAGTCCCGCCTTCAGGCGGTATTCTTCCCGGATTACCGGCTAAAGCCGGGACTACGAACTTGTGTCAGTCCGTACCGCGTCCGGTATAGCTTGCGCCCGACCTCCGCGGCCAGACGCCCGCACTACCCGGTGCCACAACTCACGCCTTTCGCACCAGCTCGATCGCCTTCTCGATCGATTCGCTCATCTCCTTGGCCCGGCAGGGCTTCTCGATGACGGCCACCGCGCCCTGACGCAGGGCCTCGCGTTCGATCCTCTCCGCCCCGAACCCGGTGACGAGCACGACCGGCAGCGCCCACGCTCTTCGCTTCAACTCGGCCTGGAGCTGCAAACCGTTCATGCCGGGCAGTTCCATGTCCAATATCACGCATGCGGGCCCGGCGGGCTGGTAGGCTGCCAGGAATTCTTCGGCCGACCTGTACTGCTCGCCCGCCAGACCCATCATCTCGACCAGCGACATGAACACGCCGCGAATCACCTCGTCGTCATCCACAACGTATACGGTAGCTTTCGTCTCCTCGGTTGCCATCGCGCGAATTCCTTTCCGCCGCTGCCGCCCGCAGGGTCGGCCTTTCCCGCAAACTCCCAAAGTCTCCAAGACTTCGGAAGTTTTGGGATAGCTTCCCCCACGGGCGTACAACGGCCTTTAGCTAGAGCGCTGTTCGTAAACAGTTCCAAACACTTCCAAACGATTCCGTCAACAAGGACACGCAGGTCTTCGACTCGTGTGGAGTCAATGAACGTAAAACATTCTTGTATCGGCGGCCGCGCCTTGCGGGTCCGTGGTGTCCGCGCTAACGCCCCCGGTAAGGCCGGGGATCCAGAATCCTTCGCTGAAGCTGCCGTCCGAGCGGCATGTGGCGCTGAGGCCGGAGACGGCGCCGCCGAAGTTGACGACGTACCCCTCGGTCGGCCCATCCGGATCGTAAACGTGCCCCTCGAACGCCCAAATGCCGCCCATCATCTCGGTGATTTGGAATTGATCGATCACCGGAGGGCCGGTGGGGGCCTGGGCCAGGGCCAAGGACTGAGACAGAGCGAGCAGGGCCAAGGCCAATGGGAATGCCAGGGCCATCGAGCGCAAGATGGGACGACGGCCTGCGGACTGGTTCGATCGCTGCAACATAGTTGTACCTCCTCTGGTTGGGGTAAAAGACGGGTAGCGCGCGGCGCGACTCCCCGCGAGCCCGGGGCAAAAACTTCCCCGAACGCGCCGCCGCTGCCCTCCACTAAGCCGAATTGCAATCCGCGCTAAACGCGCGCAAAGATTCTTGGGAATTTGGCCCAGAATCGCGAAAATTCTTTGCTGGCCCGGCGGGTACCCTCGTGGTGGGGGGTGAGTACGTAGGGCAAGCAGCCTGCTTGCCTATCCTGGGTCGAATGCGGGCAAGCAGGCTGCTTGCCCTACGGTGGGGGAAGGTTTTCCGTGCCTTCGCAGCTTGCCGCAATCACCGAGTTTGAGGCTGATTCGAGCCTGGTTGGAAAGCAAGCCGCTAGAAGGAGTTATTAGCGATCAACGCTAGGGTTGGGTCCAAGAGGGCGCGTCCCGGGGAAGTGAAAAGTCGGCCCTTGAGAGCTGCCGCCCGTATCTCAGTCTTGTTTCCCGCGACTCGGCGTGTGGCGGCCCTCTTCAGCCCCGAAGGGGCGAAATAGGAAAGCCCAGGGCAACGCCCTGGGAATGCGAGCCAACCCAACGCCCCAAGCCCTGTAAGGGCGTGATAAAGCCGCGTCCCATCCACAGGTATCTCGCCCCTACAGGGCTACCGCGTGGATGCCGCACCCGTCTCCCAGGGCGATGCCCTGGGCTTTCGTATGGCGCCCCTTCGGGGCTACGGAGAGAGGAAAGGAAAGCGGCGACAAGTCGCCGCACTCCAAAATCGGGGCTTAGAGCGGGTCGAGGAGGAGCACGGGCGGGGTGGGCTTGACGCCGGGCGGAGTGGCCAGAAGGCGCTGGAACTGCTCCAGATCGCGCAAGGGCCGAAACAAGGGATCGGATTTCAGGCCCGCCACGTCGAGGCCAAGGGCGAGGGCCTTCTCCAGGTACCCGAGGGCCCGATGGGCAGCCTGAGCGTCCTGCTTGGCAGCCGACATCGCGAGGAGCGAAGCCGTCCAGTACAAATCCGCAGACGGTGGGCCGATTTCAATCGCCTTCGAGACGTGAAAATGGGCCGCTGCGGGGAGAGACTGCCCTGCGCCGGCACGCTCCAGGTAAAGGGCCGCGAGATTGTAATGGGCTGCTTGTAGCTCCCCGTCCAATTCCGCAGCCTGCTTGAGCAACGCCTCGGCATCTTCGAGAAGATGCAACTTGACGTAGGTATACCCGATGTTGTTCAAGAGCGCGGCAGAGCGATTCCCCATGCTGAGCGCCATGCGATAGTATAGGATTGCCTCCTTGTGAGACCGGAGTTGGCTCAAGCAATACCCCATGCCGGCCGAGGCCGAGGCGCTCGGCTCTTGTTCAATCGCGGCACGGAAATCCTCGAACGCCGCACGCGGGTCGTTGAGCTTCAGATGGGCCTTTCCGCGGGCGAGCATGGCGTCGCCGAAGTCTTCGGGAGCGGCCCGAATCGCGTTGTCGAAGCACTCGACGGCAAGCTCATAGCGGCCTTGGTCGTAGTATTCCAGCCCGCGGCGCAGTTGGCGAACCTGGTAGGAGGGGCGGAAAACCAGAAACGCGCCCCAGCACAAGGCGACTGCCAGCAAGGCCAGAACGGCGCCCGACACGGGTTTGCGGTGGTCCCGCACCCAGCGCCTGGCGCGGCGAACCGGCGCCAGCTCGCGGCGGAGACTCTCGGCCAAAGCGGCCGCCGATGGCGGCCGGCGGTCGGGATCGAAAGCCAGGCACTGCTCGATGGTCTGCGCCAGGCGCCGGTCGACTCGGGGGTTCTTCTCCCGCAGCGGTTGAGGGCCCTTGGCTTGCTGGCCGAGCAGGCGCCCGGCAGTGTCTTCCAGGGAGCGGCTCCAGCGCACGGAGCCGAACGGGAGGGCGCCGGAGAGGACCTCATAGAGGATCACGCCCAGGGAGAACAAATCGGAGCGGGGATCGGCGCGTGGGGAACCTTCGGGCGAGTGGGAGGCCATCAGCCTAAGCTGTTCCGGGGCCATGTAGGGCAAGGTGCCCCCAAACCGGCACGCATTCGTCCGCTCGTCGAAGGAGAGATTGAAATCCAACAAGAGCGGCCGGCCGTCGGTGGAAATCAGGACGTTGGAAGGCTTCAGGTCATGGTGGCAGATTCCGCGCGCGTGGGTGCAGGCCAGCGCGTCGGCCAACTGGACGGCCAGATGGATGACCCCATCGAGATACGATCCTTTGCGCAGAATGCGCTCCCAGGGCGCGGCCTCGGCGAGCTCCGAATCGTCGTGCAAAGCGGCGATCGTCTCCAGGACCACCCGGGCCCGCATTGGCGGCCGGGAACCGGCATACGCGCAATCCAGCACGTCGCTCAGGGTGGCCTTTCCCAGGTAGGGCATGCAGATGGCGGTCAGCGCCGTCTGGGGATCTTCTTGGACGGAGTAGACGGGCATGATGTTGGGATGGCGGAGGCGTCCCAGGGTCTCGGCCTCTTGACCGCCGTGCAAGGCCACCTTGAGCACGACCAGACGGCTCCCCAGGGCCGCTTCGGAGGCCAGGAAGACCCGTGCGAACGCGCCCCGGCCGAGCTCGGCCAACAACGAGAATCCGAGGAACTCCGCCCCCGGGGCCGGCCAGGCGACGCTTTCCTGCCGCGGGTCAAGACCGGAGTTCTGGTCCACCCACTGCTGGACCTCGATGAGCATACACAGCGAGCGCTGAAGGCTGGGAAACCGCCGGGCGAACTGTTCGGCGTCGAGCGATTCGCCGCGGTCCACTCGCTGCCGGTATTCGCAGCAGGCCAGATCGAGAACGACCGACTTGTGCTGTTTCAGCTCGGGGAACTCGCTGAGCACGGCGGCCACGTCGGCGGGCTCGCCGCGGTGCCACCGGTCCTTCAACTCCGAGGCGAAGCGGTCGGCGAGTCGCTCCCCCGGGAAATCGTCGGACTGCTCACTCATGGCCGAAATCGCCGGTTGTTGGGCCCTACCGGGACGTTTGCCCGAATAGCTTGTTGAGCCAACGGCGGACCGTACACGGCGCCCATTGCAGACGCTGCGCAATGCTCTTGCAACTCTCCCCGTCGAGCCTCATGCGAACGATTTGCCGCTCGTGTTCCGATTGCCGTTTGTCTTCGAGGATGCGGTTCCACTGCTCGCGGGCAATGGCCTCTTCGACCGGCCCTGGATCCTCCGCAGCGACGGTCCCCTTAAGCGTACGCATCATTCCCTCCAACGAGTGTTCCCGCCGGACGGAGGTTCTCACTGTCCTGAGCCGGCGTCGGGTCTCCATGCCAACCTTGTTTTGGGCCATGGTGATCAGGAACGCGACCAGCTCCTCGGGGTGCGCGAACCGTTGCGCCCGATCGCGGGTGCGGAAGAACGAGGACCAGACGATTTGCACGAAATCCAAGGAATCGAACTTGGACCGCAATCGTCGATCAAGGGCCCGCCGCACGGCCCGGCGGAGCGAATCGCCATACTGCTCGACCAACTGCCAGGCGGCCTCGTCCGATCCTTCGGAGACGCGCTGGATGAGGGTGCGGAAGTCGTCCAACTCAGCAGGCATGGCACGATTGGTTCGTGGGTCGGGGTGCGGGGGGCCGATTCCAGGGACTGCCGCACGCGCTGCGTGCGGGCTGCCGGCCCGGAATCTCCACTGTTAGATTAGCCAGTTCCGCGCCCGATTGCACTATATTCTTCGCGGGATTGCCGGCTAAAGCCGGATTATTCGGGGATGGGTGCGGCGCAGTGTGCGCGTAGCCGAATTCGCCAGAATTCGGGGTAAGCGCAGTTTGGGAGGAACACACGGAAAGTAGTCCCCAGTTCGGGGGCGCTATCGAACTCGATCGCTCCGCCTGACGCTACGACGACGCTCTTGACAACCGAAAGACCTAGGCCAAGCCCCTGCCTTGAATGGTCATCGGCCCTGGAAGTGAAGAAAGGCTCGAAAATCCGCGGCCGAATATCGGGGGAGATGCCCTTCCCCCGATCGTGGACGCTGATCCGCACCAGGTCCGGACGGCCGTTGGCCAACTCAGCGGCGATCGTGATCACGCCCCCCCTCGGGGATGCCTCGATGGCGTTTGCCGTCAGATTGTACAGGATCTGATGGAGCCCGCCATCGGGCACCAGGACGCTCAATCCGGGGAGCACGTGGGCTGCGTCGAACCGGACTTCCGCTTCGCGGCGCAGGGGTTCGAGCATCGACAGCACGTCCCGGACCGCGTCGACAACCACCTCGGTGATTTGACCCGCCTGCGGGGAGTAAAGCGTGTACATCTGCTGCACGATGTTCGAGATGCGGGCGATTTCCCGATCGATCCGCTCCGCCATGTCGCGGTCGGGATGGTCCTCGGGCACGGCGTCTTTGATCAGGCGGAAGGCGTTCTTGATCCCGGCCAGCGGGTTGTTGATCTCGTGGGCCACCCGAGCGGCCATCCGGCCGGTGGCAGCCAACTTCTCCGCCTCGGCCTGCATCCTCTCCAACCGTCGCATCGCCTCTTCGGTCTGCCTGCGCTCGGTGATGTCCTGGGAAGTGCCGAAGAATCCAATGACTCGGCCTTGGTGGTCGCGGAGAGCGATCGACTTGGCTGCGAGTAATCGGCGCGTGCCATTGGCGTGGAGCACGTGACGTTCGGTGTCTCGTGCCGCCTGCCCGGTGGCGACCGCCGCTTGGAACGCAGCCCGAACTTGCTCGTGTTCCTCCGGGGCGATGAACTCCAGAAACGGACGCCCCAGGATTTCCTTGGGGTGTCGACCGTAAACCTCCTCCGCTGCTTGGCTAATAAAGGTGATGCGTCCGTCCATGTCCACGGCCCAGACGAGGTCGTGGGTTGTCTCGACCAGGTCGCGATACCTGGCCTCGCTCTCGCGCAGGGCCGCCTCGGCCTGCCGGCGCTGAGTGACATCCATCACCAGCGAGGCCGCGCCAATGGAGATGCCTTGCGGGTCCACGAGGGCCGTGTTGAACCATTCACAAGCGATGATCCGCCCATCCTTGGTGCGATTCTCATTGGTCGAGCGACTGCCACCACGGTGGTTCACGATGGCGTCCCAAACGCCCTCCAAAGATCCCCAGATCGCTTCGGGCACAATGAACGTCCAGTGCTGACCGAGGGCCTCCTCGCGCGAGAATCCGAACGTGGCGACCGCGGCAGGATTCCATTCCCGCACCCGGCCGTCGAGGTCGAATTCGATGACGGCGAGCGGCGTTTGCTGGACGTGGAGCGCGAGCCTCTGTCGTGACAGCCGCAACTCTTGCTCCGCCCGCTTGCGCTCGGTGATATCCGAAGCGACGCACACGATTCCCCGAATCTCGCCTTCGTCGCCGCGCATGACCGAGCCGGAGAGAAGCACGGGAACCCGAACACCGTCCTTGGTTCGCAGCGACTTCTCGATGTTGCGGACAGAGCCTTGTTTCACCAGGCGGCGGAGCACCGTCCGCTTGACGGGGAGCGGGAGCTGAGATAAAACAAACTCGACGCTGTCTTCTTCTTCTTGGAACAGCAGCGTGGCGGGCCGGCCGATCAAGTCCTCTTCAAGATAACCCAACGACTGGCAGGTTGCCTCGTTGACCGTGGCGATGGTGCCGTCGGGCGAGATGACCACGAGCATGTCGGCCATGGAGCGGATAATGCTTTGCGTATAAGCTTTCCCCTCCCGCAGCGACTCCTCCGCCTGCTTGCGGTCGGTGACGTCGACGATGATCCCTCGCAGGCCCGCAGGCACCTGATCGCGGAGGATCGGGGAACTGTATACGGCAACGGGGTATTGCGTGCCGTCTTTTCGTTGGGCGGTGTATTCGGTCCCGCCCAAGTCCTGGCCGGAAAGAACGCGCTGTATGTTATGTCGGGCTCGGTCGTGTTCGTGCGAAGCCAGCATCTGGAAGCAGCTCAGGCCCGCCTCGAATTCCGCCTGCGTATAGCCGAGCGTCTCCAGCGCCCGTCGGTTTAGGAACGTGAGACGGCCTTCGAGGTCGACTTCGAAGACCGTTTGCGGGAGAAGCTCGGCCAAATCTCTGAACCGCTGCTCGCTTTCGCGCAACGCCGCCTGGGCACGCAGCAGCTCCTCATTCTGCATTTCCAGCTCGATCTGGTTGACCTGCAGCTCGTGGAGCAGCCCGCGAGCGTCGACCTCGGCCATGCCCTCGACCGGCGTGGCTTTCTTGTTGCCCAAGCGTCGCTCCGCCTCTTGGCGAATGTCCGCCGCCTGGGATGGCCCCGAATCCGCGTCTTCCTTCTTGCCCGGTTTTTTGGCCGTCATGGCGGAACCCTTCCGGCGAGCACGGGTTGCTCAAAGTCGAGCACGATCACCCCTAAAACGGGTGGAGTGGCAGCCACGGTCCGTCATTATACGCCAATTGGCCTCAAGTGCAAACACGACCTAAACTTCCGACAGCGGCGAGTTTAATTAGTGTTGCGTAATCCCGGGAGGGCGAGGCTCCTGCCGAGCCGCTCTTGAAACGGGCAAACCGGCATCCCAGCACGGCTCGGCAGGAGCCTCGCCCTCCCGGAATCGTGAAAAGTCATTTAGCCTGATGGGAGTTCTGCGATGGCGTCGGAGGTGATCCGCGTCCTGGTGGTGGACGACTCGGCGGTGGTCCGCTCGATCATCGCCGACAGCATTGCTGCCACCCCGGGCATGAAGGTCGTCGGCACGGCGGGCGATGGCCGGCAGGCGCTGGAACTGCTTGACTGCCTGCGCCCGGACGTGATCACGTTGGACATCCAGATGCCCAACATGGACGGGCTGGCGACGCTCGACGCGATCCTGACGCGGCGGCCGATTCCGGTGGTCATGGTCAGCTCGCTGACCAAGCTGGGGGCGAACATCACGCTGGACGCGCTGGATCGCGGCGCGGTCGACTACCTGGCCAAGCCCGACTACGGGGCCAAGACCCGATCCGCCCTGCGCGAGGAGCTGCCTCGCAAGATCCGCACCGCCGCCGGGCTGGACGTGCGGCGGATTCTGGAGATCCGCCGGGATCGGAAACAGCAGCGTGCGGAGGCGGAAAAGGGGACAGGTCCATTTTGCCGGAACGGCCCGCGACCAACCTCCGGTCGGTGCCCGGCTTCGCACAAATTGGACCTGTCCCCTTTTCCGCCGGAGTTGGCCGACAAGTGCATTGCGATCGGGATTTCCACGGGCGGGCCGCCCGCGCTGGCCCGCCTGTTCGAGGCCCTCCGGCCGCCCATGCCGCCGATCGTCGTGGTACAACACATGCCGGCCAGTTTCACCAAGCCGCTGGCCTGGCGGCTGGATTCGCTGGGCGAATTGACCATCCGCGAGGCGGCCCACGGGGACCCGCTCGAACCCGATCAGGTCTTGATTGCCCCGGGCGGGAAGCACCTGCAGGTGCGCCGCGTGGGCGCGTCGGTCAAGGCCGTGGTTCGGGACGGGGCCCCGGTGAGCGGCCACATGCCGTCGGCCGACGTGCTGATGCGCAGCGTCGCCGAGACCTTCGGCCAGAGCTGCCCGGGGGTAATCATGACCGGCATGGGACGCGACGGGTCCGAAGGCTGCGGCGCGATCCGGGCCGGGGGCGGGTATTTCCCCGGCCAGGACGAGGCCAGCTCGGACGTCTACGGCATGAACAAGGTGGCCTACGTGGAGGGGAACGTCGACCGCCAGTTCGCCCTGGGCGAGGCCGCCGCGGTGCTCACCCGCCACGTGCGAAGCCGCTGGGCGCTTGCCTCCCGCGTTTGACTTCGCGGCCATACGACCTACCTTTGCTTGGAGTTCAGGGTTCAGGATCCCCAGACTCCCAACCCCTAACCCCTGACCCCTGACCCCTACCATGAGCACCAGCGTCCTTGTCGCCGACGATTCCGGAACGATGCGGAAGATCATCATTCGCTCCCTCAACGCGGTCGGCATCTCCTCGGTGGTTGAGGCGGCCGACGGGAGCCAGGCCGTGGCGTTGTTCAAACCGGGCACCTTCGACCTGGTGCTGACCGATTGGAACATGCCCGGCAAGACGGGCCTGGAGGTCGTCAAGGAGATCCGCGCCCAAGACGCCAAGGTGCCGATCATCATGATTACCACGGAGGCGGAGAAGAGCCGCGTGATCCAGGCGATCCAGGCCGGGGTGACCGATTACCTGGTCAAGCCGTTCACCGCCGAGACGATCCGCGAGAAGCTCGACAAGCACGTCGCGGTGACGACGTAACTCGGCGGCGATCGGGCGTCTGTCCCAGGAGACCGCGAACACCCTCTCCATGGCCCGCAAACTCCAGCAGGCGCTTGAAGCCCCGTTCTCCTGGCTCCCACGCTCCCCGGTCTCCTGGTTCCCACGCTCCGCGTGGGAACCCGCTTTGAGCGACGCTCTGCGTCGTGGTGGCGACGCGGAGCGTCGCAGACGTGCGTTCCCAAGGAAACCGTAGGAACGAGGATCAATTCAACGAAATCCCCACCGACCCCGCGTCGGTGGAAGCGGGTTTGACGACTACGTGAGAGGAGGCCAATTCAACGAAATCCCCACCGACCCCGCGTCGGTGGAAGCGGGTTTGGCGACTACGCGAGCGGAGGCCAATTCAACGAAATCCCCACCGACCCCGCGTCGGTGGAAGCGGGTTTG
>CAYTJV010000287.1:0-9807 GCA_964438165.1 uncultured Planctomycetaceae bacterium | reverse complement strand
TCTGGATCAACGCAAACCCCCGCATCACATGCAACATGGTGCAATCGCCCTGGGGGCTGAGGAGTCTCCCGCCGACATGGAAAACGACTCCCGACCCCCTCGCGCGGCACCCGATCCGCGGGCAGGCGCCGTTGCTGCCGCCGCCGAAAAAAGAAAGCGGCGACAAGTCGCCGCACTCCAAAAACGAGATCAGACCAGCTTCTTGCGGACCGCCCAGACCGCGGCTTGGGTGCGGTCGTTGACGGCGATTTTGCGCAGGATGTTCTGGACGTGCTCCTTGACCGTCTCGACGCTGATTTCCAGCGAGCGGCCGATCTCCTTGTTGCTCAGGCCCAAGGCGACGTGGCGGAGCACCTGGGTCTCGCGCTGCGTCAGTGGGACTTCGTCGTCGTCGACCACCTGGCGGACCTTCATGACAGCGGCGATGCGGCGGAGCTCGCCCGCGCGGGAAGGCGACTCGCCGGCGGCCGCGGTCATGATGGTCTCCACGATGGCGTCCCGAGCGGACCCTTTGAGCACGAAATCGCTGGCCCCCAGGGCGACGGCCCGGGCAATGTAGGTGGGGTTGTCGTAGGTCGACAACATGACCACCTTGGAGTTGGGCACTTTGGTCCGCAGTTTTTCCAGCGTCGACAGACCGTCGCCGTCGGGCATGCGGATATCGAGCAGGATCACGTCCGGCTTGCTCTGCTCGGCCTGCTTGATTGCTTCTTTCCCGGTGGCAGCTTGGGCCACGATCTCAATGTCCGTTCCTTTGAGCAGGGTGGCCAAACCCGTCCGGATGACTTCGTGGTCATCGGCGATCAGTAGTCTTACACTCATGGAGGACTCCCCAAACCAGAGGAAAACGGTTCAATTGCTTCGGCCGAGGGGGCCGAGCCAACTCACTCCTTGAAATGGTAGTACGCAAACGGCTAGGATGGTATTCCCCGAACGTACCAATCATCTACAACTTTCAAGGGGGATAACTACCCAGGAATCGCCCCAAAAGAGGCGCATCCGTCCGCAGAAACTACTTCTTTCAGAGGGTTTGGCGGTGCGTTTGCAAACCCCCTTGAGTTAGCGTACCACGGTCGGCTGGTTGCGCCCAGCCCTCCCCCAAATTTTAGCGAGTTGTGCCGCACGGTGCGCGGTAAGATTTCCTGGCACGTGGTCCGGTAGTGCGGTGTAGCACTGCTTGGGCGGTACGAGGGGGTCGGGAGTCTTTTTCCATGTCGGCGGTTCAAGGCGCTTCCATGCGAGAAAGCAGATCCCGCCGACATGGAAAAAGACTCCCGACCCCTTCCCGCCGGTCGGCGCGCGTTGACGCGACTCATCCTGTGACGTAGATATTTGGCGACAGCAGTCCTTTCACCCCAAACATCTGCTACGTCCTGGAACACGACATGCGCAAGGGCTCGCTTCTGTTGGTCGACGATGATCGGCACGTGCTGCACTCGATGGCCGATTGGCTCCGCGAACAGGGCTATCAAGTGGACGCCGCCACCGGCCGCGCCGAAGCGCTGGCCGCGGTGGGACGAAAGACTTATGAAGTCGCCCTGGTCGACATCCGGCTTGGCGACGGCGACGGATTCGACGTGCTGGCCCACTGCCGGCAGCACTGCCCGGCCACGGCCGTGATTATGATCACGGGCTACGGCACCGTGGAGGCGGCCGTCGAGGCGATCCGCGCCGGGGCCTTCGATTTCATCACCAAGCCGCTGATCGACGAAGAGCTGGAAATGGCCATCCATCGGGCCGTGAGCCAGCGCGAGGTGCTGGAGGAGAACAAGAACCTCAAGGCCCAGCTCGACCTGCGGTACGGTTTGGAGCACATCATCGGCCAGGATCATCGCATGTTGCGGGTGTTCGACATGATCCAGGCCGTGGCCGACACCAAGGCCACCGTGCTGATCACCGGCGAAAGCGGCACGGGGAAATCGCTGATTGCCCGCGCGATCCACCGCGCCAGCGCGCGGCGCAACAAGCCCTTCGTCGAAGTGGCCTGCGGGGCCCTGCCCGAGACGCTCCTGGAGAGCGAGCTGTTCGGCCACGTGGCGGGGGCGTTCACCGGCGCGCTGGGCGAGAAGACCGGAAAATTCATGCAGGCCCACGAAGGCACGATGTTCCTCGACGAAATCAGCACCGCCAGCCCGGGCATGCAGGTGAAGCTCCTGCGGATCCTGCAGGATTTCGAGTTCGAGCAGGTCGGCGGCACGAAGACGTACAGCGTCGACAGCCGGGTCATCCTGGCCACCAACGAAGACCTCACCAAGGCCGTGGCCGAAGGCCGCTTCCGGCAGGACTTGTACTACCGGGTGAACGTGATCAACGTCGAGTTGCCTTCCCTGCGGGAGCGGATTTCCGATATTCCGCTCTTGGCGCAGCACTTCCTCCAGCGGATCTCTCGCGATTGCGGAAAGCAAGTCCACGGGTTCCGGGAGCAGGCCCTATGGGCCTTGCAGGCCCATCGTTGGCCGGGGAACGTGCGGGAGTTGCAGAACGTGATCGAGCGGGCGGTCTTGCTCGGAAAGGGCACGATGATCGGGGTCGAAGACCTTCCCAACAACCTCACCCTGGCAGCCCCCACGGTGGTGACGTCTCCCGGCGCCTGCGGACTGAAGCAGGCCATGACCACCCCGGAACGGCAAATTATCCTCGACGTCCTCGAAGCCCACCACTGGAATCGGCAGGCCACCGCCGAGGCCCTGGGCATCAACCGCACCACGCTCTACAAGAAGATGAAGCGACTGGACCTTGAAGGGCCCCGCCGCGCCGTCGCGCTTCGGTCATAAAGCCGCGACCGCTGGTCGCGCTTTTCTCGTTCCCACGCTCTGCGTGGGAACGCACGGCCCGCCGCTCTGCGGCGTTTCCCCACGGGCCGCCGAGCGGCCCGTCGCCCGTTCCCACGCAGAGCGTGGGAACGAGAATCTCCGGAGCACGTGGGTATTCGAGCGCGATCAACGGCCGCGCCTTTATGAGCGTGTCGGCCATCTGCAATTGACCTCGACGCCGCGCGCGAGCATACTAGGTCGTTTCGATCGTGGCGAGACGCGCGGATGGATGTGAATCGTCGACTCAAGAGGCTTGCCGGCGGCCCCTCTCAAGAAGGTCGCTCTGCCGCGCCGATGGCGGAAGAGACTGCCCAGTCTGTGCCTTTGCCGCGGACGGTCACGGCGGCAGTCGGGGGAATCGCAACGGCGTGGATCGTGGCGGGATCGGCGGGGCTGCTGGTGCGTCCGTTACAACATGCCCTGGCTTGGGTGGGGATCGGCGTCGTGCTGGCCGCCGGCTGGCCGAGGCGATCGGTCCGCGGGCCGGAGCTCGCATGTCTGGTGGGAAGCGCGCTGGCCGCGGTGATGCTCTGCGTGCCGGCGATGCCGGTGTACAACCTCATCGGCGTGGCCCTGGTCTTGGCGGCCGTGGCCTGGACGGCAAGCGGCGTCGATCGCAAGGCCCTTCTGGCCGCTGCCTACGCGGTCGCCGTGTTGGCGATCTACCGGCTGGCAATGGCTTCCGTGGCGGTCGTGTGGGTGGCGTGCAACGCGGTGGGCGAGGCCCTCGGCGCGTGGGCCGGGGCGGCATACGGCAAGCCGCTTTCGATCGGTGCGACCTTCGCCGGGCTGGATTTCCTGGTGCTCATGGCCGCGCTGGGCGTGGTCTGGCTCTTGGAGACCGCACCGCCCCGACTCGTTCGCGCCCTTTGCGCCGCGGCCGCCGTGTGCTGCGGCCACGCGATGTACCTGTTCGTTCTGGCCCACAGCGACGATCTGCTGGCTGCGATCCCCAAGCCGCCGCCGGTGGAACCATCGCTCTATCAGTCCGATTTATCCGTTCCGGCCCCATGGTATTGGGGCGATGCGCTGCGCACGCTGCTGCCGTGGAACCTCCCCCTGCTGGCCCTCGCGGTGTACGCCGCCATTGCCGCGGCGATGTTCCGTTGGTCGCGATGGACGACAGGGTCGTCCGGGGGGGAAAAGGGGACAGGCAACTCTTGCGCGAACAGCGCAGACTTCCGAAGTCTTCGAGACTTCGGAAGTCTTTCGCCGGCAGCGCTCGGCTTGGCCGCCGTTGCGCTGGCCGCGTTCATCCCGGTGGTGACTTCGCTCTCGATCGCCAAGGTCGATCTCAGCGGCCGGAAGATCGCGGTCTACGATCACGGCTCGTTGGACTGGGGGAAGCCGCAGTTCGATCGTTACGGCCAGGAATCGGCCGGACATTACGGAATGCTCCCCACGCTGGTGGCGTGCCTGGGCGGCCGGTTCGTCCACGCGTCCAACCTGGGGCCGCCGCTGTTGGACGATGCGGACGTGCTCGTGCTGATCCACCCCACGCGACCTTGGACGGCCGAACAGATCGACCGCGTTTGGGACTACGTTCGCCGCGGCGGATCGCTGTTGGTCGTGGCCGAGCCGCGCATTCAGGATGAAGGCGCAGCGAGCAGCTTCAACGATCTGCTGGCGGCAATCGGGATGGAAGTCCGTTTCGATACGGCCACGGCAATCGTGCGGCATTGGCAGCACGGACTGGAACCGGCGGTGCATCCGGCGGCGGTGGGAATCGACGACGAGTCCAACGGATTTGCCCTTGCCGGAGGCTCCTCGATTCGCCTCGGCTGGACCGCACAGCCGATCCTGATCGGGCGATGGGGCTGGAGCGATCCGGGCAGCGACGCCGCGTTGACCGGCGTGTCGCGCCTCGACTGCGGAGAACGGCTCGGGGACCTCGTGCTCGCCGCCGAGCAGGGCGTGGGCCAGGGGAGAGTGATCGTTCTGGCCGACGCCTCGGCGCTGAAGAACGTCGGCTTGCCTGGCGGCTACGAGTTCGCCGCTCGGCTGCTCGGGTATCTCGCCGCGCACGCCTCCAGCCCGCAGCTTGCTGGCTGGCGCCAGTTTCTAGGCTTCGTGGCCTGCTTGGGGCTTGTGGGACTGCTGGGATGGCAGGCGAACCCGGGGCGGTTGGCCGCGGCGCTGGCCATGCTTGCCCTGTTCCTCAGCCTCGCCACCGCGCTCAGCGCCACTCGTGCGGAGATGCTCCTCGACGGACGCGAGCAGACGCCCAACCCCGTGGCCTGCATCGACGCTTCGCACCTTCCGGCAGCCGGCGGCGAGTCTTGGGGCGACGATGGGCTGGCCGGCCTCGAGCTCACGCTCATGCGCAACGGCTATCTGCCGATCGTCATGCGGCGGTGGAGCGACGAGCAGCTTCAACGTGCCGGAATGCTGATCGCCGTTGCCCCGGCGCGGGCGTTCTCCGCGCCCGAGCGCGCCGCCGTGCGGCGGTTCCTCGAACAGGGCGGCGCCGTACTCTGCACGGCGGGGGCCAATCATGCCGGGCCGATCCAGTCGCTGCTGGCCGAGTTCGACCTGAGCGTTCCCCTCTCGCCGTTGCGTCCGGACGATCCCCGAAGTGAACCCACGCCGATGGGCTTTTTCCGCACGCCGTATCTCGATACCGGGAAGTACAAGGTCCACACGGGCCTGTATGCCGGATGGCCTGTGGCGGGCGAGGGCCAAGGCGCCGAGGTGCTCGTGCGCGGCTTCGACGATCTTCCCGTCGCGGTTTCCGCCCGCGTGGGTCGAGGGAAGTTCTTCCTCTTCGGCGACACCTACTTCGCCGCGAACAAGAACCTGGAGTCGGAAGACGGCCGCACCGACCGCATCTTCCGCGAGAACGCCCATTTCTGGAGGTGGTTCTTCGGCGAGTTGAATGATCGTAAGTTCATTCCACCCGAGCCGCCCGCGGAACCTGCCGACTCCGATGACGACTCCTCGGACAACAACTCTCCGAGCGGATCGGACATGCCGGCCGGGAAGCCGGAGGAGCAAGTCCCGAAGCCTTCGGCAGGCAAGGAGGCGAAGCCATGATGCGATACTGGATTGCGGTCGCCCTGCTGGCCGGCTCGTGGCTCTTGGGATTGCACTTCTATCAGCCCGGTTCCGCGATCGCCTGGACCGGCGCGACGGCCCTGGGCGCCGTGCTCCTGTCGGGCTTCCCCCTGCGCCTGCCGCGCGGCCCCGAACGACTCCTCGCGGTCGCCTTGCTGGCCCCGGCCGTGTGGTTCTTCCCCTGGCCGTACCGCGCGGCGGTCTTGTTGCCGGCGGTTGGCCTGCTGCTCGGATACGTCAAGATCCCGCACCGATGGCTTTCTCCGTTGGGCCGCGGTCTTGTGGCGGGCGGACTGGTGCTCTTGGCCCAATCGGCCATGATGGAAGTCTACACGGCACTCACCGCGCGCGCTCACGACCTGCCGTGGCCCTTGCCGGAACTGGTCGGACGGATCGCCTGGCTCCTCGGCGCCGACGCGGCCGTCGACGGCAGCACGCTGGTGCTCGGCACGCTCCGGGGGCCGCTTCGGCTGGGCGTCACGTGGGAACTGGTCTTCGACCCGGTCACGCTGGGGTTCCTGGTGGGCGGCCTGGTGCTCCTCGGACTCGATGCCGGGCCGGCTGGCCGCGTTAATCGCGGTCTGGTTGCCCGTCCGCACCGGGCTCCTCGTGGCCCTGCTCGTACATCGTGCGGTCCGTTGGGACGGGTCGCAGGCGCTGAACGTCATGGACCAGTTTCTCAGCCCTTGGGTACACCTGGTGTTGTTGATTGTGCCGGTGGTGGCGGCCTGGTATTTCGTGCCCATGCGGGCATCGGCGACAGCCTTGGGCGGGAAGGAGGACCTCTCGGAAGCGTCCGCCGGACCGCGGGCCGGCGGCTACGCGGCCTCGCTGGCGTCGATCCTGGCAGCGTCGGCCGTATTCGCCTGGCTGTGGCAATGGGATCCGGTGGGCGAACCCCGGGCGGGCCGGATCATGGTCGTGGAGCGGCACTCCACCTGGGAGCCGACCACGCGGCCTTACGACACCAAGCAATTCGGCGAGGACAGCTCCTACACCTACGCCGCCATCTACAACTACTGCTCGCAATACTTCGAGATGTCGCGGCTGCTGGAGTCGGACCCCATCAGCGACGCGAAACTCGCCGCTTGCGACGTGCTCGTCATCAAGACGCCCACCGAGCAGTATTCGGGGGACGAGATCGCGGCCGTCGAGCGGTTCGTCGATCGCGGCGGCGGGCTCTTGCTGGTCGGCGAGCACACCGACGTGTTCAAGTCGAGCACGTTTCTCAACGAAATCGCCAAGGTGTTTGGGTTCAAGTTCCGCATGGACCTCCTGTTCCGTGTGGGCGACCCGTACGTGCAAGTGTACCAACCGCCGCGCGTGCCGCACCCCATCGTCCAGCACGTGCCGCGGATGACCTTCGCGGTGTCGTGTTCGATCGATCCGGGGCGAAGCTTGGGGCGAGCGGCCGTTCGGAGCACCGGCCTCTGGAACCTCCCGCCCGAGTACCATACCGAGAACTTTTTTCCCGAGGCCGAGTATCGTCCCGAGATGCGCTATGGGGCATTCATCCAGCTTTGGACGACTCGCCACGGCGGCGGCCGGGTGGCGGCTTGGACCGATTCGACGATTTTTTCGAACTTCAGCGCCTTCGAGCCCGGCAAGCCCGAACTGATGCTCGGGATGCTCGAATGGCTCAATCACCGCAGCGTGTTGGACCGCGCCGCCTTGCGGTGGACGGTGCTCGCAGTGCTGGGCGTGCTGGCGGCGGCGACGTTGGCCAGCGGGCTGTACCTGGCGCGGCGGCAACGGATCGCTTGCGTGGTCGTGCTCGCGGCAGGCATGTTCGGGGCGGTGGCGGGATCCGCGGTGGTGGTGGCCGCCCATCGCCAGGCAATGCCCGTGCCGAAGCCCGTTCGGCTCATGGTCCGCGTGATCCTCGATCGAACCGTATCCGACGTGCCGCTCTCGCGCGGCGGATTCACCCAGGAAAACGGCCTCGGCTACGGCCTCCTGGAGCAATGGATCCCACGGCTCGGCTACTTCACCGCCCGGCGGAGCGGGACGGCGGCCTTCCAGGGCGACGTGCTGGTGGTGGTCTGCCCGCAGAAGTCCGTCAGCGAGGAGTACCGGAAAGGATTGGTCGAGTTCGTTGCCAACGGCGGGAAGCTCCTGGTGATGGACACGCCGGAAGTGTCCGGCTCGACGGCCAACAGTCTGCTCTGGCCGTTCGGGTTGGCCGTGAATCACTCGGAGAGCCGAAAGGGCAAGCTGGGGCTGGCCGACGGCTGGCCCGGCATCCCGGTGCAAGCCATCTGCGAAGTCACCGGCGGCCAGCCGTTCATGTGGGTCGAGAAACTTGCGGTGGCGACTCGGGTTTCGTACAGCCGAGGCCGCGTGATGGCCGTCGGTTTCGCGTCAATCATGAATGACAACGGGCTGGGAGGCCACTGGATGGCCGAGGCCAATGCTGAAATGCTCACGCGTTCCGACCTGTTGTTCGCCTTGGTACGGGCCTTGGTGGAGGATCAGCCGGTGGTCGCACCCCCTCCAAGAGTTGACAAGGTGACAAGGTGATTCGGTCAGCGGTAGCTCGATCGGACGACCTCGCTATAATGCCTTGCGATGTACCGCGCGTGGTAAGGAACGACACGAGTTCGTAGTCCCGGCTTGAGCCGGCAATCCGTGCAGGATACCGCCTGAAGGCGGCACTACGAACGGTCATTCCGCCCGTTCGGAGCCACCCAACCGGAAGGGGGATGACATGAGCTCGCAAGGGTGTGATCCAGAGGTTTTCCAGGAGCACATGATCCAACACCGGGAACTCAAAGCGATTCTGGCGCGGATCGACGACTCATTTCAGCAGCCATCGCCTGCGATCGAGGAGGTGAGCGAGATGCTCGGCCAGCTTGGCGATCGACTGGTGAAGCACTTCACGTGCGAAGAAGACGGCGGCTACTTCGCCGACGCCCTGCTGCACGCGCCGCAACTGGTGTCGAAGGCCAACGCGCTGCTGGCCCAGCACCCCAAAATGTGTACCCAGGCCAAGAGTCTAGCAGTGGACTTGCAGGCCAGCAGAGTAGCGAGCGTCGATTGGTGGGCCCACACCGCAGCGCTTTTCCGGGCCTTCCGGGACGAGTTGCTGCGACACGAGAAACAGGAAAACATGCTGCTCCAGGAGGCCTACCAGCGAGATATCGGCACTACCGACTAGCCTCCTAGCCTCGGATATAGTCGTTGACTATCTTTGGCAACATTATTACCATTCTTGACGCCCTGATGCCGAACGGTAGGTCCGCCCAAGAGGGCGGAGAGGATGACACCCTATGATCAGATTTGCTCGTTAAGCGGAGAATCGCCATGTCTGTCGCGACATCGGAAGGAATGTTTGCGGATATTACCCAGCGGATCGGGAACACCCCGCTCGTGCGGATGAAGCGGGTGTGCGAAGGATGCGCGGCCACCGTCGTGGGGAAGCTGGAAAGCCTCAATCCGCTTTGGAGCGTCAAGGACCGGATTGCCCGGTCCATGATCGAGGCCGCCGAACGCGATGGGTTGATCCACGAAGACACGGTGGTCATAGAGCCTACCAGCGGCAACACGGGCATTGGGCTGGCCTTTGTGTGCTCGGCGCGCGGCTATCGGTTGGCGGTGACGATGCCGGAAAGTATGAGCCTCGAGCGGCGGCGCCTGCTCAAGGCGTTGGGGGCGGAGCTGATTCTCACTCCGGCGGCCGAGGGAATGCCGGGCGCGGTGCGCAAGGCGGAGGAGTTGGCGGCCAAGGACGGCAAGTACTTCATGCCGCAGCAATTCAAGAACCCGGCCAATCCGGAGATCCACCGCAAGACGACCGCGGAAGAAATCTGGCGCGACACCGACGGCCAGGTCGACATCGTGGTCTCGGGCGTCGGCACCGGCGGCACGATCACCGGGGTGGGCGAAGTGCTCAAGTCGCGCAAGCCCGAGGTCAAGATGGTGGCCGTCGAGCCGACGGCCA
>CAYTJV010000286.1:0-9820 GCA_964438165.1 uncultured Planctomycetaceae bacterium | reverse complement strand
GGGGTCGACTGCAAAGCCCCACTTGCCGAACCCGAGCTTTTCCAACTCCTCAAAGCGTCGCAGTTTTCCCTCGAGGATTTTGCGCATGGACGATCAACCGCGCCCGGTCAGGTCGACTCGGCCGGCGCTTCGGCAGCCTTCTTCTTGCCGCGCGTCACGCTGCTGTAGCCCACCGAGGCGAACTTGTTCTGAAACCGCTCGATGCGGCCTGCGGTATCGATGTATTTCAGCTTGCCCGTGTAGAACGGGTGGCAGGCACTACAAATATCGACCTTGAGCTCGGGCCTGGTGCTGCGCGTCATGAACGAGCTGCCGCAACCGCACGTGACCTTGGTTTCCACGTACTTCGGGTGAATGCCGTCTTTCATTTGCCGTGTCCCTCCGCAAGACTCCAAGGCGGCCCGGCTCACGCCCGACAGCGCATCCCCTTGCCTCGGAGTCGGTTTACCGAAACCTTGAATCCTATCGTCCCGACCGGGATCCTACAAGTCGTGCGGGCATGATCCGTCCATAGTGCTGGTATGTTATACCCGAAAATGGTATAAAATGTTGCGCAACCCATCCTGTAGAGTGGGACGAGCGGCGCAAGTCTCACCCTACGGAAGCCACGGTCGTAGGGCAAGCTGCTAGCTTGCCCGTGGGTACTGTGCCAGGGCAAGCTGGCAGCTTGCCCTACGTACTGGGGATACCGGTCGGCGAGTGAGCTTCCGCACAATTGACAGGGACCCGATCAATCAAGAGAATTCGGCTATTTGGGGAACCGACATGACCGGCAGATTGATCTCGCAGCGATTGCTCCTTGTTCTGATTGTCGTCAGCATCGTGCTGGTGATGACGCTGGCGGCGGTCCTGGCCTTCGGGGCGATTCTCGGGGCCATGGGGGATGAGACGGGCAGCACGGTTCTCCGCTGGGTGGCGGCCGGCGTCGGCATGGTGTTGGCAATCGACCTGATGTGCCTCCTTCTGGCGCTGGCGATCCACGCGATGGAGCGCTGCGAAGAACCGCCCGACGAAGGTTAACGCACGGAAAAGCGGTACACGCAGGTGTGCCGGTAGGTCTGGCCTGGGCGAAGGATGGTCGAAGGGAAACTGGGTTGGTTCACCGAGTCGGGCAGGTGGGCCGTTTCCAGGCAGACCCCGGCGTGTTTGCGATAGACCGCACTAGCTTTGCCTCGCACCGTGCCGTCCAGGTAGTTGCCCGTGTAGAGCACGATAGCCGGCTGCGTGGTCCATACCTCCATGACCCGGCCACTGGTCGGATCGCTGAGCGTGGCGGCCTTGCGGAGCGTCCCGTCGACGTGGTCGAGGGGATAGCTGAGATCGTAACCATCGGCGACCTCGGGGTGGGTCTTCAAGCGTTCCCCAATCCGCATGGGCTGGCGGAAGTCGAAGGGCGATGCTTCGACGGTCGCGACCCGGCCGGTGGGGATCTTCTTTTCGTCCAGCGGCGTGTAGCAACTGGCGGCCAATTGCAGCGTGTGCCCCAGGATGTCGCCCGAGCCCGCTCCTGCAAGATTGAAGTAACTGTGATGCGTAAGATTGACCGGCGTGGGTCGGTCCGTGGTTGCGGTGTAGTCAATCTTCAGTTCGTTATTGGGCGTGAGGGTGTAGACGACCTCGGCCTTCACGGTGCCGGGATAGCCCTGGTCGCCATCCGGGCTGGTGAGGCTAAACTTCACCGCAGGTCCGTCGGCGGCGGCGATCGGCTCGGCGTTCCACACGACGCGGCTGAAGCCGCGCGTGCCGCCGTGAAGATGGTGCGGGGGGATGTTCAGGGTGAGCCGATACGGTTTGCCATCGAGCGTGAACTGCCCGCCGGTAATGCGGAACGCGACCCGGCCGACCGTGGCCCCGAAGTACGGATTTTGGGCCGGATCCTCGTAGGGAGCGAGGCGGTCGAAGCCGAGCACGACGTCGGCTGCCCGGCCCTCCCGGTCTGGCACGAGAAGCTCGTTCACGGCGGCGCCGTAGGTTAGCAGCCGGACCGTCATGCCGCGGCCGTTGCGGAGCGTATAGCGATCGACCGGCACGCCGTCGGCCGTCGTGCCAAAGCGATCCTTGTCGCATCCGTTGGGATTCATGGCTGAGCCTTCTTGGGAAATTCCCATCGCGCCGGCCGCCAGAGCCGACCACAGCGCCGCGCGAATCGAGTGCTGCACGATCGCCCCTCCTGACCGATTTTAGTAGCAGGCACACTCCGTGTGCCGTCCGCCGGTTACGGCACACGGAGTGTGCCTACTACTTCAGTTGCTTGTCCTTTCCGTTGCTGCAATAAGGGCAGGGAATGAACCCCGACTTGTTGCACACGGTGCAGGGAACGCGAATCGCGCCCGACTCGTAGATCGGCGCTTTCGTAAGCGGATGGAACCCGACGACTTTGGAGGCCATCCGCGTGACCATGCCGTGGGCGCAGTCGCGCTGCGGGCATTTGGTTGTGCCGCGGGCGTTGCAGACCGCGCACCAGCGGTCTTCGTAGTCGTGGCGCTCGCTCCAGCCGAAATCGGGATTGCCGCCCCCGTACAGGCCCATGTACCGAAACCCAACGCCTTGGTCAAACCGGGCGTTGCCGGCGAGCTGGGCGTCGACAAAAAGGTTATCCACGGCCTTCTGCGTGACGGGTTTGAACGATAGCCGCCCTTTCTGCAGCAGGTAGCGGATGCGGCCGAGGTTTTGCACGATCTCGTCCGGCGGCGGCCCCTCCGCCAGCACGGTCTGCCAATGCCTCACCGACTGCGTCTCCCGGTTCAGCCGCAAGCGGACCAACGCCAGGTTGTTCAGCGAGGCAATGTGCTTCGGGTGCTCCTGCACGCACTGGAGGAATTCCTTTTCCGCCGCGGCCCAATCGAGAGTCACAAGGGCATCGACCAAGCCGAGGCTGAACGGCACGCGGAGGTCCTCGCGGCTGATCTTGGAGGCCCGAACCAGTTTGTCGCGCCCTTTCACGTGGTCGCCGCGGCGAATCAGGGTCCAAGCCTCCGCCAGCAGCGGGTCGACCTGAGCAACCGTCTTGAACGGCTCCGGCTTCAGCTCGGGTTTCTTCGGCGGCGGCTCGGGCGGCGGGACAGCGGTGGTTGAGGTCTGGGCCGGCGTCTTGGCCTCGGACTTCGCGGGCATGGCTGCCGGCGGGTCTTGGGCAGCCGCGACCGATTCCTTCGGCTTCGGAGGCGTGGAGGCAATTGTCTCGGCAAGCTCCGACTCGCTCTCAAGGAGCGATTCCCAGAATGCCAACTCGTCGGCGGAAACCCCATCGTCGGTGGGAGCGGGCAGGGCAGGGGGGGTGGGAGTTGGAAAAGTCGACGGTCGGGGCTCCACCGCGTCGCGCTGCCCGGACGATACGGCCACCGGCTGTTCCCCTGGAACCGGTTCTTCCACGGCAGACGGGGAAGGGGGGAAGTCCAGCTTCGCCGCCAAGACCACGATCCCTAGCACCAATCCGACCGCCGCCATGCCCGCCCCCGCCGCCTTCCAATGTCGGCGACGCAAGGCGGCCGCAGCCGGCGAAGGGGCCGACGACTCCTCGCGAGTCTCCTCGCCGGACACATCCAGCTCGACCGCCGGCGGCTCCTCGTCAGGCGGGGCAACCGGAAACGGCGGGGGCGCGCCGGCTTCGCCGGCCGGGGCAGGGGGGCGCTTCGAGCCGGCCAAACGATTCCGCAGGAAGCCGTCGTAGGCGGCCTTCTTCTCGGCCTTCAGCAGGCAGAGTTTCGCCGTCGCCACCTCGTTGAGCAGCTTCTGCGAGAGCCCCGCGTGCGGCCCCACCTGGAATGTGCGGAGATGGGCCATCTGCCGGTCGGCCGCGTGCTCAATCACCTCCGGCTGGTCCTCGAACAGGGCGATCCCCAACAGCCGGTAGTGATGCGGCGGCTGCTCCTCCGGCGGAATCCCCAACCAGCGGTGATAAGGATCGAACGGCATCGAGTAGGGGTCAGGGGTTAGGGGTCAGGGGTTAGGGAATTAGGGGTCAGGGTTCGGGACTCTCGAAAGACGCCGATCTCAAATCCTAACCCCTGGCCCCTGGCCCCTAACCCCTTTTCGCAACTCACTCGCTCTTGGTCTTCTTCAGCGGCGTGGTCCAGAGGTAGACCGTGTGACTGCGACCGTCTTTGGGCGCCACCTCGATCTTCTGGTCGGGCTCCACGCCCCGCATATCGAAGTCGTGCGAAACGATCCGCGAGCCGGGCTTGAGCTTCTCCAGTTGCGGAATCAGTTTCACGTTCAGGCTCGGCAGCAGGTACAGGGTGATCACGTTGGCCTTGCTCAGGTCCAGCTCAAAGATGTCCTTTTGCTCGATCGTCACCAGGCGTCCGCAATTGTTCTTCTTGACGTTTTCCTTCGCCTCGGCGATCCGTTTCGGATCGATATCGAAGCCCACCGCCTTGCAGCCGCACTTCTTGGCCGCCGCCACCACGATCCGGCCGTCGCCGCAGCCCAGGTCGTAGACCAGGTCGTCTTTGGTCACCTCGGCCATTTCCAGCATCTTGGCCACCACTTCGTGCGGGGTGGGGACGTAAATCACATCAGGCGTTCGAGCTGGCTTGGCTTCCTCCTTCTCCTGGGCAACCCCTTGAGGACAGACTGCCGGGAACAGGAGCAACCCTACGACGACCAGTGCGGTCCACAGCGTGCGAAACATACGAAACCTCCTCGTGAAGCAATGGAAGACAGACACCTGTTGCAACATCATCGGTTCGCTCGTCGCCGCCGCGCCGGTCCCCGAGTTCCCCTGCCGCCATCCTAGAGACGACCGGAAAGCGTCGAGCGTTCCAATACCGCACCTTATTCCTCGCAAGGGCCCGTGTAAAGTGGGTGCCCGGCAGCAGCCGCCAAGACCGTACTTTCGGGTGGTTTTGCCCAATGGTGCTCTTGCGTCCATCCTCGCAGGCCGCCGGTCGGCATTGCCCCTGGAGAAGGATCAAGGTACGATTGGAGCCGAACTCAAAACCAAGGAGAAAGACCATGCGTGGCATATTGCTATCGACCGTTATCGTATTGGGCGTGGGACTCGGCGTACTGCTGGCAGGTTGCAGCCAGCCCAGCGGCAAGAGCCCCCCCAAGGCCGCTCCGCCTTCCGGCCCGCCGCAGAAGCCGGTGGAAACATCCCAGCCGCCGGAGCCCAAGAAGGCCGGCACCGACAGCAAAGCTCTGCCGGAAGGCCTGGCCGAGCTTTCTGAGGCCGACCGGGCGTTGGCCGTAAAACAAAAGCTCTGCCCGGTGTCGGACGAGCCGCTCGGCTCGATGGGCAAGCCGGTCAAGATGGAGATCAAAGGCCGCACCGTGTTTCTCTGCTGCGGCGGGTGCGAGGAAGATCTCAAGAAGGACCCCGACAAGTACCTGGCCAAACTGAGCGGCGGAGGCCAGAAGTGACGGAGAAATCATGGCGCGATGCGGGCCGACATCGACGATGCCCGAAAGAGAATGGCGCGCTGTCGGGTGGTGTTTCCTCGGCCAGAATCAGGCGACCAACGATCGTCGCAAGTCGATAGCTGTCAAAGGTTTATTTCTCGTCGAGTTACGAACGACAGCGACTGCGTTGGATTTTGATTGCTTTGTTTGTTGACTCCCTTCGATAGAAAGTGTAAAGTTAAGTTGGCATCTGTGTCGATTGGAGCGACCATGCAGGCGAAATGAGCCCTGCGGCAGCTTCGACGGGGTAAGATATCCAGCCAGTGTTGTCTACCAGTGCGATTCTGCAATAGTACTACCGCCAAACTCGTCGTCTGGCTAGCCGGCGTGCTGGTCCCAGCGGAGACCATGCCGTTGATGGCCTGCGCCTGTGGGAGCCAGTCCCCGCGGGCAACTGAGGCGAAATCTGGCTGCGTGGACGCTGCATCTACCACGACGCGCCCGTGTTGTAGCGGTAGATCGCATGCGCGGCTTCCCGGTTGCGCTAGCGCGGCGGCGACTTCAGCACGTCATGGAGCCTGCTGTGCGGCAAAGGGGTCTTGTTCTTGCTGCTGCCAAGACGGGGCACGCTCGCAGGGTAGTTCCTGCCAGTGCTCGAAGAGCGGGTCTGCCCCGGCCCCCGCTCCGTTGTCGAATGATTCCCGGACGGACAACACGAAGTCCTCTTCGGCGTCTTCCTTCCACGGGCCGACGACGGTTGCGATTGTCGTCGCTCCGGCGGCACTCGCCCACGGCTATCATCAGCCGACACTTCTCGGCTCAAGCGCCCCTGAGCGATTGAGCCTGCTCTGCCGACTCGTCATTTAGTCGGTTCTCTCCAGCGGGACACTGCGCGCTCGTTTGCCGGTGCGCATCGCCCACTGTCTGGTAGTTCGCATCCGCGCACTTGCGGATTCGATCTTCCCCGTTCCGTCATGCTCATCGCTTACATTGCCTGAATGATGCAGCGTGAATTCATGCGTTCAAAAGGAAGAGAACCATGTTCGTGAATTTGTCAGCGTATCGCTCAAGAAGCCCCGGCCGACGGCTGCCGCGAGGCTTGCCATTCCGATCGTGGGACGGTCCCCAACCGCTCCCTTGCCGAAAGGTCTTGTTGGTCGAGCACCGTGACGAAGTGTTCGCCCGGCTGGCATGGGATTTGGCGGATGCGGGGCTGCAAGTCCGACGCGTAACGTGCGCGGCCGAAGCGTCGAGAGAATGTGCCCGTTTCAAGCCCGATGTGTTGGCAGCCAACGTCGATCTGCCCGACGGCAGCGGCTGGCTGTTGACCGCCAAGCTGCGGCTGATGTCTGCGACGCCGCCCATCTGGCTTTACGTCCCGTGGCCGTCGCCCGATGACGCGGCGATGGCCAAGTTCGTTGGGGCCGATGATTTGATCGTCTATTGCGGAGACCTCTTCCGGCTGTCGGACGAGATCGTCTCGCGTGTCTCGGTTTTTGCCGGCGATGTGCGCTGTGGCGTGAGGTGCCCGGGGCTCGCTCAACCTTGTTTCCATTTCCAAGAACCTGCGTGAACGAAGGAGAACCTGCAATGTTCGTGAGACTGTTGAAGACCGCCGGAAAAGTCGTGTTGGTGATGACCGCCATTGCTTGGGCGACTGGCTGGGGCACCACGCCGGCCTACGCCCAATGCTGCAAACATGGTGAAAGCCACGCCGGGCATGATGGAGAATCGGCCGGGGACCAACATGGTACTGCTCATGGCGGCCACGCCGGCCACAAGATATCCGCGGCGGCGCCCCATGGCGGTCAGTTGACGACGGCGGCCCCCCTGGCTTTCGAGGTCGTCTACGTGCCGCAGGAGATTCGCGTTTATCTCTACGGCCCCTTGCCGCAACCCGTAACCGCAAAGGACGTGACGGGCGAAGTTTCCCTGCAACGTCGCAACGACGAGCGTGCCACCCGCGTGGCGCTGCGTTATGTCGCGTCGCCTGCCGGCCAGCAGGATTATCTCTCAGCGCCGGTGGACCTGAGCCGCGCCAAAGACGGAGACCTGACGGCCACGGTCAAATTGGCGAACCTGCCTCTCGAGAACCGTCCCGGAATCACGTTCGCTCAGGGAGTGGTTGTATCGCGGGCCAAGCCGCAAGTTGCGCTGGCCGCGATCGATCAGAGCGACCGGGCGCGCATCGCACGCCAGCAAGTGTGCCCCGTGACCGGGGCAGAGCTGGATAGCATGGGCGGTCCCGTCAAGGTGCTCGTCGGCGGACAACCGCTGTACCTGTGCTGCAAAGGGTGCCTCGGCAAAGTGAAAAACGCACCGGAAACCTATTTGGCCAAGGTGCAGCGGCCGCGTCAGGAAAACTGATTATTCTCGTTCCCACGGTCCTCCGTGGGAACGCCCCTCCGCGACGCTCTGTGTCGCTGGTCGCGACGCAGAGCGTCGGGAAAAGCGGGTTCCCACGCGGAGCGTGGGAACCAGGAAAAACTAACCGTAACCACTGTGATCCCAAGGAGGTGGATTATGTTTAAGAAGACGTCATGGAGATTGCTGGCGGCCCTGCTGCTCCTGTCGATGGTGATCGGCTGCGCGAGCACGAGCCCCCGCGAGACGAGCTCGTCTGGCGCCATAGAACGCCCGGCGGGAGTTGCTTCCTGCCATTAGGAGGTTTTGATCATGAAACGCTTGATTCGGTCTCTACTCTTGCTGGCTGCCGGGGCGGCGGTCGCCCTGGCGTGGATGGCCATCGTGCCGGGCAGTCGCCGCGGCTCCGACGCCACGGATTCCGCCGTCTCGGCCAAAACGGAGGCTGCCGCGCAAGTCTGGACCTGCTCGATGCACCCGCAAATCCGCATGGATCACAAAGACGTCTGCCCGCTGTGCGGGATGGATCTTACGCCGATCGGCGCGGACTCCGGCAGCCCGGAAGAGCTCTCGTTGAGCCAGTACGGGCAGATGATGGCCCGCGTCGCCACCGCGGAGGTCACGCGGCGGGAGCTGTTTAGGGAGCTCCGCACGGTGGGTCGAGTGGAGGCCGATGAGACGCGGGTGGCCAAGATCAGCGCCTGGATCGACGGCCGCGTGGACAAGGTCTACGCCGACTTTCCCGGCACGGTCGTCAAGAAGGGCGAACACCTGGTGAGCATCTACAGCCCCGACCTTTTCTCCACGCAAGAGGAATTCTTGCTGAGCCTTCGCCACGAGGAGACGCGGCAGCGCAGCGGGCTGTCCGACACCGGGCCGCGCTTGTCGGCCACCTCGCGCCAGCGGCTGAAGCTGTGGGGCATCACCGACGCGCAGATCGACGAGCTGGCCCGCTCCGGCAAGTCGCAGACGCACCTGACCGTGTATGCTCCCATGGGCGGCACGGTGCTCGAGAAGAGTATCCGCCCTGGACAGTACGTCAAGATGGGGGACGTGCTGTATCTGTTGGCCAATCTCAGCCGGGTGTGGCTGGTGCTGGAAATCTACGAGTCGGAGCTTTCCTGGATCCGCGTCGGCCAACCGGTGGAGGTGACCTTGGAGAGCGAACCTCAGAAGCCGCTCACCGGCGCGGTGGCGTTTATCGAGCCGCTGTTGAACAACGCCACGCGCACGGTGAAGGTCCGCGTGATCCTGCACAACCAGGAGGGGAAGCTGCGGCCGGGGATGTACGCCCAAGCGATGTTGCGCGTGCCCATTCTGCCCGGCGGCCGGCCGGCGCCGACGGGCCTGGAGGGGAAGTACGTTTGCCCCATGCACCCCTACGAGTTTTCCGACCGGCCCGGCGACTGCCCCGAGTGCGGAATGCCGCTGGAGAAGACCCCCAGCGGTCCTCCCGCGGGGCACGATCGGCTGGTTCTGGCGGCGCCGGCCGAAGCCGTCTTGACCACCGGGCGGCGAGAGTTGGTGTACGTCGAGGAGGAGCCGGGGAAGTACCGCATGGTGACGCCCAAGCTCGGCCCTCGGGCAGGCGATTACTACCCGGTGCTCGAAGGGCTCAAGCAAGGCGACCGCGTGGTCGTCCGCGGCAACTTCCTCTTGGATTCCCAGTTCCAGATCACCGGGAAGCCGAGCCTGTTGTATCCGGTGGGCACGGTGGCCGAAATGAACATGGCCGGCCTGCCGGCGGAAGACCGCACGCTGGCGATGGCTCAGAGGACGTGTCCGGTGACCGGCGCCCTGCTGGGGTCGATGGGCGCGCCGCTGAAGCTGACTCTGAAGGGCCAGACGCTGTTCCTGTGCTGCAAGGGCTGCGAGGCGGAGGCCCGGCAAGACCCCGACGCCATGCTCAAGAAGCTCAAACAGCCGGCCGGCACGACGTCCGCCAAGACCGCCAAGTCCCAGGGGCTCTCCGCCAAGGAGTTGGCCAACATCGAGAAGCTGCCGCCCGAGGACCGGGAGGCGGCCAAGCAGCAGAGGCTCTGTCCGATCACCGACATGCCGCTGGGGTCGATGGGCAAACCGGTGAAGATGACCGTCGGCGACCAGGCAATCT
>CAYTJV010000285.1:0-9851 GCA_964438165.1 uncultured Planctomycetaceae bacterium | reverse complement strand
ATGCCTGCGCGTGCCTTTTGAGGCTTTCGAGGTGCTTGAGAAGTTCTTCTTCGCTCACCTGAAACGTGTAGCTGATCGCTTCGGACAGCGGCAGGACCCCTTTTTTCTCCAACAAAATGAATCCCAGGGTATCGTCAAACCCCTCGCATTTACGAAACCGCATGTTCGGCCTCGTCTGGGTTTGGGTGCAAACGTGATGGAGCCCTCCCGTTCGTAGTCCCGCCTTCAGGCGGAATGCCGACTGAAGGCGGGACTACGAACACGCTTTTTCCCGATTCTTGCACCCAAATCCGGAAGAGCCATGTTCGCGCGATCAGCGGGCGGCGAAGTCGGTTTGATTGCAGCCGGCCCGTCCTTCTCTATAATGCGCACACAAGCGTGGGACGTGGGCCGCGCTGGATTCGGCGGTGGTCCGTAGAACGCACCGCTTGGGGATTTACGAGGGTGCATCCGATGACGAAGAACTTCGACCGTCGAACGTTCCTGAAGGTGACTGGCGCTATTTCGACGACGTTGGCTGCGGCTGGGCTGGTTGGCCGGCGGCTCTCGGCTGGCGAAACCGCCCCCGGCGCCCCGCACGCCGAGAAACTGGGCTGGCGACTTGGCTGCCAGGCCTACACGTTCAATCATTTCACGTTTTACGAAGCGATCGATAAGGTCGCGTCGCTGGGGTTGCACTACATCGAAGCCTATCCCGGCCAGAAGCTCAGCTCCGAGAAGCCGGATGTGAAGGTGGGCGAGGGAATGTCGGCCGAGGTCCGCGCGGACGTCAAGAAGAAGCTCGCCGACGCCAAAGTGAAGCTGGTGTGCTACGGCGTAGTGGACCTGTCGGGGGATGCGGCAGCCTCCCGCAGGGTCTTTGAATTCGCCAAGGACATGGGGATCGAGACCATTGTCTCGGAGCCCGCTCCCGACGCGATGGAGACCATCGCCAAGCTCTGCGATGACTACCAGATCAGCATGGCGATCCACAACCATCCCAAGCCGTCCCGGTTCTGGAAGCCGGAAACGGTCCTGGATGCCTGCGAGGGGCGCACGAAGCGCGTCGGGGCCTGCGCCGACACGGGCCACTGGATGCGGTCGGACATTAACCCGGTGGAAGCGATCAAGAAGCTGGAGGGCCGGATCATCTCGTTCCATTTCAAGGATCTCAATCGTTACGGCGAGGGTGCCCACGACGTTCCCTGGGGGACCGGCAAGGGGGATGTGCGGGCGATGCTCAAGGAGATCCACCGGCAGGGGTTCAAGGGGGTGTTCTCGGCCGAGTACGAGCACAACTGGTTGAACTCGGTGCCCGAGATCGCCCAGTCTGCCGCCTTCTTCGATAAGGTTGCCGCTGAGCTTCAGCAGTGACTTTCAGGCGCGCGACGGCGCTTACTGCAAGGCACGGTCGAAGACCGGCCACAACGTGCAGTTATACCGCGCGCGGCACGAAATGACACAGTTCGTAGTCCCGGCTTTAACCGGCAATCCGCGAGGAATACCGCCTGAAGGCGGGACTACGAACGGCCATTTCCGGCCGCGTGCAGTATAGCAACGAGCCCTGCCGCGAGGCGGCGGGGCTTTCTCTTGCGCATCGCTTCCCTCTGGTCAAGTTCCCAGAACCGGCCTGGACCGCGCAGCGGGCGCTAAGGCAAGGCCCCGCCATGACTCTAAGTCCCCAGTGGGCAAAGGTTTGTCGTTCACCTGTGACTTCCAGGCTCTTTCGGAAAATCACCAACGGGACACATGGTAAATAGGACTAAGTCAAGCGGTAGCACCGATGTCATTGCTATCACCGTAGTTACGTCAACGTTATCATACGCGACCGTTCGCTGCGTCTTGCGACAGAGACGAACGAGGGCCAAATGCTGCTTTATAGAGCAACCAGCACATAAATCAAACAGAATTACATATGATCTTTCGTGTACACCATACAAACAATGGGTATCAATCCACCCCTGCACTGTTCTTGTGCAGGAGACGGCGGCTCCCTCAGGTCAGGCCGCTTGGCCAATCCCCTCGACCTTGGAGGTAAGCTCGTCCGGTATACACTTGCGGCAATTGGTTGGACGGGTGCCGACCACAGTGGGTTGACTACGAGTGAACTAGGGAGAGTTCGGTATGAACGAGACCGCGCAGGCCATGGAGACTACCACTGAGGAGCAGGAACGCCAGCAGTACGTGTATGAGGAAGCGTGCAGTATCTACTGTAGCTGCTCAGACTGGGCGGCATTTTTCCGCGACGTCCTGGGACTCCGGGGGATCATTCGGAAGTGCTACCCATCCAGGGAAGCCTTGGTCGCGTTCGAGCGGACCGAGGTGTACGCCGAGATCCAGCAGATGCTCAGCCGGTTGCGAAGCCGAACCGTCGAGACGATCGTCCCCCAGGAACCTACGGGGGTGATCACGGTCCGGCTGCCCAAGAGCGTTCACGAGACTCTAAAGGCCGAGGCCTACGAACGCCGCACGAGCATGAACAAGCTCTGCATTTCGAAGTTGCTCCAGTTCATCGACAACGAACTGGTTCCCTCCAATGCATGAAAGAGGGGGTCCCGAAGTCGACGTGTAAGCCGGGTTTTGTTCCCGCCCCATTGGGTGGGCGATGGCCATTTCTCTAGGAAGCCGATTGCTCGGCTCCTCAAGCGGTCTACCCGGAGGTCGATAGCGGGCCGGGCCGACCCGCGGGAAGCAACCGGCGATCAAATCGCGCGGGCACTCCCTGCCTCCTGCTTGACCTTGCTCCGGGTGGGGTTTGCCTAGCCAAGCCGGTCACCCGACCTGCTGGTGAGCTCTTACCTCACCGTTTCACCCTTACCCTTCGGCAGGCGGCCGGAGTTGCCCCCGCACAACGCCCGCCGCGTGGCGGTTTGCTTTCTGTTGCACTTTCCCTGGCCTCACGGCCGGTGGGCGTTACCCACCACCCTGCCCTGCGGAGCCCGGACTTTCCTCTCGCTCAAGACGGCTCGAAGCCGATATGGCGGCCCCTCCCGTCTGAGCCAGCGGCCATCCTGTCGACTTCGGAACCCGGTTAAACAATACGGTCCACGCGGCTCTCGGGAAAGGGGGGCGTGTCAGAAGGGAGAGGAAAGACGCGGCGAATGCTCTCCGCCCGGTTGTGCATGGTCGGGAGACCCGCGCCGAACGCGTGAGTTGCGCCGAACGGGGCGCGAACGATTGCAGACTGCAAAGTGTGAAGTGTAAAGTGCAAACTTCACGTGGTCGCGTCTCTCCGAGACGCGCAAGCTCGGTCTCGGAGAGACCGGGCCACGTGGGTTGTGTAGTGTGTTTCCTGCGGGCTGTCTGACCCCGCTACGATCGCGATGGTTGGCTTTTCAAGGGGAGCAATGATGTCCAGGTGTCTTGCAGCAGGTCTGCTGGTTTTCTTTTCAGTCGGCGTGGCGGAAGCAGTCACGTTGAAACCGATTTCTGTCGAGGACTGCTTCATCATGCCCGAGGCGCCCTCGGCCGTGCGATGGAAAGTCGAAGGCGGCTCCTTGCCTGAGCCGGTTCAGTACGTCATTCGCGACTACGCCGAGAAGCAGGTGGCCTCGGGCGAGGCGAAAGCTGCCGGCGCCGGTGTGATCGAAACCACGCTCAAGTTGCCCCAGGGCTTCTACGAGATCGAATTTCCCGCCACCAAGCAGCGGTTCGGCATCGTCGCCTTGCCGGCGTGGAAGGGAGAGACGGAAGCCTTCTTCGCCATCGACGGCGCGTTGTCGTGGCTGGTGCGGGACGATGCGGTGCGGGAGGGGCTCATCCGCGTGGCCAAGCGGACCGGCATCCGCATGATTCGCGAGCGGCTCACGTGGGGCGCGGTTCAGCCAAACGCGGACCGCAACGACTGGGAGACGCCGGCCAGGTTCGACACCCTCCGCCGCGCCTGCGCCAAGCACGGCGTGGAGATGTTGGAGATGGCCCACGACGGCCCGGCGTGGATGGGCCGGGTCGCCAAGTACCCGCAAAATTTGGTGGCGGCCGCTCGTTCCTGGCAGACGATCGCCGAGCACTGGCGGCCCACCTGGGGCGGGCTGGAGATTTGGAACGAGCCCGACATCTTCTTTGGCGGCAACCTCCCGGCCGATCAGTACGTGCCGTTGGCGAAAGCCATCGCCTACGGGCTGTTCGAGAAGAAGATCGACGTGCCGCTGGTCGGCGGCGTGATGGCCCACTGCAACCGCGAGTTCCTCGATACGGCGGCCGAGAACGGCCTTCTGGACTGCGTCGACGCCTTCAGCTTCCACACCTACGGCCGGGCCATGGAAATGGAGGGCCTGGTGGAGAAGTACCGCGAGTGGCTCAAGGCAAATGACAAGGCTGGCCTCGGACATGCTTCCCAGCGCACTCCCCTCTGGATCACCGAGTGCGGCCGGCCCTGGAAGAAAGGGCCGGATCGTCCGCCCGTGGGCCAGGACGCCGAGAGTGCCCTCGACATCATCATGAAGGGCGTCGAGGCCCGCGCCTGCGGCGTGGCCCGCTATTTCCCGTTCGTCTATCCCTACTACGACGAGAACGAAAACAACTTCGGCATGATGGACAGGCACGCCACGCCGCTCCGCTCGTTTGCGGCGTATGCGCAGATGATTCGGGCCCTGGCGGGGACGCGTTACCTCGGCGACCTGACCGATTCCGACAAGGCGATCCACCGGGCCCGCGTGTTCGGCGACGACGAGCGCACGGTGGCCGTATTGTACACCGGCAAGGCCGACGCATCGGCCAAGGTCCGTTTGGGGGTGCCGCTGCTGCACCTTCGGGGCATCGATGGCCGGTTGCTCAAGCCGGCGCCCGACGGAGCGATCCCGATCCCCGACGGCTTGACGTACGTGTGGCTCGATCGCAGCAAGGTCAGCGGCCGCCTCGGGACTGCCACGCTTGCGATGCGGTTGTACGGGCTCCGAGCCGATCCGGTCCCGCGCAGCGCGCCTTCACCAATCGTCATGAGGTATCTCTATGACCCAGCCGTGGTGGAGCCCAAATCGGAAGGCTACCGCATCAAGGCGAGTGTGACGGGCAGAATGCGGTTGGCGGTCCGGGTGTTCAACCTCTCCGATGAACCTCGGGGAGTGGCCCTCGGATTGAACCTGGTGGCGGCAGAAGGGTCTTCGTTGGTCGGCAAGAACCCTCAGCTTACCGTTCCCGCGAAATCCAGCGCCGATGCAACCTGGGACGCCGACGTGACGAAAGTGATTGCCAAAGAAGGTCGATTCAGGGCCATTGTCTACGCGACTGCCGGTCCTCCCCCCTCGCACAAAATTCCTCTCGTGATCGCGTTCTTCGGCGAAGCTGATTTGGTGCCGACACTTCAGCGATTCCAGCACTGGGTCCGCCTACCGATTCAGCAGGTGTCGCGCTGGACGCCGAACGTCGCCGGGATCGGAACCATGCAGATCGATTCAACCTCCGACGCCGCTTGGCGCTTGCGGGTGAAGTTCGGCGAGGGGGACCGCTGGGTGTATCCGTTCTTCAAGCTGCCCGACGGCGTGCGATTGAACGAGCACGACGGACTGCTCCTCCGTGCCCGCTGCCACAAGCCGGCCGAAGTCCGCGGGTTCCTCTGGGAGGGCGATACCGGAGTGGGTTACATTACGCCGCATTCGTTGGTCCAGGCCGACGGCGCGTGGCACGTGGCCGTGGTCCGCTTTTGCGACCTGGTGCTGAGCGGGGCCAACAAGCCCGACCCGAACGCCCGGCTCGACCTCGACCAGGTCCGCCGTATCTCCCTCGGCATGAACAGCAAGGCGGCCGAAAACATCCTGGAGGTGAGCGACCTCTTCCTGGTTTCCGACAAGCCGTAAGGCGGGGCCCCATGCGTGGCCTGACCACAGCGGACGCATGATACCACGTCTATCCCAGCGAGCTATACCATTACCGTGGCGGAGTGACTTCGGCCAGCGGGCCGATGATCATGGCGGTCCCCGCGGAAAGTGGGTACTTGGCTAGGACGGCCACCAGATCGTCGACCGTGATGGCGGCAAGGGAGTCCAAATCGTCGCGGACCGAGCGGTACTCGCGGCGGTGGACCCAATCGCTGCCCACGACAAACAGCCGGCCGCGGGGGCGCTCGCCCGAAAGCACGATCCGGGAGCTCACTTTGTTCTTCGCCTGGTCCAGCTCGGCCTTGGTGACTCCTTCGCTCTCGACGCGGCGGAACAGATCGAGGATCCGTTGAAGGTTGTCGGCGGCGCGATCCGGCTCGCAGCACAAGTAGGTGACGAACAGGCCGGCGCCCTCGAACTCGCAGTGGCCCACGCTGGCCGTCTCCGCCAGCCCCGGATCGACCAGCTCCCAGAACAGGCGGCTTCCCGTATCATCGCCGAGGATTCCCGCAAGGAGCTTGGCCGGATAGCGATCCGTGTCGGTGGCCGCGGGCCCGGCGGTCATTTGCACCGCATAGAGTTGCGCGGCCGATTCCTTGTGGAGGTCCTGGAAACCGTCATGATGCGGCGCCGGCTGCACCACACGCTGGGCTCGGACCGGCTCCCAAGGACCGCAATAGCTCCGCGCGCTTCGCACGAGGGCGTCGAAATCGACGCGGCCCGCCGCCGCCAGCGTCACGATGCCCGGCGCATACCGCGCGCGGAAGTACTCCCGCATCGCCTCGACCGACAGCTCGCCGACGCTCTTGAGGGTGCCGAGCACGCTTTGTCCCAGGGGGTGCGGCCCAAAGTGGGCGGCGCGGCACTTCTCGTCGGCCCCGAACGGCGGCTGATCCTCGTACATGTGGATCTCTTCGAGGATCACTTGTTTTTCGGTGTGGAAATCGTCTTCACGCAGGGCCGGCCGGAGGATGTCGGCCAGCAGGCCCACCACGCGATCCTGCTGCTCCGGCAGCACGGCGGCGAAAAACACCGTGTGCTCCTCGCCGGTGTAGGCGTTGTACTGCGCGCCCATCTCGTCGAACTCGCAGTTGACGTCGTCGGCGCTGCGCGTGGCGGTGCCTTTGAAGGCCATGTGCTCCAGGAAATGGCTCACGCCGGCCACCTCGGCGGTCTCGTCGCGGGCCCCCGTGTTGACGAAGAACCCGAACGCCGCCGAATGGGCCTGGCCGTTGCACTCGGCCACGATCTCCAAGCCGTTTTCCAGCGTCGATCTACGGAACTCCACGCCGCACCTCCAGCTTCCGGGGACCGAGCGTGACCACGGCAAAATCGGCCGGCGGATGCTCCCTCAGATACGCGTTGATGCTCCGGCACGTCAGGCCGTCGACCAGCCGGCCGATCTCGTCGAGCGTCCGCACGCGGCCCAAATGGTACCAGTCGCGGGCGACGGCCCCGCTCCGCGCGGAGCTCGATTCCTGCTGCATGATCAAGGCGCTCTTGATGCGGGCCTTGAGCCGGTTGAGCTCCTGCTCCTCAACCCCTTGGGCCAGCCGGACCAGCTCGGCCAAGGTTACGTCGAGCGTTTCCTGGGCCCGGTCGGCGCTGGTGGCGGCATAACAGAACACCCCTCCGTAGTCGCGAACGCTGTGATACATGGCATAGACGCTGTAACACAGGCCGCGCCGCTCGCGGACCTCGGTGAACAGCCGGGCACTCATCCCGCCGCTCAACACGCCCACCGCGCCCCACGCCTGAAAGTAGTCGGGGTGCCGGTAGGGGACGCTCTCGTAGGCGATGCCGATGTGGGTCTGATTCGAGTCGTAAGGCAAGTGGGTGTCTTCGCGCGCCGGAGGCCTCTCCACGACGGCCGTCGCCGCTCCCGGCGGCCAGTCGCCGAACAGCTCGCCCACCGTGTCTTTCAGGGCGTCCCAGGAGAAGTTGCCGGCCACGCCGAGGATGGCGCCGTTGGGCCGGTAGTGGGCGCGGACGTGCCGGCGGATTTCCTCCATCGTGATCGCCTGGATGGCCTGCTGCTCGCCCTGCGAACAGCGGCCCCAGGGCTGCGGATAGTGGCGCCGGCGAAGCTCGATCATCACCTTCTCGGCAGGCTCGTCCTCCACGGCGCGCAGGTCCTGGAGCATCGCCAGGCGGGAGGCCTCCAATTGGTCCTTGGGCAGCAGCGGAGATCGGACCACGTCGGCATAAATCGCCAAGGCCTGGGGCAAATTGGCGGACAGGGTCGCCCCGCTGTAGCCGGCATGGGCGTCGCTGACCGACTCGCTCCGTTCCACGCCCAGGTTGTCGAGATCCTGGATGAACTGCCGGCTGTCGCGGAAGCCGGCCCCGCGGAGCGTCATCTCGCAGGCGAACCCGCTCAAGCCGCCGCGGTCGTCCGGGTCGTGCGTGCAGCCCGCCGGCGCCAAGAGCGTGAATGCCGCCGACTCCAGCCACGGCATCGGCTCGGCCAACAGCACCACGCCGTTGGAGTACGTTTCCGCGTAGATCGGTTCTGTCACGGCGGGTGTGCCTCAGGAACAGGCCACTTCGGCTGCCTTAAAAACCGTCTTCACCACGGCGAACCCCATCCGCTCATAGAGCCGAATGGCGCCCTGGTTGTCGGCCGTGACCTCCAGAAACACGCGGGTCAGGCCGGCCTGGCGGAAACCTCGCAGGGCCCGAAACAGCAACACCGTGCCCAGCCCGCGCCCGCGATGCTCCGGAACCACGCCGACGTTCTGAATCGCCCCCAGCCCCGTGCGGTCGCGAAGCCCCTGCACGGTCCCGCAGGCCTCCACGGACTCGCCGTCTGCCCCCGCACAGACGGCCAACCACGTGGCCTGGGGTAGAAAACCCGGCTTGCGAACGATTTCGTTCATCAGCCGGCAACAGCCGGCCAACTCGGTAAAGCAGGGGAAGACGTTGGCATCCATCTCGTCGTGGAAACTCGCGAATTTCACTTCCGCGTGCGCTTCCAAGAGCGAATCATCCCAGGGGAGGAGGTAATATCCCTCGGGCACCCCTGGCCACGACCATGCGCGCGCCAAGAGCTTGATTTCCATGCGGTAGCGTTTGAAATACGTCAGGGCCATCCGCGTCCTAGGGCCTGGGATTTTCGCGAGCAGGGTCCGTGGAGGAAGACGTCGTTAGGTAATCTATCGGGTGGCACCGGCCAGGTCAACGTCCTGGTCCGCCTGATTAGATCGTCCGGCCTCCCATCCCCGGGGCACCTTTTCCGCAGTCCACCGCATGGGCAGCAAACTCCGCACGCCGGAACCGATTGTGTGCGGCGAGGTTTTATGGCATGTGGCACACGTCGGGGCGAAAGCCTTGTTGGTTGTTGGTCAACAGATCCCCGGTTTTTTGCCGCTTCAGGGGGTACCCGTGGGGGGCGTCCGCCGTGTCGTCTCAGGGCGACAACCACCTGCCAGCGGGGTACTCGGCCAGTTTCTCAGTATGCCCGATCCGTGGCCCAATTTTCAAGTCGAATCCGTTCTCAGGAAACAACGGATCCGTCCCTGCCCCGGAGGGGCACTTGCGAATAGCCCAGCGATTTATCTTCTGACCAGTGCGGCCACCGAAGAGGAGATCCACCAGTTCCGCGAGCACGAACGAACCGGGCGCGTGCTCGGAGACGGGGGTTATCAGAAACGCTTGGAGAAGAAGCTGGGGCGTGTCTTGAGGCGACAGAGACCCGCCCCAAGAAATCTGCAAGCAACTAATTATGTATGGCGTCCCCGGCGTTCCCGGCGTGGCCGGATTGCCCCAGCGGCCAGACACGTCCTTTCCACTCCTCAACAACGTGCCCGCGCCACGCACACACAACACAACGCCAGCCACGCCCTTCGCAAAGCCTCAGGGCGTGCCACACGACGGGCCCAAGCGCAGCCGTCTCCTACTGCGCTCCAATCACGATGGTGACTCCCTTAATCTCCTGGCCGGGTTTGGTCTTGATGCCCGATTCCATGATGTTTCGGCCCTCATCGAGGATTTTCACCACTTTTTGCCGTTCCTGGTTGGGCGAGAAGCCGATCATGGTATGCCCCGGCATCATGC
>CAYTJV010000284.1:0-9866 GCA_964438165.1 uncultured Planctomycetaceae bacterium | reverse complement strand
GAGGGTGAAGTTAGCCCAGCACTTCCCATGCGATCCCGATCTTCTTGAGGGCGTAGCCGGTTTCCTTGATGTAGTCGCCGTAGATGGTCATCCAGTGGAAGCCCGGCATGCGCTCGGCGAGCACCTGGTCGGGGCAGGCGATCTTGATGTCGATCTGGCAGCGGCAGATGGGCAGGAACGGGGCGCAGACGATCTCGCCGCGCAGGCCCACGTAGCGCTCCTGCTTGAAGTCGGGAATGATGTTCGTGACCTTCTGCCCGGCCCGCATCTCCACCTTGGGAGCGGCGCCGTAGTCCGACTCGAAGTGGGTCAGGACCCGTACCGCTTCGAGGTTCTTGCCGTCCAGTTTCCTCGGGCCCGTGCAGTGGGCCAAGGTGATGATCCCGTCGTGCGGATAGGTTGGGTCGTTGAAGAACATCGGCTTGCCGGCGATGTTCACGAGCAACACGCCGGAGGGGATCACCACGAAGTCCGATTCGCAGAAGGCCATGTAACCGTCGTCGTTCAGCGTGCTCAGGCACATGCAGGCCGACGTTTCCGCCATCGGCATGATCGTGCCCATGCAGCCGTTGATGGTGATCGCCCGGCAGTTGTTCACGGCCATCAGTTTGCGGAACACTTGCTCCAACACAAAAGCGTTTTCCAGAAACTCGCGATTGGTTTCCAGCGTTGTGCCGGGGATTTTCAGGTAGTCGGCGGTACGTTGGCGGGCCAGCGCCACCTCCGCCGCATCCTTCTTGGCCGCCTGGATCAGCTTGCCCAAGTCCGGATAGGGAACGGTCACGATGTCGAACTTGAACTTCTTGCGCACGAGGTCCGGAACCACCTGCCCCGGCTGGGCCCAGGCGCCCGGTCCGCCAATCGCCAGGATCTTGGTGCCCAGCGTGTTGACCAGGCCGCACAGGGACCGCAAACGCCAGGTCAACTCGCCGAAGTTGTCGACCACCACGTCCTGCGGCTCGATCCCTTTGATTCTCTGCTCGTCGGTCCGCTGGCGGAGATAATGCGGGCTGACGATCTCATACCACAAGGACACCGGGCCCGAGTGGTGCCGCAAAAAGAAGACTACGTGTTTGCCAAGCTTCTCCAGCCCTTCCACCCAACCACCGGCGGCATAGACCAGCAGCACGTCGGCGGAGGCCACGTCGGGGTGCTTGGCCAGTTCGGCGGCGTTCTGCACTGAAGCCACCGGTAAGAACTGCACGGGGAAATCGGCCGTGGTGCGGAGTTTCTCCAGTTCGCCCTTGATCCGGACGACCTCCTGGTCCGCATCCTGTTGAGTCTGAATGCCGCCCCAGGACCGCCAACTCGTCTGCGGGGCGCGTTTGTGGATCTGATAAATGAACACCGGTTTGACCACCAGCGGGCGACGCGGGGGGGCGGGCCGGATGTCCGGTCCCGCGGCGGCCAAGGCCGACCACGAAAGCCCGCCGAGCGCCGCACCACCCAAGGCGGCCGCCGTGCCCACCCCGCCCAGAAAACCCCGCCGGCTGATTCCATTGGGTTCTGTGGCATGACCGCACGGGCAGCAATGCGGACGCGCCTCGCCGGAAACATCACCATGCTGATGATCGTGCTGATCTTGGCTCATGGGCGGAACTCCTTGTCAGTTCAAGGTTTGGGATTGATTACAGGAGCAGTTGCCTACGATACCCAGGTCCCACTCGCCGTGCAACTAGCACCAAACGATTTCCTCGCGTGGACGTAGGGGCAAGCTGTCAGCTTGCCCCGGTACCACGCACGGGCAAGCAGGCTGCTTGCCCTACGATTGTCTTGCTAGTCCGAATTGGTTATATTGTCCCACCCGCAGATGCCCATATCCGTCTAGGAAAACGGGGAAGACCATACCGGCGGGGCCGCCCTTGGGCTAAAGTTATGTAGTTGCCGCGGAAGAAGACTTGGCAAACGGAGTCCGGCTGTCGGACATCGCCTATCAGACCGCAAGAGACTATTAGACCATTGAGAATGAACCACGAGGAGTCTGCCGTGACCGCCCCATGGATTACGTACCGACCGGAACTGAAAGTGCTCGACTGCACCGTTCGCGACGGCGGGTTGATCAACGACCACCATTTCGACGACGGATTTGTCAAGGCCATCTACCAGGCGTGCGTGGAGGCCGGGATCGACTACATGGAGGTCGGATACAAGGATTCCAAGAAGATCTTCGCCCGCGACAAGTTCGGCGCCTGGAAATTCTGCGACGAAGACGACCTCCGCCGGATCACGGACGACAACCCCACGCCGCTGAAGCTCTCGGTCATGGCCGACGCCGGCAAGTCGGACTGGCACACCGACATCGTGCCCAAGAAGCAGAGCGTGTTGGACCTGATTCGCGTGGCCTTCTACGTCAACCAGGTGCCCGAAGCGGTCGACATGATCAAGGACGCCGCCGACAAGGGCTACGAGGTGTCGGCCAACTTGATGGCCGTGTCGCGGGCCTCGGAGCTCGAAGTCGAGCAGGCGCTGGAGATGCTGGCGAAGACCCCGGCCAGCGCGATCGTCGTGGTCGACAGCTTCGGCTCCCTGTACGCCGAGCAGGTCGAGCTGTTGGTCAAGAAGTACCTGCAGTACGCCAAGCCCGCGGGCAAAGAGGTGGGAATCCATGCCCACAACAACCAGCAGCTCGGGTTTGCCAATACGATCGAGGCGATTATCCACGGGGCGAACCGGGTCGACGCGACGATGGCCGGCCTGGGACGCGGCGCGGGCAACTGCCCCATGGAGCTGCTGATCGGCTTCCTGCGCAACCCCAAGTTCAAGATCCGGCCGATCTATCAGGTCCTTCAGGACCAAATGCTCCCCTTGAGCCGACAAGTGGAGTGGGGCCCCCATGTTCAGTACAACATCACCGGCCAGCTCAACCAGCACCCCCGCAGTGCCATCGCCGCCCGCTCCGGCGACCAGCGCGACAACTATGTCGATTTCTACGACAAGCTGGTCACGGAGGAGTAGGGGTTAGGGGCGAAGCAGTTACGAGCAAGCGGTTTTCTTGCGCGTCTCATGGAACGGTTGGCAGGTGACGGCCGTAGGGCAAGCTGCCAGCTTGCCCCGGTACTGCCCACGGGCAAGCTGGCAGCTTGCCCTACGTCAGGTCGCTCCACCCCCGTATTCGACGATGGCGTCGGGCAATGGGGCCGCTGCGATCTCGTCGCTGTCGCCCCACGGCTCCTGCGCCGCGCATCCGGCAGGATCGGTCTCGAAAGGGCGATCCTGCGGATCGAAGGCCAAGGCGGGGGATTCGCTCGCGGTGGGAATCGGGTCTTCGGCAGGGGCCTTCGGCAGCGACCGGTCGACTCCCAGCGCGATCCAGGCGTCGCGCAGGTTCGGCAGCCCGTAGCCGAGGTAAACCGCCAGCGCATATCCCAGGCCCACGTTCACCGTACTGAACACGAACAAGAGCCAGAACAGAGCCATCGGAGTTCCTGACAGATTGCCTGGGTACTCAGGCAAATGTAGCTCAGAAACGGCCTAAGAATGATCTCAATGTACTCCTCACGCTCCGCGTGAGGAAACAGCGTCACGCGGAGCGTGACGAGTACAGAAATCTGGTAGGAAATGTGCCGACTTTGCGGAATACGTCGCGCAGCACGGTCCAGCGGCTGCGCCGGCGTCTCTCAACTTCCTTGGTACCCCGAGTCCAGCCATCGCGGCCGCCATTCGGACGCTGGGGTGGCAAACGGCGAGCTGCGGTCCGTTGTCTGACCGAATGGCGCTTCCGCCGGCTGAGCGGGCGGCGCCGACGGCGCTGCGGCGCCGTCGGGCCATGCTCTCCGGCTGTCCGGAGCCTCGGAACGCATGCTCCTCGGCGCCTGCGGCGGATCGGTGGTGAGCCGTTTCAGGAAGGCGGGCGACACCCGGTCGAGCACGATGACTTCGCTGCGGCGCTGGGGATCGGTGCGCGAGCGAATGATGCAGATCAACTCCGCCCCCTCGGCCTTCCTGCGCTGGATCTCCTCCAGTGCGGCCTGTTCGTCGAGGCTCAGCAGCGGGCAGTTCTCGGCCTGCGCAGCGGCCGGAGGGGTCGCAGGCTGTCCGGGGGCCTCGGTGAGTCGGAGCAGATCGGAGGGAGGCGGCATCCGTTTGGGCATCGAGGGGGGCTCGCTGACGGCGACCGCCGTTGCTGCCGGCGATCGGTCTGGCGGCTGACGGTAGACAAAGGGAAGCTCGGCCTGGTCCAGTTCCGCATGGATCGAGGCCAGGGCCGCGTAAAGCCCCTCGTTGTCGGTCGGCACCGCGGCATTGCACACGCCGATCACCAGCCCGTCGGCCGTAAACAGCCCGCCGCCGCTGCGACCTTGCACCGGTAGTCCCGAAACCTCGACGTTGGAGGGGCCGAGGAACTTGTCCAGCGCGGTCACGTGGGCGTAACGAATCGTGGGCGGGTCGCCGTTGTTGCAGCCGACATTGACGACCCGCGCCCCTTTCGCAATCCGATATCCCGGAGGCGCAATCCGAGCCGTGCGCACCGGTCCGTGTACGCGGATCTTCAACAGGGCAAGGTCTTTCTCCAGGTCGAAATGGACCAACTCGCCCGGGATCCGCTCGGCCGCACTCGGCCCGAAGAAATCGACCTCGATGCGTCCCTTCCCCTGCGAATCGCGAAACAGGTGCCCGCAAGTGAGGACCAGGGCTTCGTCGCCCCGCATATCGACGATCGTGCCTGAGCCGCAGGAGTTGCCCCCCGCGTCTTCGATCCGCAGCCGCACCGTGAAGGCGATCAGGTCGGCCTCGAATCGGCCCTGATCCTGGCCGTTGGACGGGACGCTTTCCTGCATCCCTTGAGCGACCGCGGCTGGAGGAGCACCGCCTTGAGCCTGAGAAGCCGGCGGAGTCGCGGCAAACGTGGCATTGCTCATCTCAGCAGGAATGGAGACCGAGCCGGGGCGGGGGTCGCCTCCGGCAACCCATGTCCCCGAGGACTGCACTTGAGGACTCGCCGGCGGCGGCGGGGCTGCCCCACGCGATGGCCGAGCCAGGGCGAGCATCTGCTCCAGCCGGCCGCCGCTGGTGGCCCCAACCACGCGATCCGCTTCCCTGCCATCGACCAGCATGACGAAGCACGGGATGCCGCGCACGCCGAACCGGGAAGCGATGCCCGGCTCGTTCTGGACGTTGATCTTCTGGATCGGATATCCCTTGGCCGCCAATTGCCGGACCACCGGGTCCATGGCCCTGCACGGCGGGCACGTGTCGCTGTAGAAATCCAAGAGCACCGTCTCGCCCCCTCCACAGATGGATATGGCGAGAATCAGGGCGTTGAGCGGACCCATCGTCCACCTCCTGTGGGCAGTGACCGCATCGCCCACTTCCTGTGGGCAGTAAACGCATAGAACGGGTGCGGCATTGTCGCTGGAAGTCCGGCTTGCCACAATCTCAACTTCCCACTCTTTTCCGGAAAACCATCAAAACCGACTGTAAGCATTTGGCGAATCACAGTTTATGTCGTCTGGCATTGCCCCATCCGGGGCGAGGATTTATATTGCGCGGTTCCCGGCCGCAGGTGCAGTCGGCCGGGGCCGTGGGGCACGTTTCCAACGTGCCGTGCATGATGGAATCGTGCCCCACGCGCTGTTGTGGCCGGTCTCCGACCGAGCCACGATACCGACCGAAGGTCTCCGATTTTCCGGGAGGCCTACGGTCGGAGGTTCCGGCGAGGTCATAGGAGACCCGCGCGGAACTGAGTCAGGAGATCTGCGCCGAACTTGAACCAGGCTTCCAGCGAGGCAAGCGATGAATCTCAAAGATGCGAAGTACCAGGATTACGCCTTGGTGCGCGAGATGTTGGAAACGCCCGGCATTGTCGCGCGTTTCGACTTCGGCCAAGCGACCCAAGCGGTACAGCAGTGCGGCAAGCTCTTCCTGACCGGCGAGGGCTCCAGCCGGATCTTTCCGGCCAAGAACCTGATCTACGATCGCTTGCGGCTCGGGGTGCCCCTGAGCGTGTTTACCGATGGCGCCCGGCAAGCCCATGAGTACCGGTTGGCTGACTTCGCCGTCTTCGGGGCCAGCAACAGCGGCAAGACAAAGGAAGTGATTTCGCTCTTTACCCAGCTTGTCGGGCAGGGGCACTCGCGGCGGTTCGGCCTGACCGCCAATCAAAGCACCCCCCTGGAGGCCCTCTGCAACCGTTGCTTCACCCTGAGTTGCGGCAAGGAGGATGCGGTGGCGGCCACCAAGAGCGTGGTCGAGCAGGCCCTCTTCTATCGGTCGATCCTCTGTCCGCTGGAGTCCCAGAGCCCGCTGGTCCGCAACCAGTGCGACGCCGCCGCGAAGGCCCAAGAGGTGCTCGAAGCCGAACTGGAGCCAAACATGGTCCAGTGGATCGCGGCCGCGCCGACCATTTACTTTGCCGGGCGCAACAACGGCGTGGCCGAGGAACTGGCCCTGAAGACCAACGAGATTACCCACAAGAAAAGCGATTATCTCGAAGGCACGTATGCAGTGCACGGCATCGAGGAAGTGATGCGCGAAGACGAAGTGGTGATCGTCATTGATCCCTTCCCCGAGGAAATGGAGAAGTTCAAGGAGGTCCTGGTCAACGGCGTGGGCCTAAAGGTCATTGCCGTGGCGAGCCGGGAAACCATCTTCCCGACGATTCGCATCCCGGACCTGGAAGGCTATGAAACCGTGCTCCAATTGCTGGCCGGATGGAATATCCTGGTCCACGTCGGCGTGGCCTTGGGAATCAACCTGGACAAAGCCGAGCGGGCACGGAAAATCGGCAACGAGTTCGTCGCCTCCCCGTAAGTGAATCACGAAAACCCGAAAGAACGAAATCCCGAAAGAGAGAGCAAAGGGTGACGGGCGAGCGTGCGCCGCTGCCTGTCTCTCTCGGGCTTTCCTCTTTTCGGGCTTTCGTGATTGCCCGGTTTCCCCGCTAGAATGCCCGGATTCCGGCGAATTCGGCTACCTACATGAAGGACAATCGATGGCGCAAGGGATCACCTACTACCGTCGCCGAGCGGGAGCGACGCAGGTCACCACCGACATCGCCCAGTTGCTGCCCAATTGGCAGGGCGAGCGCGAGTGCTGGATGTTCGTCTCCGCGCACGACGACGACATCGTCACCGGGGCCGGCCTGACGTTCCAAACCGCCCTGGCCGAAGGGGTCCAGGTGCATGCCGTGGTAACCACCGACGGGCGCATGGGCTACTGCAAGTTCATCCAGCGGCGCTCGATCTCCGATATCCGCCGAAGCGAGGCGGAACATTCGTTCCAGATCCTTGGGCTGCCCTTGGAGCATTTGCACTTCCTCAACTTCCCGGACTGCAACTTGAATCCCTACCGCGGCCGGCATTTCGCCACAATCGGCGACCCGACCGAAGTGGAAGGGGCCAGCGGCCTGCAGAACGCGTATCCGCACATCCTCCGGCAGATCCGCCCCACGCGGGTCTTCTTGCCGACGATCAGCGACCTGCACCCCGATCACCGGATCGTCAACGAGGAGATGCTGATCAGCCTGTTCCACGCTCAGGGAAGCATCTGGCCCGAATTGGGCCCGCCGATCGAGGTCGTACCGGCGGTCTACGAGTATGCCACGTACTGCGACTTCCCGGCGCCGCCGCAACTGCGGATCGTGACTCCTCCGGCAATGCTCGAAACCAAGCTCGAGGCGATCCGGGCCTACGCCAGCCAGGAGCAGATCGACCTCTTGATCGACGTGCAGCGCAAGGCCGGCCCGCAAGAGTACGCCCGCGAGGTTGAGTTTAACTTTTACTCCCCGAAGCAATACGAGAAGCTGTTTGCTGAAGAATGAATAGCGAATAGTGAATACGGATGTCCCCACCGACCCTGCGTCGGTGGAAGCGGGTTTGGGGACTAGCGTCACCGCCGTAGTTTCCAAACCCGTTCCCACCGGCGCGGGGCCGGTGGGGATGGTGGGTTGGCCGCGTCGGCCGTTAGTTTCCAAACCCGTTTCCACCGGCACGGGGCCGGTGGGGAAGATTCCTGAGTGGCGCTGTCCGATTAGCCCCGCCTTCCTAAACAGACACCCTGCCATGCTTTCCCGAATCTGCTACCTCGGCGACGACACGCTTCAGGGTGCAGCGGCCTATCTGGCCGGGATCATGAGCCACTTCGGCCTGCCCTACGTGTACGTGGCGAGCACCGAGCCGCCTGACGGGGATTTCGCCTCGCGGCAATACGCGTTGTACGTCGTCAGCGATTACCCTGCGGCCCGGTTCCGCGACGGGCAAATGGAGCACATCGTCCGGTGTGTGGACGGTGGATCGGGCCTGGTCATGTTGGGCGGATGGGAGAGCTACTTTGGCCGGCTGGGCGAATACCACCGCTCGCCGCTGGCCGAGGTGTTGCCGGTCACGATGCTCGAAAGCGACGACCGTCGCAACGCGGCCCAGCCATGTCTTGTGCAGAAGGCATCCGAGCATCCGATCCTCGAAGGGCTTCCTTGGGATCAACCGCCGGGCATCGGCGGCTATAATGCCCTGAGCCCGAAGTCCAACTCGCAGACCCTTCTTCGCTGCGCGCGGTTTTCCGTGCGATCGAAGGGAGACGACTTCGAGTTCCTCCGAGGCGAGTCTGCGCCGTTGCTCGTGGTGGGCACGTGGGGAAAGGGCCGCTCTGCCGCCTTGGCCACTGACGTCGCCCCGCACTGGGTCGGCGGCCTGGTCGATTGGGGCGATCGGCGCATCGTCCAGGAGATCCCCGGCGGGTTGATCGAAGTCGGTAACTGGTATGCGGAGTTTTTCCGGAATCTGTTGGTGTGGACGGGGCGGATGGGATGAGGGACGAGTCATGCTTCAAGGCAACGCAATCATCGGCCAAAGCGGCGGGCCAACGACGGTCATTAATGCCAGTTTGTGCGGTATCGTGCAGGCGTGGCTTGACGCCAGGGCGCCGGGCCGCGTTCTCGGCATGCGGTTCGGAATCGAAGGATTCATGCAGGACAACGTGATCGAGCTGGGCCGCGAGGCCCCCGCAACCCTCCAATGCCTCCGCACGACCCCGAGCTCGGCCCTGGGCAGCTCGCGGCACAAGCTCGGCCAGGCCGATTTCGAGCCGATCCTCGCCATGCTCCGCAAGCACGCTGTCCGCTACTTCTTCCTCATCGGCGGCAACGACACCATGGACACGATCCATCGCGTGGAAGACTATTGCCGCCAGAAAGGATACCCGCTGGCGGGCGTCGGCGTGCCCAAGACGGTCGATAACGACCTGTTCGGCACCGATCACACGCCCGGGTTTGGCAGCGCGGCCCGCTACGTGGCGATCTCCGTGAAGCAAGCCGGGATGCTGGCCCGCGACATGAAGCGAGTCGATCAGTACGTGATCTTCCAGACCGTAGGCCGCTCGGCCGGATGGCTGCCCGCCGCCAGCGCCTTGGCCCGATCGGCCGAGGACGGCGCCCCGCACATCATCCTTTTCCCCGAGCGGCCGTTTGAGCGCGAGCGGTTCCTGGCCGACGTGAAAGCATGCCACGGCAAGCACGGCTGGTGCAGCATCGTTTGTGGGGAAGGGATCAGCTATGCCGACGGGACGCCGGTGAGCGCATCGACCACCACCGACAAGTTCAAGAACGTGGAGTTCGGGGCCATGGGCGGCGCCAGCGCGGCGCTGATGCCCCACCGCATGATCGCCGGCCAGCCCGGCTGGCGGGGCTGGCAGGTGGCGGGGGCATGGTGGACCGGGGCGCGTGGTGGGTTGGGCGAGGCCCGCGCGCTGCACCTGGCGCGCAACGGCGCAGCAGTCGTGGTCTCTTCTCGCACCGAGGCCGATCTCGAGGCCGTGGTCGCCACGATTGTCGGTGGGGGCGGCCGAGCGACGCACGTAGTTGCCGATGCGACAGACCGCGAGCAAGCGAAGACTCCGGTGCGCACGGCGATCGAGGCCTACGGGCGGATCGA
>CAYTJV010000283.1:0-9944 GCA_964438165.1 uncultured Planctomycetaceae bacterium | reverse complement strand
GCTGGTCGACGAGGCCGACAGCATCCTCATCGACGAGGCCCGCACGCCGCTGATCATCAGCGCGATGCCGACCGAGGAAGAGAAGCTGGCCCTGGAATGCTATAAGTGGAGCGCCAAAATCCCCGCGGAGTTCGAGGACGATACCGACTACGAGTACGACCACGAGAAGAAGAAGGTCGAGCTAACGCGCACCGGGCGGCAGAAGGTGCGGCAGCTTGTCAAGCCGGCGGCCCTGGACACGGTGGGCATGTTCAACATCTACCAGTACGTGGAGCGGGCCATCAAGGTCGAGCGGGACTTCATCCTCGACCGCCAGTACGTGGTCCGCGACGGCGAGGTGGTGATCGTCGACGAGTTCACCGGCCGGCTCTCGGAGGGGCGCAAGTGGCGCGACGGGATCCACCAGGCGGTCGAAGCCAAGGAAGCGGTGGAGGTGACCGTCGACACCGGCCAGGCGGCGCGAGTCACCGTCCAGGACTTCTTTCTCCGCTACGAGCAATTGGCCGGGATGACCGGGACCGCGCGGGCCTCGGCGCGGGAGCTGCGCAAGATCTATCGCTGTCACGTGATGCAAATCCCCACCAACCGCCCCTGCATTCGCCAACGCCTGCCCGACCTGATTTTCGGCACCGCCGAGGCCAAGTGGGAGGCCGTGGCCGACGAGATCTTCCGCCTGCACGAGCAAGGCCGCCCGGTGCTGATCGGCACCCGCTCGATCGACAAATCGGAACATCTCTCCAAGCTCTTGGCGGAGCGGGGCATCGAGCACCAGGTGCTCAACGCAAATCACATCGAGGCCGAGGCGGAGATCGTGGCCGACGCCGGAGTCCACGGCAAAGTGACGGTGTCGACGAACATGGCGGGGCGCGGGACGGACATCCGGCTAGGGGACGGGATCACGGAGCTGGGCGGGCTCCACGTGATCTGCACCGAGATGCACGATGCCGCCCGCATCGACCGGCAGCTCAGCGGACGCTGTGCCCGCCAGGGCGACCCCGGCACCTTCCGCCAATTCCTGGCCTTGGAGGACGAGCTGCTCTCCACCGGGCTCGGGCCCAAGAAAGCCGAGAAATACAAGGCCGCGGGCAACGGGGCCGATGGTCCGATGGACGGCTACGGCCGCCTGTTCTCCAAGTCGCAGAAGAAGGTCGAGCGGCGCCACTTCCGCGACCGCAAAGCGCTGATGTACTTCGAGAAACACCGCAAGAAGATGCAGCGCCAAATGGGCCAGGACCCCTACCTCGACACGCCGAGCTGAGTCGGGGCGTCTTGCATCGGCCACCCGCTTTGCGTACAACATCGGCATGAATCCCCTGGAAACTTATCTAAAGGACCTGCGCGACATTCATTCCACGGGGGCCGGCGTTGCCGAAACGTCGTTCTACCCCGCGCTTTCCAACCTGCTGAACGAAATCGGCAAGTCGCTCAAGCCCAAGGTCCGTTGCGTCATCAATCTCGCCAACCGCGGCGCGGGCCTGCCCGACGGCGGGCTGTTCACTCCCGACCAGTTTCAGAAGGCCGGCAATGCCGAGCCCAAGCCAGGGCAACCGCCGGCCCGCGGCGTCTTGGAAGCCAAGCCGCCATCCCAAGACGTTAAGAGAATCGCCGGTGGCAAACAGGTTGAGCGGTACTGTGGCGAATACGGGCTGGTGCTGGTGACGAATTTCCGGCACTTTCTCCTTTTAGGCCGGGACTGCCAGGGCAAGCCGCTGCCATTGGAGGAGTACACGCTGGCAGGGGATGAAAGGACGTTTTGGAGGGCGGCTGCCCACCCTCAGAAGACCGCCGAAGAACACGGCGAGCGGTTTTGCGAGTACCTGAAGCGGGTGATGCTCTCCAACGCCCCCTTGTCGGCCCAGCAAGACCTGGCTTGGTTCCTGACCTCCTATGCCCGGGACGCCAGAGCCCGCGTGGAAGTCGTGGCCGATCTTCCGGCCCTGGCCGCCGTGCGCGAGGCCCTGGAACAGGCCCTGGGGATGAAGTTTTCCGGCGAGCGGGGCGAGCACTTCTTCCGCTCCACGCTGGTGCAGACGATCTTCTACGGCGTGTTTTCGGCCTGGGTGCTCTGGCATCGGCAGCGTCCCGGCCGGACCGACGCCTTCAACTGGCACGAGGCCCAATGGTCGCTGCACGTGCCGTTCATCCGCGCCCTGTACGACGAGATCGCCACGCCCAGCAAACTCGGGGATCTAGGCTTGGTCGAAGTGCTCGATTGGACTGCCGGCGTGTTGAACCGCGTGGACCGCGGCGTGTTTTTCGAGAAATTCCAAGATGAGTACGCGGTCCAGTACTTCTACGAGCCCTTCTTGGAGGCATTCGACCCGCAGTTGCGCAAGGAACTCGGGGTCTGGTACACGCCGCCGGAGATTGTCCAGTACCAGGTGGCCCGCGTCGATACGGTGCTCCGCGAGGAGTTGGGCGTTCCCGACGGGCTGGCCGACCCGAACGTGGTGGTGCTCGACCCTTGTTGCGGCACGGGGGCCTACCTGGTGGAAGTCCTCCGAAAGATCAGGGCCATACTGCGCGACAAGCACGACGACGCGTTGGTCGGCTACGACGTGAAGACCGCCGCCATGACGCGGGTGTACGGTTTCGAGATACTTCCCGCGGCTTTTGTAGTTGCCCACCTTCAGATCGGTTTGTTGCTGCATCAGGCGGGCCTGCCGCTTTCGCCGAAAAAGTCGGAGCGAGTCGCTGTCTACCTCACCAACGCGCTGACCGGCTGGGAGCCACCCAAGGAACCGAAGACCAGGTTCCTGTTTCCCGAACTGGCGACCGAACGCGACGCCGCCGATCAGATCAAGCGGGGGGAGAGGATCCTGGTCATCCTCGGCAACCCTCCGTACAACGGATTTGCGGGCGTCGCGATGGCCGAAGAGCGCACATTGACGGAGGCGTATCGCACCACAAAGAAAGCCCCGGCGCCCCAGGGGCAGGGGCTCAACGACCTCTACGTCCGGTTCTTCCGCATGGCGGAACGCCGCATTGTCGAGATGAACCGCCCGGGCAAGGGTGTCGTGTGCTTCATCTCGAATTACTCATGGCTCGACGGTCTCTCCTTCACGGGCATGCGGGAGAGATTCGTGGAAGTGTTCGACCGAATATGGATTGACAACTTGCACGGTGACCGAATCATCTCGGAATACGCGCCGGATGGCAAAACGAGTGAGACAGTCTTTGCGATACAAGCCCATTCCCCGGGTATCAAGATCGGGACGGCCATCGCGCTCCTTGCGCGCCGCGGCAGCAAGATTCCCGTCCGAAGCAAAGTCCTTTACCGCGATTTCAGTGAGGCGCGTGCCGAAGACCGTAGAGCCGCCTTGCTCAAGAGCACGAAGGGCCGTGTTCGTGCCGACTCGTACAGCGTTCTTGACCCAGTGGTCGACCTCGGGCTGCCTTTCAAGCCCCGCACGTTGGACGGTCGCTACCTCGATTGGCCCCTTCTCCCGCAGATCCTGCCGATCTCATTCCCTGGAGTCAAGACGAGTCGCGACGAATTCCTGGTGGATATTGACAGAGACGTCTTGCTTGCGAGGCTCGAGAAGTATTTCGACGCCGATATCACGGACGAAGAGATGCGCCAGATCAGTCCGGCCGTAATGGACGACACGGCGACCTATCGTGCGCATGAGGTCCGCGAACAGCTCCTCAAAAGGGGCTTGCTTCCAGATAAGGTGGTACGGTACTGCTTCCGGCCATTTGACGTACGATGGCTATACTGGGAGCCGGATGCCAATCTATTGGATCGCAAACGCGCCGACTACTTTCCCCACGTCGTGCCAGGGAATCTCGCGCTGGTCGCGCAGCAGAAGCCGCGTCGCCAATGGTCCAGGCCACAGGTTATCAGCCGCATCGGCTGCATCGACCTCATGGACCGCAGCGCCAGTTGTTTTCCCCTCTATCGCAACGGCACACACGTCCCCAAATCGCTTTTCGAGCAGTCCAGGGCGGCCAACGTTCCCAACTTGTCCGACGAGTCCGCGGCGTATCTGCATGCCGTTGACTGCGCGCAATCCGAAGCCGTGTTGATGCACGCCGTGGCGATCCTCCATTCACCGGCCTACAGCGAGGAGAACGCTGGTGCATTGCGTCAGGACTGGCCACGTGTTCCGCTGCCCGACAAGCGCAAGGCATTGGAGCGATCGGCCGCGTTGGGGCGGCAGGTGGCCGCCTTGCTGGACACGGAAGCCGAAGTAGCCGGGGTGACGGCGGGGAAGGTCGAACGGTTCTTTCGGACCATCGGCGTACCCGCGAAGGTAGGCGGCGGCGACCTCGACCCCAATACCGATGACTTTGCCGTAACCGCCGGCTGGGGGCACGCGGGCAAGGGTGGCGTCACCATGCCCGCCAAGGGCCGCATCGAGCGGCGAGCCTACGACAAGGCCGAATTGGAGACAATCGGCGAAGCCGCCGAGGCACGGGGGCTTTCCGTCAAACAGGTGCTCTCGCTTCTCGGGCCGACTACGTGCGACGCGTTCTTGAACGATACGGCCTACTGGAAGAATATCCCGGTCAACGTGTGGGAGTATTTCATCGGGGGCTACCAGGTCATCAAGAAGTGGCTGAGCTACCGGGAGCAGAAACTTCTCGGCCGGGCGCTTCGAGCCGACGAGGCCCGCGAAGTAACCAACATCGCCCGCCGGCTCACGGCGATCGTCCTTCTCCAGCCGGCGCTGGACGAGAACTATCGGCAGGTGAAGACACACACCTACCCCTGGCCGGGCAGGGAGGAAACGGCGGCCGAGAAGTGAATCACAACGTCCTTAGGGACGGCACATCGAAGGAAGTCCCCAAGTATGCAACACGTAGAGCGGGTCTGACGACGCGCTGTGCGCGGGGCTCCCGACCCCGCACACGATGCGACCGCAGGTCTCCAACATCGCGGGAGATCTTCGGTCTAAATGCCGGCGGGGTCCGGAGACCCGCGCCGAGCGCGGTAATAGTCTATCGCGACTCACACCCCGCGGACAAGCGGCAGCTCGACGCGGATGCAGGTGCCGCTTCCGGGGGCGGATTCGATTTGGGCGCGGCCGCCGAGGAGTCGGGCACGGTGGCGGATGCCCTTCAAGCCGAAATGCCCCTGCTCGACGCCGCCGAGGTCGAACCCCACGCCGAAGTCGCGGACCACCAGGCGCACATGGCTCCCGTCGAAGGAAATCTCCAGGCACGCGCGCTCGGCCCGGCTGTGCCGGCGGAGGTTGGAAAGCGACTCCTGCACGATGCGGAACATCGCGTTTTCCAGGGGCCGGGCGAGGCGCGGAAAATCGTCCGGCGCGAGCAGCTCCACGGCCGGCCCTCGCTCCCGCTGGTTCTCCTCCAGGAGGTGCTCGATCGCCGGCAGCACGCCGAACTCGTCGAGCACCGGCGGCCGCAGGCAGCTCACCAGCCGGCGCGACTCTTGGATGCTCTCGCGCAGGATCCGCATTCCTTCCCAGAACGCCTGCCGGGCTTCCTCGGGCGAAGCGGCTTCGAGTTGGACGGACGATTCCAGGAGCAACTGGGCCCCGGTAAGGTGCTGGGCAATATTGTCGTGGATCTCGAAGGCGGTCAACTCCCGGTCCCGCTCCGACAAGTCGAGCAGGTGGCGGAGGAATTCCTGCTCCTTGCGGAGCGATTCTTCGGCCAGCCTTCGCTTGGTGACGTCGGCGCAGATGATCATCGCGCGGAGCACGCGGTCGGCCTCGACGATCGGCACCAGCCGGCACTCCCACCACAGATCGAAGATGTCGAGCACTTCGACGTGTACCACCGAGCGGCTCTCGAACACCTCGCCGAGCGCGCGGCGGGCCGCGTCCTGGTGCTCGGGATGCAGGAAGCCAAACCCCGTGTCGCCGATGAGCTGCCCTGCCGAGGCGCCGGGAACGTCGCGGTTGGCGAAGAGGATCGTCGCCCGTTGGTCGACCACCAGAACCAGGTCGGGCATGTTGCTCACCAGGCCGCGGAGAATCGACTCCGATTCGCGCAGGGCGTGCTCGGCGGCCTTGCGCTCGGAGACACTGCCCCCCAAGGTAGTCAACACCGCCGCGCACGTCAACGCGATTCTTAGACCCCGCGCGGAAGCAAGTTGTGCAATTGCCCCTGCAGCAAGCGCCCTACGCGGCGTTCCGGCAACAGGGTTTATCCGCGGTTGGCATCCGCGGCCCCCTCCACTACGATGAAAACGATGGCACTAGATACGAACCGGCTGGTCCGTGAGACCTTCGTCGCTCGGGTGGAGCATTACCCGGTCCTGGGCTCGACCAATGATCGGGCGAAGCAATCCGCTGCCGCGAGTCCTGGTCCGCTGCCGCTGCTGATCGTGGCGGACCGGCAGACCGTCGGGCGCGGCCGAGGCGCCAACCGTTGGTGGACCGGCCGCGGCAGCTTGGCGCTCAGCCTGCTCCTGGACGGCCGGCCCTGGCCGGCCGATCCGGCCCACGGTCCGCTCGTGTCCCTGGCAGCGGCGGCCGCGGTATCGCAAGTCGTGGCTCCCTTGCTGCCCGGCCAGACCGTGGGGATCCACTGGCCGAACGACGTCTTCGCCGCCGGGCGCAAGCTCGCCGGCGTTCTCGTGGAAGTGCCGCCCGGAGGGCTCTACGTCGTCGGGGTGGGGCTGAATCTGAACAACACCCTGCGCGAAGGGCCCGCCGAGCTGCAATCCACCGCTGTCAGCCTGCTGGACCTCACGGGCAGGCAACACGACCCGACGGAATTCATCGCGGCTCTCTTGCAGCGGTTTGCCTCCCTCCTGGGCTATTTGCCCCACGCGCCAGACAACATCAGCCAACTTGCCGATGCGCTATGCCTGCAGCACGGCAAGACGCTCAGTGTGGAAACGGCGGGGAAAACGGTTCGGGGTAATTGCCGCGGGATCGCCCCCGACGGGGCGCTGCTATTGGATACCTCACACGGGCGGGTGAAGATTGTGAGCGGCATCGTGCTGCGCGAGTAGTAGGATGGGTCTCCAGACCCGCGAGCGGACGGCTCGGGAGAGCCATCCTACGTGCGGAAACTTGCAGACTCCGAAAAGGGCGGGTAAGCTGCCAATAGGTACGGGTGCGCTCTCGCGCCTGAACTTGTGTCGCGAAGGAGACTTGCGATGTTCAAGAAACGCCTCGATCTGGAACGACTCGAAGGTCGCGAGATGATGAGCGCCGGAGGGCTGGCCTCCCTGCTTGGGTCCGTCCTACCCGCCCCGGCGAGCCAGAATGTCGCGGCCGCTCTCACCGGCTCGTCCGCGGGGCTGTTCTTGGGCTTGCCCGACCTGGACGAACCCGACCATCCCGCCGAACCAGCCAGACGAATTTCCACCGCCGCCCGCGTCCAGCCTCACCCGATCCATCAACGATCTCGACATCGGCCAGCAAGGCCCTGCCGTGGCCGATGCCGCGATGGCGTATGCCGGCACGCCCTATGGGTTCGCCCAAATCGGCGTCTTCGCGACGGCCGTACTCTTCCCGGGAAACCCGCAGAGGGTCGAGAACTCCCTCGCCTATGCCGCCTACCAGTCGCGGGACTCCGGTCCGCGACGGATGATCTGTTCGGAGCTGGTAGCCCTGGCCTTCGACGACGCCGCGCTTCCCATCGACGTCAAGCTGTGGCCGACGCTCGATCAGATCGGCAATCAGAGCAAGGACTTCCGCATGGATTTCACTTCGCCGACCATGTTCGCGCTCAGCCCCGATTTGAAGCGACTCAACGCGTAGCGGGCGATCGCGGCTGCACGCGGTCTGGAATGATACAAGTTCGTAGTCCCGGCTTCAGCCGGTAATCCGCGAAGAATGCCGCCTAAAGGCGGTACTACGAACGGGCATTGTGCAAACCGACTGACTACATGGAGAGGATCATCATGAGACAAACTGCGGTGCAAACGGTCCTTGAGCTGCTGCTCTTCTCGGCGATCGTAGCGGCCACTGGACTGGCCTACTCGGCGGAAGCCCAGCCCGCTCCCGCCGCTTCGCCGCTTCCGGCTGCCTGGATCGAGGCATGGAAAAATCCGCCGCTGGCCGACCGGCCGCTGCAAATCGTCCATGGGATCGACCTCGGCCGGCCGACGCCCGAGGCCCTCGATCAGATGGTTCCCGGTAGCGGTTCCCGGCAGATCGCCCAACGCAAGATGGCCCTCTACAAGGACCTGGGCCTGGGCGGCATTGTCTGCAACGTGGCCTTCCAGCAGTATTTTCGCTCGGAGGAGAACTGGCGCAAGCTGATCGCGGGCGTCGATGCCTGTGCCGAGCTGGGCTTGGTCGTGTGGCTGTACGACGAGGACGGGTATCCGAGCGGGGCGGCCGGAGGACTTGTGCTCCAAGAGAATCCCGCCTTCGAGGCCCTGGCCTTGGCCCACGATCCGACGCGTCCCGAGCCGCTGTTCTTCCGCCCGGCTTACGAACACACGCACGCCAGCAACAACTACTACGCCGCCCGTCGCTACATCAACCTCATCGACGATCGCGCGGTGCAGTCGTTCGTAGCCAAGACGCACGACGCTTATTACCAGCGCCTCAAGCCCCATTTCGGCAAGACGATCCAGGCCTTCTTCACCGACGAGCCGTCGCTGATCGCCATCAATCTCGGTCAGATCCCGGAAGAGGTTCGCAAGAAGGTTCGCGTCGTCGATCCGATCGACCCGGCGGTGCGGCCCCTGCCCACCGTCCCTTGGAGCTACGACCTTCCGGAGCAGTACCGCAAGCGCTATGGGGGAGACTTGAACGCCCATCGCAAGAGTCTCTTCGCCGGTGATTCGCCGGACGACCGCCGCGTGCGCTCGCAGTTCTGGGAGCTGATCGCCGACCTGATCGCCGAGCGCTATTTCGGGGCGATTCAAACCTGGTGCGCCCGGCACAAGGTGGCCTCGTCGGGCCACACGCTCTGGGAGGAAGACCTGCTGCACCATCCGGCCCTGGAGGGCAATGCGGTGAAGGCCCTCGCGCGCATGGACATCCCGGGCCTGGACCTGCTCACGTCCGACCCCGAAGCCGTCATTCACAGCGGTTGGATGACGGCGGGCCTGCCCAGTTCGGCCGCCGTGCTCAACGGCGGCCGCCGAGTGATGACCGAAGTGAGCGATTTCGCCCAGACCATGGGCGGCCAAGGGCCGGCCGGACTAGCGGAAATGCAGGCCACCGCGGCGTGGCAGGCCGCTTGGGGTGTTACCGAGTTCACCCTCTACTACAGCGTCCACCAGCGACCGGCCGATCAGTACCGGGCCTATGGCGCCTACGTCGGCCGGCTCAACGCCCTGCTCAAGCCGGCCCGCATGGCTCGCGAGGTCCTGCTGTACTACCCCGTCCGCGATCTGTGGTCGGAATACCTGCCGGCGGCCGAGCCGCTGCGGATTGCGTCGCAGTCGCGCCGGGCGCAACGGATCGTAGGCTCGTTCGCCCGCCTCGGCCAGATCCTCCAGCGGAGCCAGATCCCGTTCACGATCATCGACCACGAATACCTCGCCGCCGCCAAACCCGACGCCGATGGTTCGCTGCGGATCGGCGAGCACCGGTTCACGTCGCTGGTGCTCCCGGCAGAGGTGGAATTGCCGCAGACTGCGGCCAGCGTGGTGGAGCAGTTCCGCAAGAGCGGTGGACGAATGATTGTCGACGGGGACCGGGCCGACACGCTTTCGAAGTCATCACTGGTTGCGGCGATCCGGCCTGCGTGCCAAGTCTCGCCCGCCTCCGAGCGGATTACCCTGGGCTGTTTCGTCCGCGACGGGCGGCGAATAATACTGTTAGCCAACGTGGGCAAGGAGCCGTATCGAGGCAAGATCGCCGTAGGCTCGGCGGGAGACTGGCAAATGCTCGATCCCGCTGATGGAAGCATCCGGCCCGCGGAGAAAGCCGACGGCGATCACCTGAAGCTTGTCTTGGCCCCCCGGCAGGCGATTCTGCTGGTACAGGGCCATTGATAGTCGGTTTTCGGACCCCTGCCGGCTCGCGGGCTGTCGGGTTAAGTTTTTGGCGGCTTCATGA
>CAYTJV010000282.1:0-10011 GCA_964438165.1 uncultured Planctomycetaceae bacterium | reverse complement strand
GCTCAAAGGTCTCATTGCTGGCCGGCCAAGGGGCCACGCCGCCCAAGAAGGCCTCGATCGCGAAAAGCCGGTGGAGTCGTCGCGGGGAATTGGCGTCCAAGACGCCGTAGCTGATCACGCCCCGCGAAATCGCCCCGACCAGCGACCATTCCAGCGGCAGGTCTTGCAGGTCGGGCGCCCGGTCCTTCCATTTCCCGTAGCCCCATTCCGTCGCCACCACGTAATCGGCGAAATTCTCGGTGGCGAACATCGGCGTCGTGGTGTTGTGGACGATGATCAGGCCGCCCGGCCCTACGCGGCTGCGGGTCCACTCCATCAACTCGATCAGCTCGTCGATGTCCCAGTGGCCTTTGGCCGGCGCGGCGCGGTCCGCCTTCGCCTCGTGCAGGGGATTGCAGCACAGCAGGGCCACGTTCCAGTCGTAGTAGACGCCGCTGAGCGGATGGTTCTTGAGCACCCGGTCGATGGAGAGCTTCAAGAACTCCAGCCAGCCGGAGCGGAGGCACATCTGGGCGCCGAACTCGGCGCCGGGGCGGTAGAAGTTGTGCTGGAGGTCGCCTTTGCGGTTGGTGCGGCCCCAAGCCGCGCCGTGCTGCTGGAACTCCTTGGTGCTCGGGTGCAGTTCCTTGTTCGAAAAGTAGGTCGCCGTGCGGATGCCGACCTGGCGGCAGTCGGTGAGGACCTTGTCGTAACGATCCATGTCGGGGTAAGGCGGGTAGGCGCCGTCGCGCCAGAACAGGCCGTCGCTGTAGTAGTCGCCGTCGTTGTGGCAGTGGACCGTTTGCATGCCCTTCTCCGCCCAGCGCCGGATCTCCTCCGTCGAGACCCAGGCGCCGCGATTGCGGTTGAACGAGGTGTGCAGCCACGGTTTCTGGGCGTGGCCTTCGCGGATCGGGAGGGCCACGTAGAAGTCAAAGGCGAAGGCGCTCGGCAACGGCACGGCCGCCTCGGGGCTCCAAAGCGGCGAAACCGCAAGCGCCAGGCCGGGCGGGGCCAGACTGGGCTGGAACACGCATTGACCCTTGCCTCGGCGTCCGGTGAGCTGCAAGTCCCATTGCGACAAATCGGAGCCCACAAACCACTCCAGGCCCTCGATTCCGGGATCGGCAAAGATCATCGAGCGCGGCACGTAGGGCGTCTTGAGGGCCCGGTCCGATGGCTGGCCGACGCGCAGCTTCCCCCAAAGATTGCTCCCGAACGAGAACGGCCCCGCGCCTTCCTCCTCGGTGCGCCCTTCCCGATAGCCGTAGTCGGAGAGGCTTGGGGCAAGGATGGTCGATAGCGGGCAAACCTCGCGCACACGAGCGCCGGCCGGGGCAAGGAACTCCTTGCGGATCTTGACGTATCCCCAGCGGTACTGGAGCGTGGACTTGACGCGAAAATCCGAGGCCCGGCCGTCCTGGCCTTTCAGCGCACACTCCACAGAGACGATCTCGCTGAGGCCCTCCCGGCGATGCGTGACGCTCGGGCTAGCGTCGTTCAGGTCCGAAAGCACGGATCCGCTTTCATCCCGGACGCGGGTCTCGATGGGATGCACCAACAAGTTGGCGGCTTTCCCATGCGTCAGTGCGATCCGCGTGACCGCGCCCCCCTTCTTCAGATCCTGCTCGATGGTGTAGTAAGGGGTGCGAAGGGTCAGGATTCCCGAAGCCTCGTTGCGCTGGACCGAGTAGGCTTGGGGCCACGTCTTGGGAAGCTTCGCCCCGGGCTGGTCGGCTTTCGAAGGTTCCTGCGCGTTGGCAAAGGCGGAAATGCAGAGGGCAAGGATACAGAGCGGTACACGCATAGTAGTCTCCAATATGAGGAGTCGCGGATTGTCCGTTCCAGCTAACGAACGTCGCCTGCCCGGTCCGCGCCGGTGAATTCTGAACTCCCAGTAACCGACCTCGCGGGCCGGGTCGGGTGCAGCGCCCGGTCAGGCCCGCATCACTTGTTTTCCCCGGAATCTTCCAGGATCTTGCCGTCGGGCGCCACCGTGACTTCGGCGGCCTTCTTGTCGGCGGTTTCCAAGACGACCTCGAATCCTTCCGGCGCGTCCTTCCCGTCCTTCACCGCCGTGATGGCCATGATCTCCTTGAGGGTGGATTTGGGGTACTTTTTCTCCACGGCCTTCTTGACGGGTTTGGGCAGGTCCTTGGCCGCGATCTCTTTCTCCCAGTTGTGGATCGTGCCGTCCTCCTTGATGTCCGCCTCGAACTTCCGGCCCTTCTGTTTGAATTCGATATCGTAGACGACGGTCTCGCCTTCTTTCTCCTTGGTCCACTTGTGGATCTCGGCCTTGGGGAACTTGGCCTTCAGGGCGTCCATCACCTTCTTGGGAATCTTGTCCAGGCCGGGCTTGTCCTTGTCTTGGGCGAGGGCGACCGGCTGCGCCAGGAGTAACCCCGCGACTACGGCCGTCAACAGCCCGCCGACCAAACACTTGAAATTACGCGTGATCATGGGTACCTCCACTTCTCGGGTTCACTTTGGCCGCGACAATCTGCACAGGGCGTATTCTCGCCGTGAAGTATCCGCCAGTCAAGGAGTTGGGGCCAGTCCGCCGAAACGGGACAGGGCTTCTTCCGGGCACTATGGACGCCGCGTCCCGCCGGCCTTATCATCATTTTCCTGGTAGACGGCTTGACGATGCCTTGAATTGGTTGGCTCGTTTCATGACTCTCGCGAATCGTCCGATGACTCGGCGGCAGGTGCTTTCCCAGGCGGCGGGGGCGGCCGTGGGTGCTGCGGCTGCCGCCACGGTAGAGGCCCTTGCGGCGCATGGCGATGCGGTTGCCGAGGAAGCCAAAGGGTTGACTTGGGATCTGCACGGGCATCTTGGCGGCGGAGGCGCGCCGGAGGAGAGCATTGCGCGGTCGCTGAGATACGCCGATCGGATGGGCATCCTGCGGCTGGTCGTGTCGATGGGCCTTTCGTTCCGCTACGATCCTTCGCCGGAGGAAATGCGTCGTCAGAACGACGAGGTGCTGCGCGCGATGCGGCACGCGCCGGACCGGCTGTTTGGATTCGTGTATCTCAATCCGAAGCATCTCGCGGAGAGCCTGAAGGAGCTGGACCGCTGCGTGCGCGACGGGCCGATGGTGGGCGTGAAGCTTTGGGTGGCGGTCCACTGCAACGACCCGCGGCTGGACCCGATCGTCCGCCGCGCCGTTGAGCTGAAGGCCCCGATCTACCAGCACACGTATTTTCGCGCCGGCGAAAACCTTCCGGGCGAATCGAGTCCGGCCGACCTGGCCGAGTTGGCCAGGCGACACCCGGACGCGTCGCTGATCTGCGGGCACACCGGAAACGATTGGGAGCGCGGCATTCGGGCGATCCGCGCGGCGAGGAACATCTCGACCGACCTGAGCGGCTGCGATCCTACGGCCGGCATGGTGGAAATGGCGGTTAGGGAACTCGGGGCCGAGCGGGTGATGTACGGAAGCGACTTTCCGGGCCGCAGCTTCGCCTCGCAGTTGGCCAAGGTCTATGCGGCGGACCTCCCCGAAGCGGCCCGGCGGCTGATCCTCGGCGAGAACCTCCGTCGTTTGCTCTTGCCGATCCTTACGGCCAAGGGAATTCGCGTATGATCGTCGACGTGAATGTGAGCCTCTCGCGATGGCCCTTTCGCCGCCTGCCGTGCGACAAAACGCCGCGGCTGATCGAGAAGCTCAAGAAGCACGGCGTAACGCAGGCCTGGGCGGGGAGTTTCGATGGACTGCTGCACCGGGACATTGGCGGGGTGAACGCGCGATTGGCCGACGAGTGCCGGCGATGCGGCGAAGGCCTCTTGGTGCCGTTCGGGTCGGTCAATCCCATGCTCCCCGACTGGACCGAGGACCTGCGCCGCTGCCACGAAGACTATCACATGCCCGGGATCCGGTTGCACCCCAATTACCACGGCTACGGGCTGAAGGATCCGGCGTGCTCCGAAGTGCTCACGCTGGCCGAGAAGCGCGGGCTGATCGTCCAGCTCGTGGTGCGAATGAACGACGTGCGCGTGCAGCATCCGCTGATGCGGGTGCCGGACGTCGACCTGAGAGCCCTGCCCGACCTGCTGGCGAGCCGGCCGAAGTTGCGTTTAGTAATCCTCAACGCGCTGGCGACCCTTCGCGGCGCCGAGCTCAAACGCGTGGCGGCTGCCGGGAACGTCTGTTTCGACATCGCCACCCTGGAGGGCCTGGGCGGCGTTTCCGGGCTGCTCGGGAGCGTGCCGTTGGAGCGGATCGTGTTTGGCTCCCATTTCCCGCTGTTCGACTTGGAGGCCGCGGTGCTCAAAATGCGCGAATCGGAACTCACGGCTGCCCAGACCGCCGCCATTACCCATGGGAATGCTGAGCGGTTATTGAAGGCTCCGTCGTAGGGCAAGCAGCTTGCTTGCCCGGCGAAATGTGGCAAGATACAATGACGGTGCATTCTGTGCCGTGAGTCTTCTGTTGCGAGGAGGTCCTCCGATGCCCTCACCGTTTCCGGGAATGGACCCCTTTCTGGAATCCCAGGAGTGGGAAGATTTCCATGCGAGTTTGAACTTGGTCATCCGTGACTCGTTGTCGCCGCGCCTCGCGCCGCGTTACGTCGTGCGGGTCGAACGGCGGGTGTACGTGGAATCTTTTCGTGACGACGGCCTGCCGTTTGTCCGCCCGGATGTTGCGGTGTTGCGGACGGCCGAAACGGCTGGCGCAGCGGCAGTCGCGGCCGGGCCCGCCACGATGATCGAACCTTTCGAGTGCGAGTTGCCGATGCCGGAAGAGCGGCGCGAGGTGTACTTGCTGATCCGCCTGCGAGAGACCATGGAGGTGGTCACGGTGCTGGAAACGCTGTCGCCCGGCAATAAGCGCGCCGGTGGCGACGGCCGTCGGGAATACCTGGAGAAACGCGAGACGGTCTTGCAGAGTCAAGCGCACCTGGTCGAGCTTGACCTTCTCCGCGGCGGGCTGCGATTGCCGACCACGACCCCGCTTCCCCAGGGCGATTACTTCGCGATCGTCAGTCGCCGCCAACGACGCCCCAGGGCGGCCGTTTACGCCTGGACGATCCGCGATCCGCTGCCGACGATCCCCGTGCCGCTCAAGAAAGGCGATCCCGACGTGCCGCTGGATCTGCAGGCGGCCTTCAACACCGTTTATGATCGGGCTCGTTACGACCTGTCGATGGATTACCGTGCCGATCTTCAGCCGCCGCTCAGCGAGGACAACGCCGAGTGGGCCCGGCGGCTGGTTCAAACGGCCCAACGGATGGGCAGCACGCCCTGAGGGACGAAGAGTCGTAGGGCGAGAGTCGTACGGTCTGACGACACGGGTTTCGCGAATGTCAACGAGCATGACTCCACGACAACGCCTGCTGGCGGTCTATCGAGGCCAAGTGCCCGACGTGGTTCCCGCGCTGGCCGATCTTTCCTATTGGCACGCGGCCCATGGCGGCGGCAAGTTCATCCCCGGCAGGACCGACGGGGCCAATGCGGACAAGATCCCAAGGCTGCTTGAGTTGCACCGCCAAACGGGGGCGGCGATTCACCTGAATCTTGGCTGTTTCTACGACGAGCATTACGGGGGCGCCGTACGCGTCGTCTCGGGCATCGAGGGCGATTTGTATTGCCACCGGTTCGAGACCCCGATAGGCGCCCTGGAGGAAATCCGCCGCTGGTCGCCGATCACCTTTAGCTGGCCGATCGTCAAGCGGATGGTCCAAAGCGTTGAAGATCTGAAGACCGTGCGCTATGTTTTCGAGCACATTCGTTACACGCCGCGGTGGGATGTGTTCGAGCAGGCCAGCGCGATGGTCGGCGACCTGGGCCTGCCGTTGGTGCAATGTCCGTACACGGGCCTGGGTTTCCTGATGAGCCGTTATGCCGGCGTGGAGCAAAGCGTTTTCCTGGCAGCCGACGTGCCTGACGAGTTCGAGGCGACCATTGCCGCGGTCAACCGCGCGCACCAGCGGGTTTTCCAGCTCTTGGCCGAAGGGCCGTCGGAAGTGCTGATCCACTCGGACAACCTCTCCAGCGACGTGCAGAGCCCGGCCTGGCTCGAGCGCTATAGCGGAGCCTACTACCGCACCATGACGCGGATCGCCCATGAGCACGGCAAGCCGCTGGTGACGCACGTCGACGGACGGCTCCGCGGCCTGCTTCGGACGCTGGCGGGCATGGGCTTTGACGGCGCCGACGCCGTCACGCCGGCCCCGTGGGGCGATCTGACGCCGCAGCAGTGCCGCGACGAGGCGGGTCCGGACCTGGTGCTCTCCGGAGGCGTGCCGCCAAGCAGCTTTAGCGCCCGGGTGCCCCTCGGCGTGCTCGACGAGCAGATCGACGCCTGGCTCGAATTGCGCAAGCAGAGTCCGGCGCTGGCGATCGCCCCCGGCGACCAATTGCCCCCGGACGGCGAGCAGGATCGCGTCGCACGGATGGTCCGCGCGGCCGAACAAGCCCTATTCGCGTAACAGGTCTGCGGGAGAAATCCGTTGTGTCAACACGAGGCTGTGGGGAACGCCCTCCGTGGCGTTCCGTTCTTTAGTCCGATGGCCGCCGTCATCGCGACCGCCGGGGCGAAGACTGCGAAGGCCAGTCGGGCCGGCATCGCACCGGCCGCCCAGAGCGTCCACGGCCCCAATAGCCAAGCGATCAGCAGGCGTCCGAACGGCGCCGCATAGTGTCCTTGGCGCAGGCCGGCGCCGAGTGCCAGCAGGGCCCACGGCGCCCAAGGCAGCAACCGGACGCCGGCCCAAAGCACGCCGTCCGCGATCCCCGCCGGATCCGGCGTCGCAGCCGGCGCCTTCAAGGCCGCGGCGTCCCACAAGCCATGTGCGCCGGGCACGCCGAGAAGGCTGGTTGCGAGGCACGCTGCGGCGATGGAGAGCGCGACGATCACGGGCCGGCGCCGGGCGGTGAAGAAGCGCAGTCCAGGCCCATCTTGAAACAACGCCAGGTACCCGAGGCAGATGGCGAAGATGCACGCCGGCCCGGCAAGACCGCCGACAAACACGGCGGCCGCCACCGCGCCGCAGAAGATCCCGAAGCCGATCGGGCGGTCAGCGGGAGGGAATCGGCCGGGGACTTGCGCCGACGCGAACGCCCCGACGGCCACCGTGGCGGCAAGGGAGGCCAACGAACCCGCGCAGCTTTGCCGATCGGGCATGAGGGTATACAGGCTGGTCACGTGGGCCAGCCCGGCCATCATTCCCACGCGGCTTCCCAGCCAGTGGGCAGCGACCGCCGCCAGGGCCAGGCCGGTCAAGGCGTTGCCGATCGTCCAGGCGAGGACGCCGAACCAGGACCAGTCGAGCACCGCGCTCGACCATCGCATGCCCACCAGCGAAGCCACCAGTCCGCAGCCCAAGACCGTGGCACCCTGCAGAGGCCCCAGTTGCAGCGGCACCGCTCCCCCGGCCAGCAAGCGACGATATACCAGCCTCGGAGGGCATCGTCGCGGGGGCCCACCAGGATCCCGATGCCCCTCTGAGTAAGTAGTTTCCATCGCACGTCCCATGGTTCGGGAGAGTATACCCGGCCTTGCCAGAGCGTGGGATGGCGGGGTATGCTGCTTGGAGGGCAAGATCGAACATTTCCAGTTTTCTGTAGGCCGAGATGAACGCGCGGTGGCGAACGATCGGCTTTCTCGTGCTGCGACTGGCCGCGGCGGGATGTCTCTTCGGCTTGTCGGCGGCGTGCCTGGCGGCTGAGTCACCCGCACCGCCGACCAGCCCGGCGGCTCCCGAGCAGACCGAAAAGAAAATCGAACAGCTCATTGCCCAGCTTGGGGACAAAGAGTACAGCGTGCGGCAACGGGCCCAGGACGAGCTGGTCAAGTTCGGCTTCTCGGCGTTTGAGGCATTGAACGCGGCGTCGAACCACGCGGATTTCGAGATCGCCAGTCGGGCCCGATATCTTCTGCGCCTGATTCGCTCCCAATGGGCCGGCGACAAGGACCCGCCCGAGGCGAGAAAACTCCTCGAAGGTTACGAGTTGCTCGATGCCGACGAGCGGGGGCGGCGGATCGCCCGACTGGTCCGGCTGCCCAACTGCGGCGGCATCCCGGTCGTGTGCCGGCTGATCCGCTTCGAGAAGTCGGACGTGCTGGCCAACCATGCGGCGTTGGAGATCCTCCAGCACGAGCCGATGGATCGAGCCACGTGGGCGCGGTTGGCCCAGTCGCTTCGCGAGAATCTGGGTGGAAGCCAGCGGCGTCCCGCCCGATGGCTGGTGGCTTACGTCGCACTTCGCGACAATCCCAGCACCGTCCTGGAGAGTTGGTCGAAGCTGGCGGAAGAGGAGCAGAAGATCCTCCGCGCCAGCCCGGAGCGAACCGTGCGCGGGGCGGCGACGATGCTCACCTACCTGCTGGCCGAGGCGCAGGCTCGGCTGGGCCAGCAGGCCAAGGCGGATGAGACGGCCCAACGGGCTCGCCAGCTTGGGGGGAACACCGAGCCGGTGCAACTTCGCGCGCGGCTCCAGACCGCGTTTGCGCTGCGGCGGAGGGGATTGTTCCCTTGGGCGGAAGCCGAGTATCGGCACGTGGCCGAGGTCGGGGCGATCGTCGACCGGGTGGCCGCCTTGGTGTATCTGTCGGAGATGCTCCACGACCGGGGCGAGAGCTTGCCGGCCGCGGACGCCCGCCGCAAGGCCGCCGAATCGCTCAACAGCCTGGCCGCGCCGGCGCGGGAGCAGGTCAAGGAGGGGTTGGCGCTCTTCGGCGTCGACGCCGCCGACATCCCGGCGCGAATGAACTACTTCCTCGCCTGCCACTGGGAGCGGCAAGGCGACCGGGCCAAGCAGCGGCAGTGCCTGAAGGAAGCGATCCAAGCCAGTAGTCTCGAAGTCGATACGCTGATCGCGCTGTTCAAGTTGCCGGATCAGACCGAAGCCGAGCGCGACAAGACGCGGCGGCTGGTCGACAAAGCCGTTCTCATGCTCCGCCGGGAGATCGACGAGAGCCCCGACGATGCCAACGCCTACAACCAGGCGGCCTGGCTCATGGGCAACACCCAGAAGGACCTCGACGAGGCCCTCCGGCTGGCGAAGAAGGCCACCGATCTGAGCCCCGACAACGGCGCGTATCTCGATACCCTGGCCCACGTCTATTTCGCCAAGGGGGATTTCGACAACGCCGTCCGCTGCCAGGCGCGGGCCGCGGAAGTCGAGCCCCATTCGGGCCAGATCGTCAGCGAGCTGAAAGCGTTCCGTGCCGCGGCGGAGGAGAGGAAGAAGAACCGTGACGGTTCACGGCATGGAAAGTAGCAGGCACACTCCGTGTGCCGTCCGCGGAGCAAGTCACAAGGACGGCGGACGGCACACGGAGTGTGCCTGCTGCCGTGCGGCCTCCGAATCGCAAAGGGTGAACGGACATGAAAAAGGTTCCGGTACACGGCGCTGACTTGGCGACGGTCGACCAAGGCAGCGGCCCGCCAGTCCTTTTGGTCCATGCGTTTCCGCTGGATCACTCGATGTGGGACGCGCAAATCGCGGCGCTCGCCTCGCGGCACCGCGTGATCGCGCCCGATCTTCGCGGCTTCGGCCAGAGCCCGGTCTCCGAAGGCACGGTGACCATGGAGCAATTCGCCGACGACCTGGCGGGCCTGCTCGACGGGCTGGGAGTGAGCGAACCGGTCGTCTACTGCGGGCTGTCGATGGGGGGCTACATCGGGTGGCAGTTCTACCGGAAGCACCCAGCACGGGTGCGGGCGATGATCCTCTGCGATACGCGAGCCGTCGCCGACACCCCGGAGGCCCGGGCCGCCCGAATCGAGATGATCGACCGCGTGCTCCGCGAGGGCCCCGAGCCGGTGGCCCAGACCATGATCCCCAAGCTGCTCGCAGGGTCCACCCTAGGGACGCACCCGGAAGTGGCCGCCAGCGTACACCGGATGATCGTGGCCAACGACCCGCGCGGAATCGCCGCCGCGGCCCGCGGCATGTTCGAGCGCCCCGACGCCACTGAACTGCTCTCCGAAATCCGCTGACCCTGCCTGATTCTGGTCGGGAAGTTCGACGCGATCCCCACGCTGGAGGAAATGCGGAGCATTGCGGCGAAGATACCGGGC
>CAYTJV010000281.1:0-10036 GCA_964438165.1 uncultured Planctomycetaceae bacterium | reverse complement strand
CAGCCCTTCCTGGAGGCCATTCGCCAGTTCGCGCTCGATATCGGCAAGGAGAACTGCCTCTACATTCATCTCACGCTCGTGCCCTATCTCAAAGCTGCGGCGGAACTTAAGACCAAGCCGACGCAGCACTCCGTGGGTCAGTTGCGGCAGATCGGGATCCAGCCCGACATCCTCATCTGCCGCACCGAGCGAACCTTGAGCCGCGACGATCGGGCTAAGATCGCCCTGTTCTGCAACGTGCCGGTCGATGCCGTGATCGAAGAGAAGGACAAGGATTTCTCCGTCTACGAGGTTCCCGTAAGCCTGGTGGACCACGGCCTCGACGAGCTGATCGTGCGTAAGCTGGGTCTCAAGGCCGGCAAGCTGATGCTCGCCGACTGGCGCGACCTGGTGCATCGGCTGCGGAATCCGGAACACGAAATCAGCATTGCCGTGGTGGGCAAATACTCGGAGCACCGCGATGCGTACAAGTCGATTTACGAGGCCCTCGATCATGGCGGGATTGCTCATCGGGCCCAGGTCCGCATCCAGCGGGTGCATAGCGAATCGGTAGAGCGCGAAGGCCCGGAACGGCTGCTTTCGGGGGTCGATGGCGTGTTAGTGCCGGGGGGGTTCGGGGAGCGGGGGGTCTCGGGCAAGCTGGAAGCCATTCGTTTTGCCCGCCTGCGGGGCATCCCGTTCCTGGGAATCTGCCTCGGAATGCAGTGCGCGGTGATCGAGTTTGCCCGCAACGTCGTGGGGCTTGAAGATGCCCATTCCACGGAGTTCGATAAGAACTGTCCGCATCCAGTGATCTGTCTGCTCGACGAGCAGAAATCGATCACCAACCTGGGAGGCACCATGCGTCTGGGGGCGCACCCCGCCAGGCTGGCGCCGGGAAGCACGGCCGCCAAGTGCTACGGAACCTCGGAGATATCGGAACGGCATCGGCATCGATACGAATTCAACAACACGTACCGCCAGCAGTTCGTGGCCCACGGGATGCAGGTGGTGGGCACCAGTCCCGACGGCTCCTTGGTGGAAGTCATCGGCCTTCCCTCCCACCCGTGGTTCCTGGCCGTGCAGTTCCATCCGGAGTTTAAGTCGCAGCCGACCCGTCCGCATCCGCTGTTTGCCGGCTTCGTGGGCGCCGCCGTCGAGCGGCACGCGGTCCGAGCCGATCGGTTGACCAAGGCGGAGCTGGCGCCGCCCGCGGCTGCACCTGCCGCCAAAACCGATTCCGCCAACTCCCCAGTAGCGATCGACAAGTAAGGAGCACAGTGCGCGATGAGCGAGAACGCCGGTCAACCGCAGGGCAAGAAGATCATTGTCGATGAGGACTGGAAGGCCCAAGTCGAGGCCGAGAAAGAGGCCGCCAACTCGAAGGCGGGGGAACCGCACGCGGCGGACGCCACGCAGCGGCCCAAGGGGCCGTTGCCGCCCCCCTCGTTGATCCTCCTGGCAAGCTCGCCGGGAATGCAGGCGATGGTCGCCATGGGATTGGTGGCCGGACCGGGCGGAGGGAAGCCCGAAGTTGATCTGGAGGAAGCCAAGCACGTGATCGACATACTCGACATGCTCTGGCAGAAAACCGAGGGGAATCGCACGGCCGAAGAAACCGCCATGCTCGACGACCTGTTGCACGAGCTTCGCCTCGGCTACCTCGCCGTGCAGGAAGCGCAGTAGGACGGCCTTTTCAGGCCGTCTTGAATGGCCGGAAGCCCATCGTCGACGGCCTGGAAAGGCCGTCCTACATGATTTACTCTATCGCCGGGTCAATAAAGGACCATGCCCGGTCCAGGTGAAGAGTGGGCCGATCCCTGGCCCTCGATTCCAATCCCTGGTGACTTGCATCCCAACCGGGTGACACGTGCCGGGGGAAGCTTCGAGTCTCCACCGGACCGGGCATGGTGCGGGTTTCCGCGAGGAAGCTGGGCCTCCTTGATTGGCTTGATTACTGGCTGAGTTGATCAAATAGACGACGAAACTTGGGGATCCCTCGTTCGAGATACGCGACCCAGGCGTCCGGGCGCCAGATCTCCACGCAAACGGCCGCTCCCACGACCATCACTTCGCCGCCCGACTCGACCCCGAGAAACGGGCGAAACCCTTCGGGGATTAGCAGTCGGCCGCGGCCGGCCAGTTGGACGGGCGTGTGACGAGTGGAGAGGAGGCGGCCGAGGCGCTGCACTTCGGCGATCCGCCCCTCCAGTTTCCCCGCCCGCATCTTTTGCTCGATCAGGGCCACTCCCTCGTCGAGCCGGGCTTGCCAAGTTGCGGCGCTCCAAAGGCTTAGGCATCCGGGCCGCTCCTTGGCGAGGAAGCAGTCGAGCGATTCGGCGGTCAGGGGGTCGCCGATCTCGCTGGGGATGGTCAGGCGGTAACGATCGTCGAGCGTGCGTCGAAACTCCCCCAGGATGAACTGTTGAATGCCGGGCATACGTCAGTTCACCAGGCAGGGTCTGTCGGCGAAATGGGATGGTTTCCCACGGTCGATCTCGCAACTCGTGGCTGGATGGGCATCCAATCCACAAAACATGAGTGTAGCGATTTCTCCCGCCTTGGCAACTACCGAAACCGAAAATTCGCAAAAAAATTTCAGACGCCAGGCTCCAGCAGCAAAATCGGCTTTGGCGTCTTCTCAAAGGAGCAAACGAATCACGAAAACACGAAAGGACGAAACGCCAAGAGAACGAGAAAAACGAATCACGAAAGCCCGAAACCTCGAAAGAACGAGCGTCGGGCGACGTGCGGACATTCACCACTGGCAGCGCTTTCGGGCTTTCGTCCTTTCGTGCTTTCGTGATTGCCCGTTTCCCCTACTCGCCCAGCGTCGACTTGCGGCGGAGGATGTGGTGATAGTGCTGGGCAAAACGGTGGGCCTCGTCGCGCACGTATTGCAGGAGCCGCAGCGCGAAGGCGCGCCCCGGTAGGGGTCAGGTCTTGACATTTAACCACCGCTGCGGTATGGTCGGATGTTATGGCGCGGCCCTTGCGGATTGACACCGAGGACGGCTTGTATCACGTGACCAGCCGCGGCTGGGAGCGGCGGGTGGTGGTGCGCGACGACCGGGACCGGCAGCGCTGGTTCGAGCTGTTGGACCGCGTGGCCACGCGTTGCGGGTGGCGGGTGTTCGCCTGGGTGTTGATGGGCAACCATTTCCATCTCTATCTGCGGACGCCCCAGGCGAACCTCTCCGCGGGGATGCACGACTTGAACTCCGGATACGCCAGCGGCTTCAATCGCCGTCACCAGCGGTGCGGGGCGTTGTTCCAGGGGCGGTTCAAGGCGGTTCTCGTCGAGGACGAGTCGCACGCGCTGGAATTGACGCGCTATATTCACCTCAACCCGGTGCGTGCCAGAATCGTCCAGCGGCCGGAAGCGTATGGCTGGAGCAGCTACCAGGACTACCTGGGCGTGCGGAAGGCTGCGGCGTGGCTGGATTGGCAGACGGCCCTCGCCGAAGTGGCGAAGGACCGGTCGCGGGCGCGGTCGGCCTATCGACGTTTCGTGGAAGCAGGCTTGTCGGAGCCGCCTGCCTCGCCGCTGGAGGCGGTGGTGGGCGGGATGTTCCTGGGTCGCGGCGAGTGGGTCGACCGATGGCGGCGACGTCTGGCGGAGGAGCCGATTCGCCAAGGCGTGCCGGCCCAGAGGCAACTGGCGTGGCGTCCCACCGTCGAGGACATCGTGGGGGCCGTGAGCCAGGCGTTCGGCGTCGAGCCGGCGGAGGTGTTGGCCAGCCGGCGTCACGGGAACCAGGCGCGCTTGGCGGCGATTTACCTGGCGCGTTTGGTGAGCGATGAAGCGGTAGGCGTGATTGGCCGGTGCTTCGGCGGCGTGAGCGGGGCGGCCATTTCCAAGACGGTCGCGCGGGTGGAACAGAGGCGCGCCGAGGACCCTGCCTGGGATCAGCGTCTGGCAACGCTTCTGCAACGTGTGCGACCCGCGGGAGACGCCGCACAAATGTTAAATGTCAAGACCTGACCCCAATGACCCCCCCCAATGACCCAATGACCCCCAATGACCCCGTGATTCAAGGCGGCCGGATCGTCATCGAAAACGGCGAGCTCCGCCGGCCCGTCGACGGCAAAACGCTCTACGTCGCGCCCGAGTACGATCGCGCGGTGGAGTCCGACATCGCCGCCTGGTTCGAGGAGGCGTACTCGGTCCGTTTCCGGAATTATGCGGTCGATGAGAGCTACCTGAGCGGTCCCGGCCCATCGTAGGACGGGTTTGTAACCCCTCCTGATTCGCGGACGTAAATCTGGGGGGCAATTCGGGAATCTACTTAATCCTTCCCAAAATTCCAATATCGGTTCGTGTCCCCGGAATCTGCCCTTACGATCAAGGCCCGCAAGCCCTCCATGCTTGCACCCATCGTGGCCCAAGGCTAGGATAATGTGGGGGGGGCGATCGTGAACGAGAAGTCAGACGGGCGCACTGACGACCGAAACGAGGAAGAAGGCCGCCGCCAGGCGCCTCCCGAAGCCGATTCCACCCTACCGTTCGCTTCTTCTTCGGAGGCTGAGATCCCTCAGATCGGGCCTTACCGGGTGATCTGCCGTATGAGCAGAGGCGGACAGGCCGACGTGTACTTGGCCTTCGATGCCACAGTAAAGCGCGAGGTGGTCGTCAAGCTGGGTCGGAAGCCGGTCGCGAAGGGATTGGCCAAACACGATCAATTGGTCCACGAGGCGAGGCTCCTCGCTCGGTTAGAGCATCCCCATCTGGTGCCCCTGTACACCTTCGGGTTTCATCAGCAGCGTCCTTATCTGGTCCTGCCTCATGTCCGCGGCCGCAACTTGGACGACGTCGCCCGGACAAAGCGGCTCGATCCGTGCCAGGCCGCTCTTCTGGTTGCTCGACTAGGTCATGCCTTGGCTGCGGCCCATAGCCTGGGGATCCTCCACCGCGACGTCAAGCCGGCCAACGTCCTGATCGACGAGGCCGGCCTTCCGCGCCTGATCGACTTTGGGATTGGCCTGCTGAGGCGCGAGGCGGGTGATGGGCCTCTTCCTGCTGACGCAAATTGCGGCACGCCGGAATGGATGCCCCCGTAGCAGACCCGGGGCGAATCGGTCGACCAGCGAAGCGATATCTTCGGCCTCGGCGCGGTGTTGTACTTCCTCCTGGTCCACAAGGCGCCTTTTGAGGCCGATTCTCCCGGGTCGGCTCATCGGCGTGCCCGAGAATGCGATTTCGATCGCTCCGCCTTCCGCGCGGCCCATGTTCCGCGGCGACTGGAGAAGATCTGTCTGCGGGCCATGGAGGCCGAACGGGACAATCGTTATCGCACGGTGAGCGAGTTTGCCGACGCCTTGCACCGGTTCTGCCGCTTGCGGACTCTGCTGCGGCGCAGTCTGCTGGTGGCGGCGCCTTTGCTGCTTGGAGTCGCTGTGCTGATCGCCCTTTGGAGCGGCCTGGGGCGCAGGCACGCCGAGGTTGGCCCTCCCGCCGCGGACTTCAAGGTTCGGGTCTTCCGAGGCGACAACGAATACGGACTTGATCACGCCGTCCCGCTACGTACCGGGGATCGGCTCCAAATTGAGTACGAGTTGCCGAAAGACTACTTGAGCTTGCTGTTCTGGCTGGACTCGGAAGGGAAGTTGACCGAGTTGAAGCCGGGCGATGCGGTCAAGTCGAGGTCGTCGGTCCGCCGCACCTCGCCAACGTCAGACGAGGCCTACCCGCTGCAAGGCCCGCCCGGCACGGAACTCATCCTTCTTTGCGCCGACCGCTCCACGCAGCCTACGGTGGCCCAGATCACTGCGCTGACATCGGAGGGATTCCCCTGGCCGAAGATAGCCGACGTTTCCATGATCCAGTGGGGCCAAGACGAAACAAGATTCGCAGGCCCTTATCAGAGCGGCCCGCTCCGATCGCCGGGCGAGCCCGCCCCAGTCCAGCGCGCTGCTTTGGATCGGACTGAGGCGCTGCGACAGGCTCTCAGCGCGCAGTTCGAAATAGTGCGGGGCGTGGCTTTCCCCCACGTGGACAAGCGATAGCTCCGCGTTGGCCGCCCTGGCGGACCGTTCCCCGTTTTTTTCCGGAGGAAGCGTGCGACAAGGAGTTCTGGGATGAGCAGGCGAGCAGGCTTGTCGTTCACCGTGTTGACTGGTCTGGCAGGCGCGCTGGTTTCGGCGACAGTCGTCTTCCCGCCGCTCGAGCAAGGCATCGACCGGTGCTTCGCCGCGGAGCACGCCCCGCACTTCCGACCGGACATGGGGATGGGCTGGGACCTCTTGCTCAACCGCGCCATGAACGACCCGTGGGCCCTCGCCCACACGTCGACCTACGAGCGCCGCGACGCCGGTTTCCAGCATCGAATCGATTCCGCCGTGGCACAAGCGACCAAGGCGCGCGGCGCTAGCGCAGCGGAAGTCGCGGTGGACATCGATCAAGACGGCGTTGCCGACTTCTGGGTCTATTTTGATGGGCCAACGGCGACGTTCATCGAGGGGGACCGTTTCCGCACCGGATGCCACGATCTGCGTGTGGATCTCCGCGACACGTCTCGGCCGGCGAAAGAAATCTACTCGTGGTTCACCGAGCCGCCGGTGCCTCTGCCGGCTCTGGCAGGGAGGCGTCTGAGCGCCAGCGACTATTACGATCGCGCAGTCCCTGCGAAAGTGTCCGCGGCGCAGGCCTCGGAGTGGGCGAAGATCGCCTCCCGGCTGTTCCCTGATCTGGCCGCCGAATTGGGCTCCCTTGCCAAGCAAACTCCGGACGGCAAACTCGCCGACGAGTTGTCGCGGCACGAGAGCCGAGCGATTTCCTTGATTCCGAAGTTCCAGGAGATCTTTCGCGAACAGGAATTGGCCAAGAAGCTGCGCACGCCGGTGGGCTGGAGGATGACGTTCTCGGGCTACGATCTTGATCAAGTCGGGGGCGAAGAGGTGGCGGCCGGCTATTCCCCGTGGGGCGTGGAAAGGATCCAATTCCACAAGGAAGACTGGAGAAAGTGGGGAGGCCTGATCGCCGACTGCTTCTTGGAAGAGGGGGCCGTGGTCCGCATCGACCTCCCCGCCGGGCGGTATTTCAAAGTCGGCGGTTTCTGGGCGCGTTTCCGGGACGAGGGGCGCCTCGGTGGGTCGCGCCTGAGAATGGCCGAGGCACGCCTGCTGCCCGGCTTCCAAAAGTACCGCGAAGGCCGGTGGTACGAGGCGGCTGCGTTGTGGCGAGAAGGCTGGGGCCTGGCCTCCCTGACCGGAGATTTCGCGCTTGGCCGCAGCGGTCGCCCGGGAGGTCTGGCGCCCGACCCGGAGTACGCCCATTGGGACTTTCCGGTCCAGGGACAACCTGCCAAGGACCTGGTCTCGATCGCCCGCGGATTCGGCGAGCCGACCGGAGAGTACGAAGGGATCGTGGGACTCGCCCGGGCCGCGGCGCGGGGCCGGCGGTTCGAGGAAGCCTTGGATTTGTATTCTCGCTGCCAGAGGCTCTCCGTGAAGTTCAACCGCACGTTGCGACAAGTCAACGCCCTGGAGGAAATAAGCCAAATCTATGCCCGGATGGGGAACTACGACCTCGCGATCCAACGCCTGCTGGAGTCCCTCGACATGGAGGCGACGTTGGGTTATGCCCGGGACGTCATCCGCAATCTCGACAAGCTGATCACGTACGACGACTCGGACGAGGGCGTCGCGAGTCCCACCAAGTTGTTGTTGGTGATGCAGATGCGCTCCCACGCGATGGCCGTGAATCGGGCGTGCAAGTTGGCCGTCCTCGCGTCGATGTATGGCGATCTTGGCGAGCAGACCAACGCGCAGCGGTACCTGGGGGAAGCAGAACGGATATTCAAAAACCTTGGGCACCGGACCGGTCAGGCGGACGTGCTGAATGTGAAAGCCAAATGGGACCTCGCCGACAACCGGGCCGAGCTGGCGATCGATCGCCTTCAGGCAGCCATGCAACTTCTCGATCAGCACGACTCCGCCGTCGCGCAAATCCGGACGGATACCGAGTCGCACTTGGCCGGCAAGTCGGTCCATGTCTTCGAGCTGAATGAGGGCCACGAGCTGGACCGCGTTGCCCTCGTCGCCCCGTCTCACCCTCTCTCGTACCGGGCGCTGAGCGCAACGTGGATCGCGCAGGCCTATCTGCAACAGGCCGATCGCGGCCCGGCCAGCGACACGGCAGGCCGCGGCCAGTTGCTCGACCTGGCTTGGCAGTGGCAGACGAAGGCTTCGGAGTGGTACCACCAGGCGGCCGACTCGGAAGGCCAACTCGTCGCGCAGTTGCAGGGGGCGACCATTGCCTACGGCCGGATGCAGTTCCCCGAAGCCTTGAAGCTTGCCGAACAGGCCGGCCGGTCGGCCCAAGAGCAGCAATTCTTCGAGATCCGCTGGCGGGCACTGGCCCTCCAGGGCGCGTCGCTGGAGGCATTGGGCCGAACCGGCGAGGCCCTCGATCGCTACCTCGCCGCCGCCGAGAGCATCGAGTCGGTCCGCGCGGTCATCGGTTCGGAGTCGGTCCGCAGTGCCTTCCTTGGCTCGAAGCTCGCCGTCTACCAGGCGCTGGCTCTGATCTATGCCGCCCGGGGAGAAGACGCCAAAGTGTGGGAATGGATGGAGCGCGCCAAGGCCCGCAGTCTCCTCGACATGATCGCCGGGCAGCCGTTGGAAGTGAAGGGGCCCGAGGTCGCCCGACTTAGCCGGGAGGAGCCCCTTTTGTTTGGTTACCTCCGGGGATCCGCCGACCCGGCACGCAGCAGCGCCGCGGGCCTGGAGAAACAATACGCTCAATTCCTCGCGCGGATCACCGACCAGCCGCTCGTCCAGGAGTGGATGTCGACCAAAAGAGCGGTCAGACCTGTCGGGCTGAAAGCGGTTCAGGACATCCTCGGGGAGAAACGACTGCTCATCGAATACTTTGCGACCGACCAGGATCTCCTGGCCGCCGTGATCTCACACGACGATTTGAAGATCGTCAAGATCGCCGGATACGGCATGGCAGCCCTGAACCGGGAAGTCGCCGCGCTCCGCGGGCAATTGCAGGTCCCCAACCAGGATTACCAGGACCAGGCGCGGAAGCTCTACCGCGACCTCTTGGTCCCCTGCCTCCGCGACTCGAACGGATATGAGCATCTGGTGATCGTTCCAGCCGAGGCCCTGCACTACCTTCCCTTTCAGACGCTTCTGATGGAGGGTCGGCCTGCGCGGTTTGTTGTCCAACGGTGGCGGGTCTCCTACGCCCCGAGCGCCAGTGCCCTGTGGTACGCACACTTCAGGAGTGCGGTCCTCGCCTCGGCGGAGCCGCCCCGCGCGCTCGTTGTCGGAGAGGCGCTACCCGTGGGAGAGTCGGCCCCGCTGCCGGGCGCGGAGCAGGAGGCCAAAGAGGTTTACGCAATCCTATCCAGGGCGGCACGCACCCCGAGCGACGGCGGCGAGTTGTTGATCGACGCCAAGGAGACCACCGTGAAGGCGCGGCTTCCTTCGGCCGGCGTCTTCCATTTCGCCGGCCATGCCGAATTGCTGCCCAACTTTCCCATGCGTTCTGCCTTGATCTGCCGTGAAGACGTGGAAAATGACGGCCGCCTTGAAGTGCGCGAGCTGTTCGGGCTGCACTTGTCGGGCTGTCGCTTGGCCGTGTTGAGTGCGTGTGAGACCCGCGTCGATCGGCTCAGCCGCGGCGACGAGATTACCGGCCTGACGCGGGCCTTCCTGCGCGCCGGGGTGCCTTCGGTGGTGGCCAGCCAGTGGAAGGTCGACGACGAGGCTACCCGCCGATTCATGACCGTCTTCTACGAGAACCTATCTCAGAAAGGGATGGGCACCCTGGAGGCGTTGCACCGAGCCCAATTCAGCATGATCAACGAGTACGAGCCGGTCCCCAAGCCACTCCGTGCACCAGGGATGCCCGTTCCAATCTCCCGCCCGAAACCGCCCTCACCGGAAACAACTCGTTCCGTCCATCGGGACCTTCTTCCGCCGTTCTATTGGGCAGGGTTCGTCCTCATGGGCGATTGGCGGTGACCGGAGCCGAAAAAAGGGGCGAATTCCGGGTAGAGTCGAGAGGTGGCGCGGTGGGGTAGGCTTCGGATTACTTCTGTTTCAG
>CAYTJV010000280.1:0-10043 GCA_964438165.1 uncultured Planctomycetaceae bacterium | reverse complement strand
CCGAGGGTCCGACGGGAACTGCCCGGGGGTCTCGAGGGCCTGCTAACCGGGTGGGGTCGATGATAAACGGGCAAAAGAGGAAACCTCAGCAAGGATATCGAATTCCGAACGAAAGAAATCGGATTGCGAACGACCCCCTTGCCTTCCTGCACTCTCAAGAAAGGAGCCTGGCGATGCGATACTCTCGGACGGTTGCGGCGGTGTGGGCGGTTGCGGCGTTGGCGTGGATGCTGGTGCCGCATGCTCTCTGCGCCGAGCCGCCAGCACAGCCGGCCGACGGCACGCCGCTGGCCGGGACGGCGAAGCTCGACTGGGCGGGCGACTTGGCCTCGCGCCTGGTCGATTCGGTCGACCGGTTCCTGCTCAAGGAAATCGAGAAATCGGTCGCCCGTCGCGAACAGCACTGGAAGCGCGACTTCTCGTCGCCGGAGAAGTACAACGCCTCGATCGAGCCCAACCGCAAGCGGCTGGCGCATATTCTCGGCGTACGGGACGCGAGAGTTAGCGCTGGCGATTTGACGTTCTTTCTTACACCTGAGGAAGGCGTGTCGATCAGCAAGACCCCCGAGTATGGCGCGAGCGCGGTCCAATGGCGAGCGTTTGGCGACGTTTGCGGCGAAGGTTTGATCTTGCTGCCGCGACGAGAAACGCCTCTGGCTTTCGTGATCGCAATTCCCGATGCTGACCAGACGCCCGAGATGCTTGCCGGGCTGGCCCCAGGCATTCCGCGTGAATCGCAGTTCGCCCGACGCTTAGCGGAAAGCGGATGTATCGTCGTGGTGCCCACGTTGATCAACCGCAGCATCACGCAGCGTAAGCTTTCCAATCGCGAGTTCCTTTACCGCTCGGCGTTTGAGATGGGACGGCACTTGATCGGCTACGAAGTGCAGAAGGTAATCGCAGCCGTCGACGGGCTTCGCAAGTTCGCGGGGAAGGAGAAGGCTCGCGTCGGCGTCATTGGTTGGGGCGAAGGTGGCCTCATCGCGCTTTACGCCGGAGCCCTGGAGCCCCGGATCGACGCTGTATGCGTGAGCGGCTATTTTGCGCCGCGGGAGGATATGTGGCAGGAGCCCATCTACCGGAACGTCTTCGGCTTGCTGGAGAGATTTGGCGACGCGGAATTGGCGAGCATGATCGCCCCGCGGCCTCTAATCATTGAGGCAGCCAAGGGGCCTGAACTGGTCGTTCCGCCGGGTACGGGCGGAGGACCAGGCCGGCTGGTCACGCCCAAGCTCGAGGATCTGCGAGGGCAGGCTGACCGGGCAAGAGGGCTGCTCAAAGGGTTGAATCCGCCGGCGAGGATTGAGGTAGTGGAAAGCGGCGATGGCACTGGCCCGTGTGGATCCGAAAAGGCGATTGCCGCGCTGTTGGATGCTCTCGCGCCTGGCACAAAGCCGGGACCCTCGAGCCACGTCAGAAGTTTCCTTATGCGTTTGGATCCCGAGTCCCGGCACGCTCGCCAAATGCACGAACTCGATCGCCACACGCAGTGGCTTCTCTCCGAAAGTCCTTACGTGCGGCAGGAGTTCATGAAGAACCTCGATACCACCTCGCTGGAAAAGTACCAGAAGACGGTCGAGTGGTACCGGGATTTCTTCTACAACGAGGTCATCGGGCGGTTCGACTACAAGCCGCTGCCGCTGAATCCGCGGAGCCGCAAGGCGTACGATCGGCCGAAATGGACCGGCTACGAAGTGGTGCTCGACGTGTTCCCCGACGTGTTCGCCTACGGGATTCTGCTTCTGCCCAAGGACCTCAAGCCGGGCGAGCGGCGGCCGGTGGTCGTGTGCCAGCACGGGCTGGAGGGGCGGCCGCAGGACATCGTCACCGGCGACCACCCGGCCTACCACGACTTCGCCGCCAAGCTGGCCGAACAGGGGTTTGTGACCTTCGCGCCGCAGAACCTCTACATTTTTCAGGACCGCTTCCGCACCTTGCAGCGCAAGGCGAATCCGATCAAGAAGACGCTCTTCTCGGTCATTGTGCCGCAGCACCAGCAGATCGTCGACTGGCTCGGCACGCTGCCGTTCGTGGACTCGAAGCGGATCGGTTTTTATGGGCTTTCCTACGGCGGCAAGACGGCCATGCGCGTGCCGCCCTTGGTGAAGAACTACTGCCTGTCGATCTGTTCGGCCGACTTCAACGAATGGGTCTGGAAGAACGCCTCGACGCGGAGCCCTTACAGCTACGTAGGGTCGGGCGAGTACGAGATTTTCGAGTTCGATCTGGGCAGCACGTTCAACTACGCGGAGATGGCGGCCCTGATTGCCCCACGGCCGTTTATGGTCGAGCGGGGCCACTTCGACGGCGTGGCCCCGGACGAGACGGTGGCCTACGAATACGCCAAGGTGCGGCACCTCTACGCCGCGAAGCTGGGGATCGGCGACCGGACCGAAATCGAGTTCTTCGTCGGCCCGCACACGATCAACGGAAAAGGGACGTACGAGTTCCTGCGGAAACATCTCCATTGGAATCCGGGACGGTAGCAAGGGAAACTATTTTGGAGTGCGGCGATTCATCGCCGCTTTTTGCGGCCAGCGCTGCGAATCGGCTCTATCGAAAGCGGCGATGAATCGCCGCACTCCAAAAGACTGGAATCCGGGCAAACAACCTTGGGAGGGATGATTCATGAATGCGATGCAGAGACTTGGTGCGATTCTACTGTTTGTCGGTGCACTGGTTGCTCTGGCGGCGGTCAATCTCATGGCCGCGATCCCGGAACAGCCGCTCTACGTTGGCTGGGCGTCGGTCGATATCACGCCGCCCAAACCGGTCAATCTCCAGGGGCAAATGGGCAAACGGATCTCGAAGTCGGTGCTCGATCCGCTCACGGCCACGGCGCTGGCCCTGGAAACCAAGGGCCGGGACGGCGGCAAGGAGCAGGCGATCATGATTTCCTGCGACCTGTGTGGGATGCAGAAGGTCGCCCAGGATGCGGTCAAGGAATACGTCCGATCGAGACTTAAGGACTTCGACGCCGACAAGCTCTTCTTGAACGGCACTCACACCCACACCGGACCCGGATTGGCCGACGTTTACGCCGAATACGACGTGAGCAAGATTCCGGGCGTGTGGACCACGACCCAGTACCGCGAGTTCTTCGTCCAACGCGTGGGCGAGGCGGCCGTCAAGGCGTGGCAGGCCCGGCAGCCGGGCGGCGTGAGCTGGGGGCTCGGGCAGGCCGTGGTGGGCTACAATCGCCGGGCGGTCTATGCCGACGGCCACGCCCAGATGTACGGCAACACCGCGCAAGCCGACTTCCAGAACCTCGAAGGCTACGAAGACCACGGCCTGGAACTGTTATTCTTTTGGCGGCCGGATCAGACGCTCACCGGGATCTTGATTAACGTGGCCTGCCCCTCGCAGGAGACCGAGGGCGAATCGTACATCTCGGCGGATTTTTGGCACGAGGCCCGCGAAGAGATCCGGAAGAAGCACAAGGACGTCCACATTTTCCCGCAGTGCGCGGCGGCCGGCGACCTGTCGCCGCACTTGCTCTATCGGAAGCAGGCCGACGCGATCATGCTCCAGCGCAAGGGCATTACGCGACGGCAGGAGATCGGCACGCGGATCGCCCGGGGCGTCGAGGAAGTGCTGCCGTACGCCAAGAAGGACATCAAGACGGCCGTGGCCTTCAAGCATGTGGTGGCCCGGGTCGACTTGCCGCCCCAACAGCCGCCGCGTACGCCGTTTTACCACACCGACAGCCCAAAGGCGGCGGAGCTGCACATCCTCCGCCTCGGCGACGTAGCCCTGGCCACCAATCCCTTCGAGCTGTTCCTCGACTACGGGGTGCGAATCAAGGCCCGCAGCCCCGGGGTGCTGACCTTCGTGGTGCAGCTTTGCGGCCAGAGTACGGGGTATCTGCCCACCGCCAAGGCCGTCAAGGGCGGCCACTACAGCGCCGACAAGTTCATCGTCGGGCCTGAAGGCGGGCAGGTGCTCGTCGACGAGACGGTCCGGCAGATCAACCAGATGTGGGAGCGTTAGAGCAGCCGCACGCCGCAGCCGTTTTCCTCCGGGTAGATGGCCCGGCCGCGCTCGATCCGCACGCCGCTGGCGATGTCCCGGGCCAACAAGAGCGCGCCGTCCATGTCCACGTAGTCCAGCAGCGGCAGCAACTGGGCGATGGCCGAGATTCCCACGCTCGACTCGGTCATGCAGCCGACCATGGTCTTCAGGCCCAATTGCCTGGCGTGCTCGATCATCCGCTTGGCCGGCGTGAGCCCGCCGCACTTGACCAGCTTCACGTTGACCCCGTGAAAGTGGCCGCGGCACCGTTGGACGTCGGGCTCCGTGCCGCAGCTCTCGTCGGCGATGATCGGCAGCGCCGAGCGGCGGACGACTTCTTTCATATCGTCCCAACGATCTCGCGGGAGCGGCTGCTCGATGAACTCGACGCCGAGCTCTCTAAGCGGGCCGGAAATGCGGATCGTCGTCTCGGCGTCCCAAGCGCAGTTCGCGTCGACGCGGAAGATCGCCCCCGTGTGCCTCCGTAACTCGCGGACGATCTCCAGATCGTGGGACGTGCCAAGCTTGATCTTGTAGATCGGCCACTCGGGGAACTCGCTCATCTTGCGGACCATCACGTCGATCGCGTCGATGCCGATCGTGTAATCGGTCAGCGGCAACGGGCCGTCGATCCGCAAGCCCCAGAGTCTCCAGACGGGCTCGCCGCGCAGTTTGCCCCACAGGTCCCAGGCAGCCATGTCCAACGCGCATTGGGCAAACGTGCTGCCCTCCAGCGCCCCGCGCAACCGCTCCCATAACGCGGCGGGGTCGTCCAGCCGCAGCGCCTCCAACTCCGGTCGCACCGCGTCGAGTGCGGCCTGCATGTTCTGGAGCGAGGCGCCGTAGAATGGGTTCTCGCTCGCCTCGCCGTAGCCGCTCACGCCGTCCTGCTGAAGCTCCACGATCAGCGTCCGGCTTACGTGGGTCGCGCCGCGCGAGATCGTGAACACGTGCCGCAGCGGCAGGTCGAATTGGTGCAGATGAAGTTGCATGGATGCCTCCTCGTTCCCACGGTCTCCGTGGGAACGAACACCTGCGACGCTCTGCGTCGCGACTCCCGACGCAGAGCGTGGGAACCAGGATTACTTCTTCAGTTGCCGCTTCAGGTCGAGCACGGCGTCGACCAATTCGTCGGGCCCGTGGCGCAACACGTCGCTGATCGGCAGGCCCAGCCGCTCACGCACCCGTTCGCGCTCGGCGGCCACCTCGGCGTCGGAGAACTTGCCGCCGTTGATGGCCACGCCGATCACGCGGCAAGGGTGCATGATGCTGGCGGCGGCCTCGTAGAAATCGCGGACCTTCTCCAGGGGAGCCAGCGGAACCCATTCCATGCCGTAGACCGTGGTCCGGCCCATCTCGTAGCAGAGGATCAGCCCGTCGGGCACGCAGCCGTGCAGCAGCCCCAACGTCACGCCGGAATAACGGGGGTGAAACAGACTCCCCTGCCCCTCGATCACGATTACGTCGTGATGCTGGTTCGCCAGCACGAGCTTCTCGGCCGAGCCGTTGACGAAATCGCCGATCACGCGGTCAATCGGGCAGCCGTCGCCCTCGATGAGGATTCCCGTCTGGCCGGTGGCAACGAACTTGGCGTCGATGCCGCGGCGATTCAGGCCGCGAACCACCTCCACGCTGGCGACCATCTTGCCGAGACTGCAATCGTTGGCCACGGTGTGGATCCGCAGGCAGCCCTCGCGGATCCCTTGGCACTGGGCCACGTCGCGCTCGTCGTTCTTGCGCACGTCCACCAGCCTCGCGCCCGACTCCTTTGCCGCGGCGGCGAACTCCGGATCGTCGCACAAGAAGTCGTGCAGTCCGGAGACGACGTCCAACCGCCGGACAATGGCTTCCAGCACGATCGGGCGCCACGATTGCGGGATCTTGCCGCCGGGCGGGGCGATGCCGATCAACAGGGCGTTTGCCTCCGGCGCATCCGCAATCCGAGCCACCACGGGGATGCCGCCGCCCAGGCCCAACAACTCCTGGCACGTCTTGCCCGCCTCTTGCCGATCGAGCACGGCCACCACTTCCTCGGGCTTGTAGCGAATCACGTTGATCGCCGTCTTCGCGGTATGCGCGTCGCGGTAGCCGTCGGTGAGAATGATCAGTCGGCGGGGCATGGGAAGGATGAAGGATGAAGGATGAGGGATGAGGGATGAGGGATGAACGGCCGACAGCCAGTCAGACAACATTAGCCGTAATGAATCATCGGAGTTGGACCGCGGCGCGTCAAGAGAGCCAAACACGTTTGCACGATTGCGGGAGAGCATGAGAAGGGCTGTAGGGGACGCCCAGCGTGGCGTTCCGCGTTGGGTCGCTTCAACGGAACGCCACGCAGCGCGTTCCCTCATCCCTCATCCCTCATCCCTCATCCCTCATCCCTCATCCTTCATCCTTCATCTTTCATCCTTCATCTTTCATCCTTTATCCCTCATCCCTCATCCCTCATCCTTCACTTCGATCACTCCCAGTTCTTGGCACACGGAATCGACGGTCTGGGCATCGATCGAGGAGAGCCTGCGGCCGGCGCCGGCGACCAGGGCCAGATCGGCTAGTTGGCTGATGCGTCGCGGGATCCCTTCGGCCAATTGGTGAAGGCGAGTCACGGCCGGTTCGCCGAACACCGGAACGCTGCGGCCTGCCTTGCGGAGCGCAGTCTCGATGAACTGCGCCGTATCGGCGGGCTCCCACGCCTCCAGGTCGATGCGCAGCTCCGCCAACTCTAGGAGTGCTCGGGGCAAACGGCCCATGCGCGCCGGCTGGCCGGCCAGCACGATCGTCAGCCGGGAATCGGGCCGCGGCTCGCTTCGGGCCAGTCGAGTGACTTGGGTCAGCACCGCGGGACTCGCGCAGTCCGCATCATCCAAGAGCACCACGGTGGCCATCTGCTGATAGCGGAATTCCGCGATCCGATCCTCGATCAGTCGCCAGATGCCCGCGGCCGGCAGCCTGCGCGCGGGATTCAGCCCCAAACCGCCGGCCAGTAGCGAGGGAAACTCGTCGGGCTCAATGCCCGTCAAGCCCAACGTGACCGAGGGCCGGCCCTTGTCACGCATGTGCGCGGCGATCCGCTGCAGCACGAGCGATTTCCCGCTCCCCGCGGGGCCCATCAAGAGGCCCAGACGGCGGTGGTCATCGACGAGGAAATGGAGCCGAGCCAATGCCTCTTCGTGCGTCGGGCTCTCATAAAACACGTCGGGATCGAGCCGGCTCCGGAAGGGGGAATCGGCCAGCCCCCAATGCTTCTGATAAGTAGACACTGCTCTGCACCCATTCCGGTGGAAAGGTCCGCGATTCCGCACATCCTATTTTTTCGGTACAATCCGGGCGAAAGCTTGACCCGGTATAACCGATACCACTTCTCATGCGGCCCGTGGATCGCTATTTCTCGGATTCCCCTATTGAAGGGGGCTCTCTATCGCTTCTAGGGCAAGAAGCTCACCACTTGATTCACGTGATGAGGGCAACGCCAGGGGCCCGGGTGATCCTCTTTGATGGCCGGGGATGCGAGTTCCTGGCTCAGGTTGAGCGCATTGAGCGCAGCCGAGTCCAGTTGTCGGTCTTGGATCGCCAAGAGATCAATCGCGAACTCCCCTTCGCCTTGACCCTGGCGGCTCCACTTCCTAAGGGGGATCGGCAAAAATGGCTGGTGGAGAAGGCCGTGGAACTGGGCGTGACGCGGGTTGTCCCGCTGAAGACCTCCCGGTCGGTGGCCCAGCCGGTCCAGCAGGCGGTCGCTCGCCTCCAGCGCACGGTGATCGAGGCATCGAAGCAGTGCGGCCGCAACCGGCTCATGGAGATCGCCGAACCGCAGCCGTGGCCGGACTTCGTTGCCGAAACCCAGGGGATACCCACGCGGATTCTTGCCCATCCGAACGATCGGAGCTGCGTGGGCGACTCCGCCGTCAAGCTCCGGCGCTTGTCGGACAAGCCGGTTGCCGATCCCGTGATGCTAGCCGTTGGGCCGGAGGGCGGATTCACGGCCGAAGAGGTGGCGTTGGCGGTGGCAGCCGGTTGGACACTCGTGGACTTAGGCCCGCGAATCCTTCGCGTGGAGACGGCGGCCGTCTTCCTGGTGGCGATGGTGACGCAGTGAGCGATCGTCGTAGGGCAAGCAGCCTGCTTGCCCGCACTAAATGAGGTTGCACGATTCTGGGACCGACCTGCGGCCGTGTGCCAACTTGACTGCTGCCAGAAGACGGTTTTCCCCGATCGGATAACGTCTTGACCGGCAGCGGTCAAGCAGTGGCACACTCCCAAGATCGTGCAACTTCATTTGGACGCAGGACGGGCAAGCAAGCTGCTTGCCCTACGACCGCCCCGTTCCACGCTTCTCACGCCGGGGTTTCCGGCACCACGTAGGGCGGCCGGTAGAAGCCGCGGACGATCTTGTTGGCTTCGGCGTTGTCCTTGAAGCACTCGTTCTGCGGGTCGCACTCCAGCCAGGGGCCGAGCGTCGTCGTGTCAGGATCGATTTCGTGGGCCGCGAGGTGTTTCAGGTACCGCTCGTGCATCTCGTTCAAGATGGGGAGGTCGCAAACCTGTTTGCGCTGTTCGGCGACCGGCGCCGGCTTGCCGAGTCGGTAGGAGATGTTGCCCGCGTGGCAGATCGCCGTCGAAAGGTGCCCTTCGAGGACGTCGCAGTGGAGGTCTTCCCGTTTGCCGCTTCGCACGGCCTGGATGAAGTTCTGGAAATGGGTCTCGTCGGTCGACCAGGACTTGAGCTCCTTGCCGCTTTTGTCGTAGGCCTTGGCATAGCCTTGGATGATGGCTACCGAGCCTCCCTCGCAATCGACCACGCTGCCGGTCTGGTGGCCGCGGAAGTTGGGCACTTTGTTGGAGCCCTTGGCCGCGCGGAGGTTGTGGACCTCGTAGAGGATGGGAGCCGAGGGGAAGTCGTAGTAGATGAGCTGCGTGTTGGGCACGTCGCAGGCGTCGTTGAAGACGAAGCGGCCGCCGAGGCTCATCACGCGTCGCGGCAGGGACGTCTCGCCGAGCACCCAGCGGGCGACGTCGATCTCGTGGACCCCCTGGTTGCACGACTCCGCGTCGCCCATGTTCCAGGTGAAGCTGCAATCGTACTGGAGCCTGTCGCGATAGACTGGCTCCTTGCGTGCCGGACCGCACCAGAGGTCGTAGTCGACCGTAGGAGGGATCTCAAGCGGCGTGGTTCGCTTGCCGCACGATACGCGCGGCTTGTTGGCAAAGCAGGTGACGTAAAGGACCTTGCCGAGGTTTCCGGCGCGGATCCACTCGACCGCCTCCTTGGTCGATGGTCGGGAGCGTTGCTGCGTGCCGCACTGCACGAGGCGGTTGTGCTTGCGCGCGGCGTTGACCATCTGCCGCCCCTCCCAGATGTAGTGCGAGAGCGGCTTCTCGCAGTAGACGTGTTTGCCGTACTCGCACGCCCAAATGGTGCTTAGGCCGTGCCAGTAGTTCATCGTGGCGTTGGAGACGGCGTCGATGTCTTTGCGATCGAACATTTTCCGCATGTCGACGTAGCGCTCGACCTTGCCCGGAAACCTCGATTCGAGGCCCTTGGCTTGGCCTTCCGCGGCCCGGCGATCGGGGTCGCTCACGGCGACGATGCGCACGCCCTTTTGGCTCGACATGCGGGCGACGTGGTGGCCGCCGCGTCCGCCGCAGCCGACGATACCCACGAGGATTTCATCGTTCGCCCCAAGTACTCGCGATGAGGCAAGCATGGGCAGTCCGAGTGTGGTCGCCGCGATGGTTGTGCTCTTGAGGAATTGTCTGCGGTTGGGTGCCATGGCATGTTCTCCGCGCGTAGGGATGATAGGCGTCCAAAGTCAGGAATTACCATAGCAGAAGCCGGCGTACCAGGAAAGCACCGACGCAGAAGCGTGCGTCCCTTGGAGTCGCTCATGCCGCATAGCGGCATGAGCGACTCCAAACGGGGCGACCAGCGGTCGCGGCTTTATGAGCCCGTAAATACGGAAGTCATTCTTCGGCCGACGCTTAGCGACCGCGCAGAAATAACATGGTCGATTGTTGGTTGTGGTGCAGGCGTC
>CAYTJV010000279.1:0-10067 GCA_964438165.1 uncultured Planctomycetaceae bacterium | reverse complement strand
CACGCCGACCATAAAGAACATGCCGGCCGAGCTCAGCCCGTGGGCGATCATCTGGAACATCGCCCCGTTCATCCCCATCTTCCAGTAGTCGGACACGTAGGCGTTGTCCGCCGTGGCCGTCCACACACCGATGCCGAGCATCACGTAGCCCATGTGACTCACCGAGCTATAGGCCACCAGCCGTTTGAAGTCCTTCTGGGCCATGGCGGCCAGCGCCCCGTAGACCATGCTCACCACGCCCAGCCCGCAGACGAGCCAAGCCAGGTCGTAGCCGGCGTCGGGGCACATCGGGTAGCAAAAGCGGATGATCCCGTACCCGCCCATCTTCAACAGCACGCCGGCCAGGAGCATGGAGATGGGCGTCGGCGCCTCCACGTGGGCATCTGGGAGCCAGGTGTGTACCGGCACGGAAGGGACCTTGATAATGAAGCCGATCAACAGCAAGAGGAAGGCCCACCACTGGACCGACTTTCCCCAGACGAGCGGTATGTCGAACGGAGACCGTTTCATCTGCCCCATTTCCGAGAGGGCGAGGATGTTGAAGGTGTGGACCGGTTGGACTCCCCGGCCTGTGCCGCGTGCGTCGGCGATTTCCTTCAGTTCCGCCGGGACGACGTGGGCGGCCTTCTGCTGAGCGGGCGTGAGCAGGCCCAAGTCGCTGGAGAAATAGAGCATCAGCATGGCCACCAGCATCAGCACGCTGCCGACCAGCGTGAAGAGAAAGAACTTGATTGCGGCGTACTCCCGCCGCGGGCCGCCCCACACGCCGATGAGAAAGTACATCGGCAGGAGCATCACTTCCCAGAACACGTAGAAGAGGAAGAAGTCCAAGGCCATGAACACGCCCAACATCCCCGTTTCCAAGAGCAGGAAGAGGACGCAGTAGCCCTTGACGTGCTTGGCAATGTTCCAGCTCGCTCCCATGGCCAACATGCACAAGAACGAGGTGAGGATGACCAGCGGGAAGCTGATCCCGTCGATCCCCATGGCGTAGTAAATGTGGAACGCCGGAATCCAGGGGATCCGGAACACCTGCTGCATGGCGCCATGGTCGAGGACGAACCGGGACGGCTCGCCGCTGCCCGTGTAAGGGATCGCCAACCACACGGTGAGCAGGAACACGGCCACCGTAAGGACGAACGAGAACAGCTTGACGAAATCCTCCCGTTCCTTCGACATGAAGGCAATGGCAATCGCCCCGACGGCCGGGAGAAAAACGATCAGGCTTAGGATGACGTGCGGCATGGTTTATGTTTCCAAGCGGATCTCAAACTGCAAATTACCCTCGTTCCCACACTTACCCTCGTTCCCACGCTCTGCGTGGGAACGCAAACCTCGCCGCTCTGCGGCGTGTCAACACGGGCCGCGGAGCGGCCGGACGTGCGTTCCCACGCAGAGCGTGGGAACGAGGAATTCTGTCTAGTCACTGTCACGGCCCGGCCAATGCATAACTCCACAAGAACATCACCAGCACGAACAGGCCCACGGTCCCCACGGCGACCCACATCACGTATTGGCGAATCCTCCCGCTCTGCACCTCGCGGAGCCGCAGCCCGAGGGCGTACGTGACGTCGGCTGTGGCGTTTACTGCTCCGTCGACGAAGAGCCGATCGATTAGATCGTCAAAGACCGACAGGAGGCGGACCGACCCGGCCAGGGCGTGAGCCAGGCCGTCGATGACGCCCCGATCGATGGCGGCAGCCAAGGCAGCGCAGCGCATCGCCGGCCGGACGAAAAGGAACTGATACAGCTCGTCGAACCACCACTTGTTGCGCAAGAACCCGTACACTGGTGAAAACGTCCGCCGCAGCGCATCGGCATCCAGCACCCGCCACCAGTAGATCGCGCCGGCCAGCAGAAAGCCTGCCAGGGCCACCGAAAAGGCAATCAGCGTGACCGGAACGTGGATCTCGTGAACGTGGGAGAGGTGCTCGGACGGCATGGTCAGCCTGGGCAGAAGGAGCCCGCCCGATGCGCCTTCCGCGGTTCCCAACGGCCGGGCCTGCTCTAAAAGCGGTTGGAGGCCCAAATCGGTGCCCGGCACGTTCCAGCCCGAAATTACGGCGAACACGGCCAGGATTACCAGCGGCACGTACATCACCCTGGGCGATTCATGGGCGTGGGCGTAGACGTGCTCGTCGCGCGGCTGGCCGACGAACGTCATGAACCAGAGCCGGAACATGTAAAACGCCGTGAGCGCAGCCCCGCCCGCCGCCACGTAGAACAGCCATCCGTGGGCCGGATTCTGCGAGGCGAACGAGTAGAGCTGGGCAAGGATGCTGTCCTTGGAGTAGTATCCGCTCAGTCCGACGACCAGAGGAATGCCCGCCCCGGAAATGGCCAGGCAGCCGACGAGCATCGTTCAGGCGGTCCAGGGCATTTTTTTGAGCAGGCCGCCCATCTTCGGCATCTCGTTCGTGCCGGTGGCATGGATTACCGAGCCGGAGCACAAGAACAACAGGGCCTTGAAGAATGCGTGGGTAAACAAGTGGAACAGCCCGGCCAGCCAGCCGCCGACCCCCAGGGCCAGCATCATGTAGCCCAATTGGCTCACCGTCGAGTAAGCCAGCACTCGCTTGATGTCGGTGGCCGTCAGCGCGATCGTGGCCGCGATGAAAAGCGTAATGCAGCCGATGACGGCAATCACCAGCAGTACCTCCGGCGTGAACACCGGGTAGAACCGGCCCACCAGGTACACGCCCGCGGCGACCATGGTGGCAGCGTGAATCAGCGCGCTGACCGGCGTGGGGCCTTCCATGGCGTCGGGCAGCCACACGTGCAGCGGGAACTGCGCGCTCTTGCCCACGCAACCGCAAAAAATGCCAAGCCCCGCAATCACCAGGAGCCCGTAGCCGAAACCGTCCGAGCGCCAGCCGGGAACCAGCGCGCGGATTCTCGCTTCTGCCGCGTCCGCACTCGGCGAAGTCTCATAAATCGCGGCGATTTCTTCTCGGGCCGCGGCCCGCACCATACCGTCGGGAACCACCAGCGCGTGCTCGTGGAGAGCGGGGCGCACTTGGCTGAAGATCCCGGGCTTGGTTTGGCCTTCAGGGCCTTCAGGGTCCTGGTAGTCGGCGAAGGAGAAGGTGCCCAGCCCGCTCCAGAGGGCCATCAGGCCGATAATCATGCCGAAGTCGCCCACGCGGTTGACGATGAACGCCTTGTTGGCCGCGTTGGAGGCGCTTTTCCGCTCGATGTAGAAGCCGATCAGGAGGTAGGAGCAGATCCCGACCAGCTCCCAGAACACGAAGACCATCGCCACGTTGCCGGCGATGACCAGCCCCAACATGCTGAAGCAGAACAGCGACAAATACTGGAAGAAGCGGTGGAACCGGCCCCGCCGCTTGAGCACCTGGCCGTTGGACAAGGTCACCAGAGAATCGGTCACCTCGTGAAGCTCTTCGTGCATGTAGCCCAGACTGTAGACGTGAATGCACGTGGCCACGAGCGTGACCATGCTGAACATGGCCACCGTGAGGCCGTCGATGTAGTATCCGATGGTAATTTGCAGGGAGCCAAAAACGCCCAGGGCATACCAATCGCCGGCAATCGGCTCGGCGGCGTGGGCCGCGCCGTGGCCGCCGCCAACCAGCCACGCGATGAGGGCCACCAGCGAGAGTCCCAGTCCAGCGCCGATCGCGCCAATGGCCACATAGCCGGCACAGCGTCCCCCATGCCCCATCCGCGGCCCAAACAGCACGATCGCCGCAAACGACGCCAGCGGCAAGAGCCAGGCCAGTCCCAGAAGCAGCGGCAATAGTTGTTCGAGTTCCATCAGCGTTTCAACTCGTTGGCTTGGTCTACGTCGATGGTGGCGTGGGCGTTGTAGAAGCAGAGGGCAATGGCCAGGGCCATGGCCGCTTCGGCCGCCGCCAGCACGATGACGAACAACGCGACGAACTGCCCGTCGAGCCCGATCGAACTCGCGCTGCCGGCCCGCAGGTACTCGCTGCCAAAGGCCACGAAATTCAGGTTCGCCCCGTTCAGGACCAACTCAATGCCCATCAGCACGCCCACGGCGTTCCGCTTGGCCGTCATGCAGACCACCCCGCAGACAAACAGGATGGCGCCGACGATGAGGTAGTGCGTCAGACCGATCGGTTGGGCGAGGGGGCTCATGGTCAGGGGTTAGGGGTCAGGGGCTAGGGTGGGTCACGGTTGGCGTGGCGGGCCGGGTGCTTGAGCTGCGCGGCGTCGGGCTCGGGCGAGGTAGGCGGCGCCGATGAGAACCACGACCAGGTGTACCGAGATTATTTCAAACGGGAGCAAATAGCCCGACATTCCTTGACGGAGCGCCTTGGTCGAAGGATCCGTGTTCAGACGATCGACGCGCACGCCGAGCAGCCCCAAGCCAATGGGAGCCGAGGTCGGCGAGACCTGATCGGGCCGGGCCTCGGCGATCTGGCCCGGATCGGTCCACTTGCCCACGCTCAGCGCGGCGTACAAGAGAACCGCCAGCAGCGAAGCGCCCACCAGGCCGACCACGATCCATTGTGCCGTGCTGGTTTTCATGCTCACGAACGGCCCTCGGGCAGTGAGCATCACTCCGAAAATCAGGAGCACCAGCGTGCCGCCGACGTAGATCATGAGTTGCAGCGCGGCGACGAAATCGGCGCCGGCCAGGAAGAACAGCCCCGCCACCGCGCCCAGCGACGCCACCAGACAGAACGCCATGCGCACGATATTGCTGGAGAGCACCACGGCCAAGGCGAACCCCGATGCGAGAATCGCCATGAGATAAAAGTACAACGTGTGCCAGTTGATCGCCATGCTCATCGGCCTCCAAGTGCGACAAGGCCAAGCAGCCCGTCGGGAAAAGCGTAGGTGTAGAGCATCGCGCCGAGGAACATCGCCGCGGCCAGGGGAATGCAGTATTTCAGGCAGACGGTCATCACCTGGTCGATCCGCAGCCGGGGGTGCGTCCAGCGGACCCAGATCATGAAGATCACGCCGAGCGTCCCCTTGGTGAGGATGTTGGCCATGCCGATCAGATTGCCGAAGTAAGCCAAGAGCGGATGCTCGATCGGGTCGACCGCCAGGCCGAGCCACTCGGTAATCGGCAGGGGTCCGTTCCAGCCGCCCAGGAACAGGATCGACGCCAACATGCTCACGGCGAACATCGAGGCGTACTCGGCCATGAAGAACACAGTCCAGCGGAACCCGGAGTACTCGGTGAGGAACCCCGCGACCAACTCGCTCTCGGCCTCCGCCAAGTCGAAGGGGGCCCGGTTCACGCTCGCTACCGCGCAGGTGAGGTACACGAAGAAGGTGATGAAGATGAACGGGTCGTGGAAGATCAGCCAGTTCCAGGCCCAACCGGACTGCATGTTGCCGATCGCCACCAGGTCCATGCTTCCGGCGACCATCACGGGCACGACGGCGCAAAGGGCCAGGGGAATCTCGTAGCTGACCACCTGGGCCGCCTCGCGCATCGCCCCGAAGAGCGACCATTTCGAGCCCGACGCATACCCGCCGAGGATCACGCCCAGGACTTCCAGCCCGGCCACGGCCAGGATGAAGAACACCGCAATGTCCAAATGCTGGGCCACCCAGCCGTTGGCAAACGGCAAGGCCAGGAAAACGCTGAACGAGGCGCAGAAACTGATGTAGGGAGCGGCACGAAACAGGAGCTGATCGGCATGTTTTGGGACGATGTCCTCCTTGCTGACCAGCTTGAGCCCGTCGGCCACGGCCTGGAGCCAGCCGAAGCGTCCGCCGACGCGGGTCGGCCCGAGGCGGTCCTGGATGCGGCCCGCCACCTTGCGCTCCGCCCAAGTGAACGCGGCGGCAGCCGTCAGCACCAGCGCAAGGATCAACGCCACGTGTACCAGCGCCGCCACCGCGTGCGCCAGCCAACTCGGCAGCCAAACTGTTAAGAATTCCGCCACAGTATGCTGACCCCAATCGCTGACTTTTAGCCCCTAACCCCTGCCCCCTAACCCCTGACCCCTCACCGATCAATCTCGCCCAACACGATATCCAACGATCCCAGCACCGCCGGCACGTCGGCGATCAGGCATCCCCGGCACATCTCCGAGAGGGCCGACAAGTTGCAGAAGCTGCTGCTTCGCGCGCGCACGCGCCAGGGGACGGCGTTTCCGTCGCTAATGACCATGAATCCCATCTGCCCCTTGGGGGCCTCGGTTTCCAGGTAAGCCTCCCCCTTGGGGAGCTTCTGCGTTAGTTTAATCGGCTCGCCGATCCCGCCCGAAGCGCGGGAGTACTTCTCGATCCCCTGCCGGATCAGCCGCATCGACTCCACGACCTCCAGCATTCGCACATAATAGCGGTGCCAGCAATCGCCCAGCACGGCGGCGGCGGGCACCGGGTAACGGGGCCGGTCGATCGGGTAACGGCCGCCGGTCTGGGCAATCACCTGGAAATCGTAGCCCTCGTACGTCCGCGTACACCAGGGGTCGCCGTCGCGGCGCAGGTCCCAATCGACGCCGCTGCCGCGCAGCACCGGCCCGGTACACCCGTAATCGATTGCCATCTCGGCCGGCAGCACGCCGACCGCGGCCGTGCGGCGGATGAAGATCGAGTTGTCGGTGAGCATGGCATGAAGCTCGTCGATCACCGGCTCGAATTCCACCAGAAACTTCTCGCACTTCTGAAGCCAGCCCGTCGGGAAATCGGCCATCGCGCCGCCGACCGTGATGTAGCTGTACGTGAGCCGCGCCCCGCAGACCAGCTCGAACAGGTCGTAGATCTTCTCCCGCTCGCGGAAGGCGTACATGAAGGGAGTGAAACTGCCCAGGTCGAGGCCGTACGTGCCGGCGGCCACCAGGTGGCTGGCGATCCGGTTGAGCTCCACAATAATCACGCGCAGGTGCCGCGCCTTCTCCGGCACGTCCAGCTTCATCAGCTTCTCGACGCAGAGGGCCCAGCCGAGATTCATGTTCATCCCGGCCAGGTAGTCCATGCGGTCGGTGTAGGGGATCCACTGCCGCGGGCTGACGTTCTCGCCGATCTTCTCCGCGCAGCGGTGGAGATAACCGATGTGCGGCGTTGACTCCAGCACGATCTCGCCGTCGGTGCGCAGGACCACGCGGAGCACGCCGTGGGTGCTGGGATGCTGCGGGCCCATGTTGACGAGAATCTCGTCGGTGCGGACGTCGAATTCCGACAGCTCGGGATCCACGCGTTCGATCGCCATGGAGCTCACCTCTCCCGGATCCCCTGGTATTCCAACGGCATCTGGTAATCCTTTCGCAGCGGATGGCCCAGCCAATCGTCCGGGCACAGAATCCGCTGAAGGTCCGGGTGGCCGAGAAAACGCACGCCTACAAGATCGTACACCTCGCGCTCGTGCCAGTTGGCCGTGCTCCAGAGGCCGCTGACCGAGGGCGCCTCGGGAATCTGTCCCTCGACGCCGTCCTTCCACCGCGGCAGGATCGCCTTGAGCACCAGACGATGCTTGTGGACGAGACTCTCCAGATGGTAGATCAGCTCGATCCGCGGCTGGCCCTCGATCTTCCGCTTCGGATCGGTCTGGAGGTAATCGACCCCGGTGATGCACTGGAGGAGATTGAAGCGGAGACTCGGCTCATCGCGCACGAACCGGCCCACCTCGGCAAGCCCTTCGGGGGCGACCTCGATCCAGGGATCGATCGCGTCGGGAGCGGCGCCGACGACGTGCGCTGCGCACCGCTCGGACACCGCTTTGAGGATCTCGGCGAATTCCATGCACAAAACCTTAACCGACCGGGCCCGCCACAGCCACCGCCTCCGCCCGGCTCGCCTCCTCGGCCGGCCGCTGCGGAACCGCCCGCACCCAGTCGAGATCGCCCCGGCTCCAAACGTAGGCAAAGCCAACCATCAGCACCAGAAAGAAGACCACCATATCGGCCATGGCGGCCCGGGCCAGGAGCCGGGCCGTGGCGCGGATCGTCTCGGAGTTCGACGCCACGCTGGCGGCGGGGTTCGGCACACGAGGATCAGCCACTCCCAGTTGCCGCAGTTGTCCGGACACCCACGGCGAAAGACGCGGGGCCTGACCGGGCGCAGCGGCTTCCTCCACCACGGGCACGCCCTTCGCCGTGAGCTGCGTCGCCTTGCCAAACACCGCCGCCCACGGGAAGAAAAACGCCACTTCCACGTCGAAGACAATGAAGACCAACGCCACCACGTAAAACCGCAGGTCGAACTGAACGAAGCTCGAGCCGACGCTGGGCTCGCCGCACTCATAGGTTTCCAGTTTCTCCGGAAGCGGAGCCCTGGGGCGCAGCAGCCTACCCAGCAACAGGGCCGCCAACACAAGGAAGAAGCCTGCCGAGGCAAACAGCACCAGGTAGGCGACAACGGCGGTCGGACTCATTGCAGGCGGGCAGTCTGGGTAGTCTTGTCAGAGGCGTCGGTTGAATTCGCTCATTCTAAACAGGGCGAAACATTTTGCAACCCGTGAGGACAGCCCGATTAGTTCAGCCCGGGCTTGCTTTCCCCCGGCTCCGCCCCGTCCGCCTTCAGCGAGCCAAGGGGCTGACGCCCCCGAAAGCCGGCATCCCGTTCGTGCCAGTACGAGACCTCCGGCTCCCCCAGCCTCCAGCACAGATAGACCATCCGACCGTCGACGGCTGCCGGAAAGTCCACCAGCCCTTCCGTAGCGCTCTTCGCCTCAACCCCCAACTGGCGCAGTTCTTCCACGAATTCGAGCATCCTTCGGCCATCCATCTCGAGTTCCGTTTCCATGTGAACCAACTCCTCTTCATAGGGGTCGGTTCCTTGACGGCGGCCGGACCGCGATAGGCTGAGCAGCCGGTGGCGACGCTCTGTGACGTCGCGGGCCAGCCCGACAAGATCGGATACGATCGCCCGCACCAGGGGCAGCGCGGCGTTTGCCTCCCTGACGGTGAACGTCCGTTTCCTGCCGGTCGCCCCCGGGGCCGTGCTCAGCGAGGTCTTGGCGCGTTTACTCCCCTCCATAGAGTTACCCGTTCATTGGTTAGGACCGCCATGCACCGGGCTCGTAACCGTTTTCGACGCCCCCACGGCGGCCGGATTCAAGGCCGCTCGCCCCCAGGCAATTTCCGGCGGGATGCGGGAAAAATCGACGATGCAGCCGTCACGGCTGTAGCTGCTCAAGTCGTGGGTCGCGCCCATGAAGATGCAGTCGGCCGGGCACGACTCCGTGCATATCCCACAGAACATGCACTTCGTATAGTCGATCACAAAGCTCGTCACGCGGAAACCCTTGCGCCCCTCGATCCGCTCCTTGCCGATGTAAATGCAGTCCACCGGACAGTCGCGCGCGCACCGGTCGCAGGCGATGCAACTGGTCAAATCGAAGCGGTGAAAACCGCGGTAACGTGGGGCGGGTACCAGGGGCAGCTCGGGATACTCGAAATGCTCGGTGAACGTCTTACGAGCCGGATCGTAAGTCCTCCCCCAGTACCGCACGGTTACCCAAAGGGCGTGCGCCACGGTGGCCACTGCCTGGAAAATATTGCTGAACCACCCCCCCAGCCCGGAGGAAGCTTCTTTCACACGAGCCCGCATCCGCACACCCCCTGCTCACGAAACCATGTTCCCAAAGGCGGTCAACAGCATTCGCCTCGCGCTGCTTGGGAACTCACTGCCGAATTATAGTGGAATCCACCTCTCGGAGAAAAGGAGGCTCGCCTTCGCCTTCCGCGGGACTTGCCGGCAACACAGACCGTGTTATGGCAAGCCCTGGCAGCATACGTGCTCGATAGATTTCGCACACGTCCCCATCTTCTCAGTCGTCGTGAATTACTCAAACTACCCGAACTATCGGCATATTCCTACATTTAGCGTTTTTTAACCACTCTATCGGCAGGCTACTCAGGATGGGTTTGGCGTCCCTATTGAGTGTAGCGTTTATTCCTCGAAACCGGGTGACGAGAAGACACAATCCTTTGCGCCGGGTGAATTTTCTTGACTACGCGCAGCGGGGAGCGTATGTTGGAATGAGGCGGTTCCTTTGCGTAGACTCCCTTGCCGCTTGCGCATCGGGCCTCCCGGTAGGGAGGCGATGTGCCGTGACGAAGGAACGTAGAATGTTGGTACTTTCACGTAAGAAGAACGAGAGTATTGTCATTAATGATGAC
>CAYTJV010000278.1:0-10114 GCA_964438165.1 uncultured Planctomycetaceae bacterium | reverse complement strand
CGCCGACCATGGCCACCACGCGGCCCTTGCGCTGGAGGTCCTGCACCACGGCTTGCTTCTGGTCCGGGAGCACCTCGGCCAGCACGTGATCGATCCCCACTTCCTCGGCCACGGCTTGGGCAGTCGCGCGGTGGTCGCCGGAGAGGAGTCGCACGTCGAGGCCCAAGGCCCGGAGTTGCGCTACGCCTTCCCGGCTGTGCGGGGCTACCGTGTCGGCCACGGCCACGATGCCCAGGAGCCGACTGCCGGAGGCCACCAGCAAGGGCGTCTGACCGCGGGAGCGGAGCGAGGCGATTTTGTCGGCGCAACGAACGATGTCGATTCCCATCGACTGGAATAGCCGCTCGTTGCCGACGAGCACAACATCGCCATTTCCGCGGGCCCGGATCCCTTGTCCGGCGACGGCTTCCAGGTCCGTGAGCTGCGGGATCGCCAGCCCGCGCGATTCCGCCTCGTGGACGATCGCCTGTCCCAGCGGATGCTGACTGAGTCGTTCCGCGGCGGCGGCCGTCCAGAGGAGTTCTTCCACGGTCACGGCGTCGGCGGGTTCGATGGCCGTGACCTTGGGCCGGCCGAGGGTCACGGTCCCGGTCTTGTCGAGCACCACGGTGGTCAACTGGCCCGCCACCTCCAGGGCCCGGGCGTCCTTGATCAGAATGCCCTGCTCGGCGCCGCGTCCGCTGCCGACGAGCACGGCGGTGGGCGTGGCCAATCCCAACGCGCAAGGGCAAGCCACGACCAGAACGGCCACCGCGCAGCTCAAGGCGAGGGTCCACTGCGCTGCCAACAGTCCCCAAGCCAGAAACGCGGCCGCGGCGATCACCAGCACCGCCGGCACGAATCGCGCCACGACCCGATCGGCCAGCCGGCCCACTTCGGTCTTCGACTGCTGGGCCTTGCGCACCAACTCGATGACCTGGGCCAGGGCGGTCTTTCCCGCGGGCCGGAGGACTTCGGCCGTCAGGGCTCCCTGGAGATTGAGCGTGCCGGCGAAGATCTCTTCGCCGGCCTGCTTGTCGACGGGGATCGATTCGCCGGTGAGCCACGACTGGTCGACGCTCGACGTGCCGGAGACGACTCGGGCGTCCAACGGCACCTTCTCGCCGGGTCGGACGACGATCGTCTCGCCCGACAGCACCGCGCGAACCGGCAGACGCACCGTGCGGCCGTCGCGGAGCGCCGTGGCCTCGGGCGGGGTGAGATCGAGCAGCTTGCGGATGGCCTGGGAGGCCCGGCCCTTGGCCTTCGACTCGAGGAACTTGCCAAGCGTAATGAACGCGAGGATCGTGGCGGCGTCGGTGAAATACATCCCTTGCATGGCCGCGTGGGCCCCGGCGTAACCAAGAACGTGGCGCGCCCAATCCGTCAGACCGGCCAGGTACGCCGCGCCGGTGCCCAGGGCAATGAGCGTATCCATGTTCGTCGCGCCGTGCCGCAGGCTTCGCCATGCGCCCGCGAAATACGGCCAGCCCACGTAGATCTGCAATGGCGTCGCCAGCAGAAGTTGCCAGCTCAAGAGCCACACCGGGCTCAATTCGGCCCAGTAGGTAAGCCAGACCAACGGCACGAGCAGCCCGAGTCCGATCAGAAGCCGCTTGCGCCACAAGGCTGCCTCTTGGGCCTCGTGGTCGTGCAGGTCGGCGCCGAGATCGCCGCTCTCCGAGGAGACCGCGGCCGAGTAGCCTCGGCTCCGCACGGCCGCGATCAACTCTTTCGTGCCGGCTTGCGACAAATCAATCTGGACGCTGGCCTGGCGCGTGAGCAAATTGACGTGGGCGTCGGCGACCCCGGAAACGCTCTTCAGCGCCCCTTCCACGATGGCCGCGCAGCCTGCGCAGCGCATGCCGCCGATGTCCAATACCACGTGCTCAAGCCGACGAAGGTCCGCCATCATGATGTCCTCCGGGGAATTGTACGCCGGCCAGCGAGGTCGAACAGTCGCGTCGCCGTCATAAAGCCGCACTCCAAAGGCGCGTTATGACGGTTCTTTTCAGCGGAACCGGCGGCGAAGGGCCTCCCAGGCGCGTGCGAGCAGTCGGCCTGAGAAGAGATCCTCGCTGACGGTCGTCTTTTTGGGCGAGAAATTGCTCCACACGGCTTTGATGTAGGGCCGCGACGTCGCTTGTAGCGAGGCGTACAGGCCTCGGCTGCGGATCTCGCGGATCGCGCTGGTATAGTGTTCGAGCACGTGGCGGTCCAAGAGCGTGCCTGCCGCGGTCGCCGTCGACAAAGCCCCGCGGCCCAAGGAGCCGATTGCCCCGAGGGCATGAAGGGTGATCGCACCAGACACGGCAACGGGGTTGATCCCCTCTTTGGCGGCGATCTGGTGGATTTCATCCCACAGGCGCTGAAGCTCGGCTTGCGGGACGACCTTGGTGGGGTCGATCTTGGCGATCGCGGTCCGCGTGTCGTCGACGGTTCGTTTCAAGCCCTCCAGGGAGATCGGCGGTGTGTTGAACGTGCCGGCGGTCGTCGCGGCCGCGCCGGCGACAGCCGCCAAGAGATCCTCGACGCTGTCGATCGTCGAGCGCTGGTCGACCACGCCGCGCTGTTTCAAATCCGCGGCGAGCTCGTGCAGATAGGCCCGGGACCCATAAGCCAAGTCGCCCACGACGGCCAACAAGAGCATCGGCGAGGGGGGCAGCGTGGCCAAGGAGGCCATGTCGATGAAATTGCCCACGGCCTTGCGGGCCACGAAGTCCTTGGTTGGATCCACCCCCTCGGTCCCTGCCCGCGCCACTCCGCCCACGTCCTCGGCGAGGAAGTCGAGCATCTGCTGGATCATGATCGAGTAGGTCTTCGAGTTGCGGAATGCCTGCGGCACCAACAGGGCTGTCGACTCGCGGAGCGTCCCGCCGACCACGCCGGACGCCGAGCGCAACGCCCGCTCGGGTAGCGAGAGGCCGTAAAGAAGGTAGTCGCGGACCTTAGAACTGCCCGGATCCGCTGGATCCTTTTTTTGCGGGTCGGGAGGGTTGCACATTCTTGGGCACCTCTTTTGGCGCGCCGGTGAAGCGGTTTTCATCGAGGCCCGGCCATTCGTCGAACGACTTGGGATCGGGCGGCGGCGTTTCCTTGGACTCCGGCTTGGCGGACTTCGTTTCGGAGCCCGAGCTTTCCGTCTCGGCCGCAGCGGGTTTCGCACTGCCCCAAAAGCCCAGCTTGGAGAGGCCGAGCCAGGCCCCGTAGGGAACGGCCAAACCGAGCAGGCCGGAAATCACAATTCCGATTGCGGTGCGGATCGGGTTGCGATTGCGACGCTCCCGCCAGGCTGGGGAGGTTTGACAGAAAGATGGCTGACAAAAAGATGGGGGTGGGGTTGTTTTGGAGGAGACCGGTGCGGGGGACGATTCAGCAGCCTCGGGCGGCTTTTGTTCGACGGGGGGGGCTGGCTGGACAGTGTTGACGTCCGAGGTTTCGGACGCCGGGGATGCCTCCGTTGCCGCAGCAGGCAATATCGGGGCGGCCGTTGTTACCTCTCCCGCCGCAGCCGGCGATGGCTCTATCCCCTTTACTGGTTCCTGGATGCCGGCATCCGTGGTCGCCCCGACGTCCGTACCATCTTGCGGGGCTGGCTCCTGCATCCCCGCCGGTTCTACGGCTGTCGCCGCATCTTCTGCCGTTCGCACCGCGACCAACGGTGGGGGTAGCTCGACGATATGCTCCGGGGGGGCTTCCACGGCGTACATCAGGGCCCGATCGCCGTGGAACTCGTACTGGCAGAGCGGGCAACGGACCACGGTGTCTGATTCGAGATCCTCGGGGATCGCGGTCGGCTGTCCGCAATACGGGCAATCGCAAACACTTGGCATCACGGCCTCCTGAAATGCCGGGGAGTTAAGTCAGTCTACCGCCTGGAATGACAAGGTGACAAGGTGAAGAGGTGAGGTATGGCGTCAATCGTCGGACGGGGGCACGACGGGTTTCTTCGCGATGACCCAGGTTTCGGGATGGGTTCTCATGCCGACAAGGGTAGCGATGACCGCATGGTAAGTCTGATACAGCGCGGCGGCGCGATCGCGGGCGACGTACTTGCATTTCGCCGCGAACTCCAACCATACCTGGGTCTCCGCCGCCTCGGCTTCCGCGTCCGAGATCTTGGCCCTGAATGCCGCGCGGAAGAGGCGTTTTCGCCAAGCTTCTGCGAGATTCGTACACACCGACCGCGACGACCGCCTGATCTGATCCGTGAGCGAATACGTTTCTTCTTTCGGAAACCCTTTGCTCGCCTCGAAAATGTCCATCGCAGCCTCAAAGGCCTTTCGATACACCTCCAGATCGCGATGCGTCTGAATCTTCCCCATCGTTCCCTCCCCCATCACCTTGTCACCCTGTCACCTCTTCACCTTGTCACCCTGTCCCGTATAGCGCTCCCAGCTTCGCCCGCAGGTGTGCCATCAGCGGTCCGTGCGATAGCGGCTTGCCAGTGACGCGCTCGACCAATTCTGCGGCGGTGTAGCGCTGGCCGTGCTGGTGGATTTTCTCGCGGAGCCAGGCGAGCAGGGGGCGGAATTCACCCCGGCTGATCTGACCGGGAAGGTCGCCCAAGTCGATCTCGGCCTGCGCAAACCACTGAGCCGCATACAGATTGCCAAGCGAATAGGTGGGAAAATAGCCGACCAGGCCGGCACTCCAGTGGATGTCCTGCAAAACGCCCTGGGCATCGTCGGGAGGCCGGATGCCCAGATACTCCTGGTACTTCGCGTTCCACGCCCCTGGAAGATCGGTCACGGACAGGTCTCCGTCCAGCAAGGCCCGCTCCAACTCGAACCGCGCCAGGATGTGCAGATTGTAGGTCGCTTCGTCGGCTTCCACGCGGATCAGCGAGGGGCGAACGTCGTTGACGGCGAAATAGAAGTCGTCAAGGGCCGCGTTGCCCAGGGCCTCGGGGAATGTTCGCTGTGCCTTGGGGAAGAAATGCCTCCAAAAGGCATGGTTCCGCCCGACGAAATTCTCCCACAACCGCGACTGCGACTCGTGGATCCCCAGCGACACCGCCTCACCCGGCGGCAGCCCGTAGTGCGCGGCGGGCAGGCCCTGGTCGTACAGCCCGTGGCCGGTCTCGTGGAGGATGCCGAAGAAGGCTTCGTTGAAAAACTGCTCGTTGTAGCGGGTCGTGATGCGGCAATCGTTCGGCCCCAGCCCGGAGCAGAACGGATGCGTGGTCACGTCGAGCCGGCCGCGCTGGAAATCGAACCCGATCTGCCGGGCCGCCTCGCGTCCGAACGACTCTTGTTGGGCGACCGGGAATCGGCGGTGGAGGATCGACACGTCGGGCCGCCGCCGGCTCTCGCCGATCTTGGCGACCAGCGGCACGAGCTCGTCCCGCAGGGCCTTGAGGATCTGGGCCAGGGCGCTGGTTCTGGCCTCCGGCTCGTAGTCGTCCACCAGGGCGTCGTACCGGCATTCGGGGAATCCCAGGGCATCGGCCTCTTGTCGCTTCAACTCGAAGGTACGCTCCAGCCACGGTCGAAACGATGCGAAATCGCTCTTCCGTCGGGCCTCGACCCAGGCTTGCTGCCCGAGCACCGCCACCCGCGTCTGCTCCTCGACCAGCGCCTTGGGCAGCTTGACCTTCTTCCGTCGCTGCCGGCGCAACTGGCGCACGGTGCAGCCAGCCTCGCTGTGGGGATCGGCGGCCAAGGGACTTTCGGCGAGCTGATCGAGCCACTCGCCGAATCGCGGGTCGAGCCAACGCTCGTGAATCATGCCGGAGAGCAAGGTCATCTGCTCCGCGCGGTACTCGGCGCCGGCGGGCGGCAGCATGGTTCGCTCGTCCCAGCCGAGGAGTCCCTGAATGGACCCCAGCAGGGACGTGAACCGAGCGTGTTTACGAACTTCGGCAAGAAGCGTTTCAGGGGACATCGACATCGTTCTGCTCTCGACTTTCCGCCAGGATGGTTTGCCCCCCGCTGTGACGACGCTAGAATGAGCGTAACGGGCGGAGTGGGCAGCCGCAAGCCGGCCCTGTACTCGTCATGCTCCGCGTGACGGGATTCCCTCACGCGGAGCGTGAGGAATACGAGGAGTACGAAGAGGGCGTCGGATTGGTCGAGAGAATCTCCCCGGTCTGGGCAGCTATGTCAAGTACCGCAGTCGATGAAGTCTGGACCGACCGATCAACTCCTGACCCAACGGGGTCAAGCGATCACTGGTATCCGAAGTCCTTCTCGATCTGCAGGGCCTTGTTGCTGACTCCCCAGGCCTCGCTCGGCGTCTGCTGCGGACGCGTTTGGCGCGCCGTCGCCGATAATTCGTCGTCGCGGAAGGAGTCGCCACGGAGATCCATTTGGGCGCAGCCCGACAGGCTCAAGCCCAGCATCGCCGCAGCGGCCGCGAACCATAAGACGTTCCGGGACATGTTGGTCGACGAGCAACCGAAAGAGTACATTGGACGACCAAAGATACAAAACCGACAAGGGCGGGGAGTGTCGCAAAACTCCGCAGGCACGTCCAGACCAGTTTTCCTCTGAAAAACTCTATGCTCGACATCCTCGTTGTATCCCCTCATCCGGACGATGTAGAGCTTGGAATGGGGGGGGCTATCCTGAAGTTCAAGTCCCAAGGTTATCGGGTCGGAATCCTGGATCTCACCAGCGGGGAGCCGACGCCGTTCGGCTCGCCGCAGATCCGGGCCGAGGAAACGGCGGCGGCGACCAAGATCCTGGGGATCGACTGGCGCGAGAACCTGGGGCTGCCCAACCGCAGCTTGGAGCCGACCTTGGAGGCCCGAGCCAAGCTGGCCGGGGTGTTCCGCCAGACCCGTCCACGGTGGATCTTCTGCCCGTACTGGACCGACGCCCATCCCGACCACGTGGCCGCCACCCAACTCATCGAGGCTGCCCGCTTCTGGGCCAAGCTCACGAAAACCGAGATGCCGGGCCTGCCGCATTATCCGGAGCGAATCCTCTACTATTATTGTGTACACCTCCGGCTCTTGGCCCAGCCGGCCTTCGTGCTCGACATCAGCGAGTTCTGGGACAAGAAGCTGGCGGTGCTGGAGTGCTACCGCAGCCAGTTGATCGAGGGCAGGCCGCAAGATCCTCCTACCTTCTTGGATCGACTCCGCGATCAGGCCGCCTACTGGGGCTGGGCCATCGGCACGCGCTACGGCGAGCCCTTCACCAGCCGCGAACCCATCGGACTGCGATCGCTGGAGGGTCTGGTTTGACGCAACCACGCCCTTCGCAGAGCCTCAAGGACGTGCTAACCAACCGAGCTTATTAACAAGCTTCTTCCAAAAACGCCAGACGGTGCTTTGCGCGAGGCCCACCCGCTCGGCGATTTCCCGGTTGCCAAGCCCTTGCAGCCGTAGTTGGACCATTCGCCGGTGCTGTTCTGGCTGTCCGGCGAGGAACCGCTCCAATTGCTCTTGCTCGACGAGCGATTCGACCGCCGGCGCCCGGCCGTCGGGGATTTCCCTGGCGTCTTCCATCGACTGCTCCAAGGAACGCTCGCGGTTGAGGTTGTGTTTTCGCCTGACCAGTCGGTCGCGGACCTCCGCGGCGACTTTCGTGTTTGCCATCGTCATCAGCAGCGCCACGAGTTCCTCAGGGTCATTTAGTCCCCGGGCAAGCTCCCTGTGCCGGAAGAAGGAGAGCCAGACCCGTTGGGCGAAGTCCGCCGAATCGAACATGGACCGCAGCCGCGGCTTCAGGGCCCGGCGGATCGCGCGCCGCAGCGCGTCCCCGAAGCGTTCGACGAGTTCCCGGGCAGCTTCCTCGGACCCGTCCTGAAGGCGCTGCATCAAACGCCGGAAGTCGTCGCGGTCGTGATCCATCCCCAGCACGGAATCCTCCTCGTGAGAGAACTTGGAGAGAAATCCGCCTTTTTCGCGGAATCGTGCACAATTTGAGGGTCAAACGGCAATTATATAGATAGAGGGGCGTTGTACAAAGACATCGCGCTCTGTCAGGCCCCCGAATTCTCCGCCACCGAAGGTGGCATAGAAGACGAGCCGACCACGGCTTCCTTGTTGCCTGCGTTGTTTTGGCTGGTCTCCTGACCGAGCCACGTTCGTCGTGCGCAATCGCGGCTGGCCCGCAATCTTTCGGGGTGCCGGCCAGCGGCGTGTCGGTGTGCTACTGCGCTTGCGGGAGAGACGCTTTCCGTCGTGGGGCGCGTTTTCAACGTGCCGACGTGGCACTGCGCTTTCCTCGCGAAAGTATGGATCACTCATCCCCTTCAAAACGGAGGTTCTGCCATGAAGTCCTGGCTGCGCTGGTGGAAGAAGGCGTTGGCGTCGCGGGTTGCCTCTGGTAACCGAGAGAACAGGCGGCAGCGGAAGCTGCGGATGGAATCCCTGGAGTCCCGGGAGCTTCTGTCGATCATCACGGCGGTGGCGAAAGATCCAAGCGCCAGCGAGGAACCGCAAGGCGGCCAGACCGATCCGGGGCAGTTCGTCGTCACGCGGGACGTGGTCGACGCCAACCTGCTCACCGTGACGCTCCAACTCGGCGGGTCCGCGACCCGGACGACCGACTACTCCATGTCGCCGACCCCTTATTGGCATTCGTCGAGCGGGACGTATCGAGTGGATGTGACGATCCCCGCCAACAGCGCGAGTGCGGCGGTGAACGTCACGCCGGTCAACGACGGCACACTGGAGAGCACCGAGAAGGTTACGCTCACAGTGCTGGCGGGGGGTGGTTACACTGTCGGCACCCCCGCCGTCGATTCGGTCGCGCTTGCCGACAATGACTCGTGGCAGGTGAAGATCGAGGCCAGCGATGCCATCGCGGCCGAGACTTGGCCGATCGACTCCGGCCAGTTCACGATCACGCGGTTCGGGCCGGCCGACACCGGCAATTCGCTTACAGTGCATTACTTCATCGAGGGAACGGCCACTCAGGGCACCGATTATTTGTCGCTGCCGAACACGAGCTGGGATCCCATCCTCGGCAAGTGGAGGGCCTATACCACGATCCCGGCGGGCCAGACCACCGCAATCGTGAACGTCACCCCCTACGACGATAGCGCAACGGAGGGGGCGGAAACCGTGACGCTCTCGGTGACGACCGACCCCGGGGCCGGAGGGGACCCGGTCAACTACTCGATCTCCACCCCGGGCCAAGCCTCCGTGACGATCGCGGACGACGACGGCTCCAACGCCTGGCAGGTCAAGATCGAGGCCGTCGTCCCGACCGCCTTCGAGCCGAGCAGTTCCTCCGGCGCCGGCACGCCGGGCCGCTTCGTGGTGACGCGCTACAACGCCACCAACGCCCGCCAGGCGATCACGGTCAATTATAGCGTGAGCGGCACAGCCACGGCAGGCACGGACTACTTGACCCTCTTCGGCGCCGTCATGATCCCCGCCTACACTACGCAAGTGTACGTCGACGTGAACCCGAGCTACGATGGGCTCAGTAGCGACAATAACGAGACGGTGATTCTGACCTTGACGAGCGGCTACGGCTATACCGTGGGCACTCCCTCGAGCGCCACGGTGCTGATTGACGACACGGGCGCCAATAGCGCCGCCGATTCCGCGGCCACGACCGGCCAGTTGGGCGGGGACCACGACGGAGCGCTCAAGCTGGCCGTGCCCGATACGGATCTGGTCTGGCTGAGCACGGCCGATCCCCGGCCGATCGTCTCGGCCGACGTGAAGCTCCAGCCCACCAACGGGCAGGCAACGCTTTCGACCGTCGAGGCGAGCCTCACGCTGGGCGGGGTCCAGAGCGGCACGGTCTACTACAACGGCAGCGGGGCCAGCGGCACGGATCTCTATCGCTTCTCGCTCCAGGTCAATGCCAGCAGCCTGGCTACCGGGCGCTACGACTGGTCGATCACCATTACCCAGCGCTACTCGGACCAATTGAGCAGAGTGGACACCTACAGCGGGCAGCGGGACATCGTCAATCGGGCCACGAGCCCCTTCGGCAAGTCCTGGAACCTCGCCTTCTTGGACAGGCTGTACCAGAACAGCCGCGGCGTGCTCTTGGTCCGTGGCGACGGCGGCACGGCCTTTTTCAATAACACGATGACCAGTGGCCAATACACGCCCGAGGCAGGCCACCCGGAGTTCGACAAGCTCTTCGGCGACTGGTCGAACGGCTTTACGATCACCTACAAAGACGGCAGCAAGCAGAAGTTCAACGCCCAAGGGATTCTC
>CAYTJV010000277.1:0-10120 GCA_964438165.1 uncultured Planctomycetaceae bacterium | reverse complement strand
GAAAGCCGCCTCGCAGGCCATTCAGAAGGCGCGCGGCGACGTGGCCGACAACGAGAAGATGGGCGCGATCCGCGTGGCCGACGCCGGGCGGGAGCAGGCGGTGCAGGTGGCCAATGCCAACAAGACCCGCGAGATCGGCACCCGCGAAGCGATGCGCGAGCAGGCGGTCCGCATCGCCGAGCTCGAAAAAGAACAACAGATCGGCGAGCAAACGGCCGGCTTCCAGCGCGAGGCGCAGGTCAAGGACGCCGAGCGCGAGATGCGAATCAAATTGGCCAACGCCGACGCCCAGGCCACGGTCGGCGAAAACGAGGCCAAGGCCCAAGTGGCCGCCTCCCAGGCCGACCTCCAAGTGAAGCGGGCCGTAGCCTACGAGTTGGGCGAGACCCGCAAGCGCCAGGCCGAAGCCTCGGTGCTCGAAGCCCAGCACTTTGCGATGGCCAAGGCCGCCCTGGCCGAGGCCCAGGAAATCGAGGCCAAGCGCCGCGCCGAGCTCGAAGCCCCGGCCAAGGCCGAAAAGGCGAAGATCATCGTCGAGGCCGAGGCTGAGGCCGAAAAGCGCCGCCTGGAAGCCCAAGGCGAGGCGTCCGCGATCTTCGCCAGACTCGAAGCCGAAGCCCGCGGCCAGTACGAAATTCTCGCCAGGAAGGGCGAGGGCCTCAGGCAGATCATCGACGCCTGCGGCGGCTCGCAGCAGGCCTTCCAGCTTATGATGCTCGAACACATCGATAACCTGGTCGAGGCCTCGGCCAAGGCGATCTCGAACATCAAGTTCGACAAGGTGGTGGTCTGGGAGGGCGGTGGGCAGAACGGCGCCGGGGCCACGGCCGGCTTCCTGCACAACATGGCCCGCACGCTCCCCCCCATGATGCAAGTCATGAAAGACATCGGCGGCATCAACTTCCCGGAGACCCTGGCCGACCTGACGGGCAAGGCAAAGGAAAACGATTCATCGCCGCTCGGGTCCCCGTCCGCCAGCGGCTGATCGCCGTAGGGCAAGCAGCCTTGCTTGCCCGTTGAGACGCTAGACAGGCAAGCAAGGCTGCTTGCCCTGCCAGCCGGGCAAAACCCTGTCACCGCGAACTCGGCCGAATTCAATCGAGTTGCGAGACTGGCGGAGGCCCATCTGCGCCCGTCGCCTCGCCACCCCAACTACGAGTGGATCGTAATAATCCTCTTTGGGCATGGATTACGGTTGCGTATGCATTGACATAATCTTATGATCGCGCATAATCTTATTCATGTCAGTAGGTGAACGTGATTGTCAAGAAAGAGGCTTAGCGCCCGTGACAGGCCAGCCGGCAAATCCATACACTCCCGGAGCGGGGCACTCCCCGCCGTATCTCGCCGGGCGCGAGGCGGAAGCCGAAGCTTTCCATAAGTACCTTCAGCAACAACAGGTCATGACCAACGTCGTGCTCACCGGCTTGCGTGGCACGGGGAAGACCGTGCTCATGGAAGACAGGTACAAGCCGATCGCACAGGCGGAAGGTTGGGTGTGGGTCGGCTCCGACTTCTCCGAATCCTCGTTCTTGAGTGAAGCCAAGTTGTGCCTGCGGCTGCTCACCGACCTGGCGGTCTATACTTCCGGTTTGTCCGTCGAGACCTCGGGCGAGTACGGGTTCGTGCCGAGCCGGGACAAGCAGCCGTTGTCTTTCGACTTCCTGATCGACTACCTCAATGCCCAGCCCGGGCTCACCACCGACAAATTGAAGTCTGCCCTGGAGTTCGTCTGGAAAGCGGCGCGCGCGAGGGGCACGAAGGGGATCGTATTCGCCTACGATGAAGCCCAGGTTGTCGGCGACAGGCAAGACAAAGACGAATACCCGCTGGCGGTCCTGCTGGAGACGTTCCAGTCGCTTCAGCGCAAGGACGCCAGGTACCTTCTCTTGCTCACCGGCCTTCCCACGCTGTTCCCGAAGCTCGTTGAATCGCGCACGTACGCGGAGAGGATGTTCGCGGTGCAGGAAATCGGCCGGCTTTCCCCCGAAGCAACGCGGCAGGCCATCGAGCGGCCCCTGGAGAAAACCTCGTGGAGGCTCGGTGAGCCAGCCGTGCAGGCCATCATGAAGGCTTCGGACGGCTACCCCTATTTCCTTCAGTACATCTGCCGCGAAACGCTGGACCACGCGATCGCCAATCCACGCGACATGAGTGTGCCCATGGATGCGATCGTCAGGAAACTGGACTCCGATTTCTTTGCCGGGCGATGGGAAAGCGTCACGGACCGTCAAAGGGAACTACTTCACTGCATCGCTCAGCTCGAGCGCGCCGACGAAGAATTCACGATCCAGGAAATCGTCGACGTCTCGAAGAAGTGCGGCGTCAAGGCATTCACTGCCGGCGACGTCAGCCAGATGTTGCCGCGATTGATCGAAAAAGGGCTGATCTACAAGAACCGCCTCGGAAGATACTGCTTTGCCGTGCCTCTGTTCAGCGGATTCATTAAACGCCGCCTGTCCACCCCGACGTTTCAACAGTAGCGTCCAAAGCCGATTCGGCTGCGGCCCTTGCTTTTCCACTTGCCGTCTTGTTCCATCGGGAGGGTACAATATGCCACGAGCGACGTTCTCTCTTTCGACGGTCATCCTGGGCCTCTGCACACTTTGTCTGCCGAATTCCGCCCAAGGCGAGAATTGGCCCGGTTGGCGCGGCCCGCGCGGCGACGGCACGAGCCTGGAGCAGAACATTCCCGTTCGGTGGGACGGCCCTTCCGGCCGGAACATCGCCTGGAAGACGGAACTGCCCGGCTCGGGCCATGCCTCGCCGATCGTTTGGCAAGATCGGATCTTCCTCGTCAGTTGTCGCGAGGAGGCGCAGGAGCGGATCCTCGTGGGCATCGACCGCAAGAGCGGCAAGGTCCTCTGGGATCGCGTCGTGGCGAAGTCGCCGCTGGAAAGAAAGCACGGCTTGAACAGCTACGCCTCCAGCACGCCGGCCACCGACGGCCAGCAGGTATACGTAACGTTCCTCGACCACGCGCAAATGCTCGTGGCTGCCTACGACTTCCACGGCAACCAGCGCTGGCTGGTGCGGCCCGGGGAGTTCCATAGCGTCCACGGGTATTGCAGCTCCGTCGTGCTGTTCGAGGATCTGGTGATCGTCAACGGGGACCACGACGGCGACGCCTACCTGGTGGCGTTGGACCGGCGCACCGGCAAGACGGTCTGGAAGACGCCGCGGGAGAACCGAACGCGGAGCTACTGCGTGCCGATCATCCGCCAGTTCGACGGCCGCACGCAGATGATCCTCTCCGGCAGCAAGTGCGTGGCCAGCTACGATCCGCACGACGGCTCGCGCCACTGGATCATCGACGGCCCCACCGAGCAGTTCGTGGCCTCGCTGGTCGACAACGGCAAGCTGCTGTTCATGACCGCCGGCTTCCCGGAACATCATATTCTGGCGATCCGGCCCGACGGGCGGGGCAACGTGACCAACACCCACGTCGTTTGGCGCACCCAAAAGGGATGCTCGTACGTCCCCTCGCCGATCGCCGGCGGCGGAGGACGGTACTTCCTCGTCGTCTCCGACGAGGGAATCGCCAGTTGCTTCGAGGCGGAGACCGGCAAACGGCACTGGATGGAGCGGATTGGGCCGCACTGCAGCGGATCGGCCGTCTCGGCCGGCGGGTTGGTACACTTCCTCTCCGACCAAGGAGTGACCACCGTGATCCGGCCCGAGACCACGTTCCAGGTGGTTGCTCGCAGCGCCCTCGGCGAACCGTGTCGGGCCTCGCCGTCAATCAGCCAGGGACAGATCCTTCTTCGCGGACAGAAGCGCTTGTTTTGCGTCGGATCCGATACAACCGCTTCCCTCGTGATAACCTGCGGTGGAAGGGAAAGAACTTCCGATTCAGTCGATCTTCGCGTCAATATCGGACTGGGAAAATTGCGATGAATAGGCTACGGTCCGAGCAGTGCGAGTTGCTCGCTCCGCAGGGTGCCGCACTTGTCCCGGCGGCCAGGGGTGACCGCTGGGTCAAGTGAGAGTGTCGACAGGAGGAGACCCAACCGACCCGACGCCGCGCCACGCTGCCTCGCAAAGGGAACCACGGGGTTCTTTCGTTCGCTTCCCCTTACGGTTGCTGGGTAACCGGTTCCCTGAGGCATTGCTGCTGGCCGGGTCGTAGGGTTGAAATCCATCCAGGCGCCCGCAGGAACCGCCAGCGGGCTACGGAGCAGCCGGGGCGACCCGCGCTGCTCCGCCCGGCGGCGGTTCTTCCCTTTCTGGGTGCAGGAATCGGTGTCTTATGTAGGACAGCCTTTCCAGGCCGTCTTTTGGGGCATTCTCTCGACGGCCTGGAAAGGCCGTCCTACACCTCGCGATCTAACCGATTGTGGCGAAAGCAGTTGCGTCGGCCGGACGTCTCCCTGGAGGCATCCGTCCGAGCGTCTAGCCCCGGATCGAAGCCCAACCGCATCGCCCGCCGGAAACGGAAGTTCCCTGCGGCCAACGGTTTGCTTGCAATTGGCTGACGGCGGAATTAGTATTTACGGGTGCGCGGGGTGCGCGCTTGCGGCGATATTCTTGCGCGGCCCGCGTGCATAGCCTTCCTACGAATTTGGTTCCGCCTCTGCGAGGAGTCCTTGGTCATGGTTCAGAGACTCGCTGTCGTGGCAGGAGCGTTGCTTCTGCTGTGCCCCGCGCCGTCGCTTGGTGAGGACGGCATCGCCGATCAGTTGTATGGGACCGGCGTCCACGCTTTTTTTCAAGGCGACTTCCTCCAGGCACACAAGCTGCTGACCGAATCGCTCTCAGCGGGCAGCCAGGATCCACGGGTCTACTATTACCGCGGACTGGCCTACTCCAAGCTGGGCCGGGCGGAAGAAGCCGAGCTCGATTTCGCCAAGGGTTCGGCCCTGGAAAGCGCCGACGTGGATCGCCTTTACAACATCAGCAAGGCAATGGAACGGATCCAAGGAGCCGATCGGCTGAAGATTGAGAAGCATCGCACCAAGGCCAGGGTGGCGGCCTATCAGAAGGCCGAAAAGCTGCGAAAGGCCCGCTACGAAGAGCTGCGCCGGGAGGAAAGCCGCGTGCTGGAACAGCAGTCGAAGGTCGCGCCGGTCCCGGCCGGCCAGGGCTTGCCCACCGCTCCCGACGTGAGCTTCGGCGAGCCTCCGGTGAGGGAACCGGCCGCCAAGCCGGCGGGGCCGGGGGCCGAGCCGCCCGAACCGCAGCCTCCGGCAGCGCCCGAGGCCAAGCCCGGCGGGGCTGCGGCGGCCAAGCCGGCGGGCCCGGAACCTGCTGCCGCTCCCTCCGATCCGTTCGCGTCGCCGGCAGCGCCGGAAGCCAAGCCTGCCAAGGAGCCCGCTGCCCCAGCAGCGCCCCCTGCCGCGAAAACGGAAGGGGCTGGCATGAAGGCCGCCGCCCCCGACGCAGCCGGTGGCGCCGATCCCTTCGCCCCCAGTCCGGTGGAGGAGAAGAAGGCAGGGGTCAAGAAGGCCGCGGCCGCTGGTGAGGGCGAACCCGCCGCCGCTGTGGAACCGAAGAAGAAACCAAGCGCTAAGAAGAAGACTGAAGGCGAGGATGCCGATTCGTTTGGCGCGCCGGCCGAAGAAAAAAAGACCAGCACCAAGAAGAAGGCAGCCGCGGACGACGCCGATGCGTTCGCCGCGCCCGCCGAAGAAAAGAAGGCCGACACAAAGAAAAAGGCGGTCGCCGACGATGCCGATCCGTTCGGTGCGCCGGCCGAAGAAAAGAAGGCCGGCACCAAGAAGAAGGCCGCCGCTGAGGACGCCGATGCGTTCGCCGCGCCCGCCGAAGAGAAGAAGGCCGGGGCCAAGAAGGCGGCCACCGACGATGCCGATCCGTTCGCCACCCCGGCCGAGGAAAAGAAGGCCGGGGCCAAGAAGAAGGCCGCCGACGGGGACGCGGACCCCTTTGGCGAGCCTGCCGAGGAGAAGAAGGCCGGCACGAAAAAGAAACCGGCTGACGAGGGCGCGGACCCCCTTGGCGAGCCCGCTGAAGAGAAGAAGTCCGGCGCGAAGAAGAAGGCCGCCGCTGACGACTCCGACCCGTTCGGCGCCGAGCCCGAGGAGCCGAAGAAGGGCGCGAAGAAGACGTCCACGAAGAAGACGATCGGCAAAGCCAAAGGCAAGGCCAAGGCCGACGAGGGCGACCCCTTCTCGGCCGACAACGGCGACAAGAAGTAGCTTCCGGACTTCCGAAGTCTCAGGGACTTCGGATCTCGGGTCTTTCGCTTGCCCCGAGGGCGACGTGGCGGAATCGCTCAAGTCGCGCATCGGTGTCGAGAGCGACCTGGCGCAGGTCGCCTGGTCGCTGCGCGACGTGGCCCAGTCGATCCGCGCGGCCATGGTGGGCGGATGTCACGTGACCTGCTCCGACGAGGCGGAATCGGAGTGCGCGCGGGCCTTCCAGCGGCTGTTCGTCGAGCAACTTCTCCCCGGACTCAAGCCCGACGTCCGCGCCCCTTTCCGCACCGCGAACCTGGGAAGCCGCTACGAACCGGGGGCGATTCGGATCGCCGAGGAGAATTTTGCCGCGGCCGAGACCCAGGCCGGGGCCAAGCTCCTGGTGGTCAAGATCAACGCCCACGTTGGCGTGCGCCCGGCCGGCGACAGCTTCGAGTACGGCTGGATCGAGCGCTACGAACACCCCTCGGCCTGCTGCGGGGCCTTGGCGCGGCTGCTGGAGGGCAAGCGTCTGCCGGCCGTCGACGAGTTGCGGGAGCTGTTTCGATCGGGCGGCACGGATCGTTTGGCAGTCCTCCAGGACCCGAGCCGCGTGCCCGCGTCGCACCGCGCCCTGCTGGCCGCCGTGGTCAACGCCCGCCTCCAGGCCCGGCGCGCGGCCGAAGACATCCAAAACCACCGCCCGAAAACTCCCACCACCTTCCTCGTGGTCCCGTGCGTGTCGCTCAACCGCCCCGGGCCGGACACGGAGTTGGTCGTCGGCGAATACGGCATCGACTGGACCGGCTCGGCCGCTACGGTCGTGTACCAAGGTTTAGGCGACAACCCGGCCTCCTACCGAGTCCGCCACGAGTTCGACCGCGTCCACATCGAAGACGACGGCTGGCCGGGCAAATAGCCTTTCAGTTGCTCGTTTCGACCACGAACAACGTATTGTCCTGCCGGTCGTGGACAAACAATGCTGTGCCGTCAGCACACCACGTGGGATAGCCGCCGTTCATTAACTTGCGAGGCTCTTATCTGGCAGATCGCCTCAGGGATATTGCAGCTCGTACCACTGCCCCGGAACGTAGTGCTCGCCACTGAAATACGTGCGGAGGATATTGCGCCCCGCATCGACCAAGGCGACCAACCGCCGGCTGCCGCGGGCATTCGGGTCGCCGGGCGTGGGGGCCGTGGCTTGTCCCACCTGGTACTCGTAATATACCTGCCCCGCCGCAGCCGCCGGCAATCCCCCTTCCCGGTTCTCGAACACCACCGGCAGCGGATTGCCGCGGCGGATCCGGTTCTTGAATTCGATCACCGCCACCCTCACGTCCGGCGGCAGCCGCTCGTTGCTGAGCATCTGCCGCTGGAGCTTCCCAAACCCCACGGTCTTGGCCATGGCTCAATACCTCCGTCTTCCTTTCTCCCCGCCGGCCCCGTGCCTATGGCGACGAAATCCCGGTGAATTATCGCATCTTTCGCTTAGGCTGCACAGCGTTCGTGACGGAACAGTTGGAGCACTTTGGACCAGCGGCCCATCAGCACGACCGTCACGCCTTCGGCCAACGGCCGCTGGCGATAGATCCACGAGGGGCTGTGCCATTGGGCCGGAGCGAGGTTGTGGAGGGCCTCCAGGCCCGGGACGTTGTCGTTGCCCGCGCCTTCGTCGGCCGTGGCGTTCAGGAACGTCGAGCGGCACCAGCCGGCCAGGTGCTTCCTGGCGAACTCCGGCAGCGTCTTGTGGGTCTCGTATTCCTTCTCCGCGGTGACGAAGACGACGTGCGGCCGCTTGTCGGCGGCGTGGGGGTTCACTGCGGCCGCGTCGATCAGCCGCCGGCTTTCGATGGTGCAGGCCATGAACCGTTCGATGTGCTCTTGCACGCGTGCGGTGCCTCCGGCGGGCGTGAAGTTGAGGTTCTTCTTCCCTTCGGCGTCCAGTCCGTTGGAGGTGATCGCCTCGACCAGATCGGCCACCACGATTGCCCGCAACCCATGGTTTCCCCCGCTTACGTTGCTCGGTGACACCGCGTGCTGAGTATAGCGGCGTCGTGACGGCGAATCCAGATGCGCTGGACGCGCGAGTCTGGCGAAACTCTCACGTTTAGGTTAGATGCGGGCCGATGTGAAGTTGTGTAAGTCAGGATGACTGGATGCACGCGGAGCGTGGAAGAGCCGGTTCAAGCTTGATGGTGATCCGGTTCTGACGATTGCACGGACGATATCGGGTGCGCGCGCCAAGGTCGGCACCTTCGGCAATCCAGGCGTCAAGCGAAAACACTCCCTGGGCGGAAGATCCGTGACAACATCCAGCACAAATCGCCTCAGACTCTACGAGCAGCGATATTCGGAGTCCTTGCAGCCCGATATTGAGAATGTGGCCAGCTTGCCGAGTCTCTTGCGGGCCTTTGAAGAAGCCACGGGCTGGTCGCTAACTTACCACTGCGGTTCGAAGCCGATCCACCCGACTGAGTACGCGTGGTCCGCCCCGGCCGACCCGGGCGTCGGAACAACTCCCGGACACGTACGACTCAATCTGGCCCGATCGGCTTCGACCGCTTCGGAACCTCGCGTGGCCTCGACCGCCGTCCGCCACCTCGCCTCGGCCCTTGAAGAGCTCGTGGCGGATCTGCTGAGAACGCAACGAGCCCTCGGGCAGCGCGAGGCGGAGTTGGCCGCGGCCGTGCCCGTCGTGGTTCGCTCCGACGAGCGCAGCCATCTGGCCGGACGCCTGAGCTCCGTGCTCCGCGGCGGCGCCGAGGCGGCGGGTTGCCAGGCGGCGGCGCTGTACCTCCTCGATGAGGCGACCACCACGCTCAAGCTCCGTTCGAGTTGGGGACTGCCCCGCGACCGGCTCACCCTGCCACCTCGACCGCTCCGCGGGGCCCTGGCCGATCTGGAAGCCATGCTCGGGCACGCCGTGATCCTCGAAGACACCGGCCTGTTTCAGCAATGGAATCCGCCGGAAAACTTCCCAGCCGCCGCCTGCGTCCCGGTGGCCACGCCGACCACGATCCTCGGCACCCTTTGGGTCTTCTGCAACTCGCGACGCGACTTCAACGACCGGGAAACCAACATCCTCGAGGTCGTCGCGGGCCGATTGGCAAGCGATCTGGAACGCGAGATCCTCCTGCAAGAAGGGACCGAGGGGGCCCAACTCAAGCGCCAACTGGATGCCGCCGAACGCATCCAGCGCAACCAGCTCCCGACCATCGCGCCCATGATCCAGGGATGGGATCTCGCCGGCTGGACCTGCCAGGCCCAGAGCGTCGGCGGCGATTTCTACGACTGGTTCTCTCTCCCCAAGGCGTCGGTTGCGTTCGCCGTGGGCGACGTGGCAGGTCAGGGAATTGAGGCCGCGATCATCGCAAGCACCCTCAAAGCCGCCCTCCGCTCGCACGGCCAATACCACCGCAACGCCGACAGCCTGCTTGCCCAGGTGAACCTGACCCTGTGGGCGGGCTCGGCAGGCGATCAGTCGGCGGCGCTGGTCTGCGGGCACATTGAGGCCAACACCGACCGCGTGCGGTACGGTTCGGCCGGACGCGCCGGCCTGATCGTCCTCCGACCCGACCGTTGGGAATCGCTCCAGGCCGATTTCGCGCCCTTGGGCCAGAGCCCCGAGTCGCAATATCGTCAGGCCCAGTGCCGGATCCACCCAGGCAACACGATGCTCATCTTCAGCGAGGGCCTACGCGCTGCCTTGAGAGGCGAAACCGACCTCCAAAAGGAGACCTACCTGGCGGAGTCCATAACCCCGCGGCTCGATCTTCCTGCCAAAGACATTGCGGCCGTCGTACGCGCGTGTACCGCGGACGACGTTAAATCCCCCCAGGTTGGTGACCGGACGATCCTCGTTCTGAAACGCGCCAACTCTTGACGCCAGCCCCCGATGGGCTAAAGTGAAGTGCTGCGGGGCTCCCCAGCCGCGGGAATGGCGGAATTGGCAGACGCGCTAGGTTGAGGGCCTAGTGGCCGTAAGG
>CAYTJV010000276.1:0-10149 GCA_964438165.1 uncultured Planctomycetaceae bacterium | reverse complement strand
AAGTGGTGTTGAGGCGAAGGGCTTGGTCAAGGCGGATGATAAGGGGGACAACACCACCGGCACGCTGACCTCCCCGCCCTTCAAGGTCCAGCGCAAGTACATCAACTTCCTCCTCGGCGGCGGAAAGCATCCCGGCAAGGCGTGCACCAATCTGTTGGTCGACGGCAAGGCCGTGCGCACGGCCACCGGCCCGAACGACCGGCCGGGTGGAACCGAGCGACTCGATTGGCACTCGTGGGACGTGAGCGACTTGGAAGGCAAATCGGCGGTGATCGAAATCGTGGACCAGCAGCAAGGCGGCTGGGGCCACATTAACATCGACCACATCGTGATGAGCGACAAGAAGAAGGTGCTCGAACCGGCCCGGCGGGAGATCCTCGTCGAGAGCCGGTATCTCCACTTCCCGGTCAAGAACGATGCCTCGAAGCGGACGGTACATCTCACCGTGGGCGGCCGCCTGGTGCGCGAGTTCGAGATCGAGCTGGCCGAAGGCGAGCCCGACTTCCGGGCGTTTACCGACGTTACGGCCTTCCGCGGCCAGCCAGTGAGCGTGGAAACGCAGTTGATGTCCGGCTCGCGGGCTTTGGAGGCCATCACCCAGGGTGACGCGATCAAAGATGCCGATTGCCTTTATGGCGAAAAACACCGCCCGCAGTTCCACTTCACGCCGCTGCGCGGCTGGACCAACGATCCCAACGGCCTGGTCTACTACAAGGGCGAGTACCATCTCTTCTTCCAGCACAATCCGTTCGGCACCAAGTGGGGCAACATGACCTGGGGCCACGCCGTGAGCCCCGACTTGGTGCATTGGACTGAACTGGGCGACGCGATCCATCCCGACCGGTTGGGCACGATTTTCTCCGGCTCGGCCGTGGTCGATCGTCACAACACGGCCGGATTCCAGACGGGTGACGAAAAGCCGATCGTGTGCATTTTCACCTCGGCCGGCGACACCTCGGCCTGGTCGAAGGAGCAGCCGTTCACGCAGTCGCTCGCCTACAGCAACGACCGTGGGCGGAGTTGGACCACGTATGCGGGCAATCCGGTGCTAAAACACATTGTCGGCGCCAACCGCGATCCGAAGGTTGTCTGGCACGAGCCCACGAAGCATTGGATCATGGCCCTGTTTCTGGATAAGAATGACTTCGGCCTGTTCACCTCGCCCAACCTGAAGGACTGGACCCAGCTCCAAACGATCACCGTGCCCGAATGTGGAGAGTGCCCCGATTTCTTCCCCATGCCGGTGGACGGCGACCCGAAGAACGTCAAGTGGGTGTTCACCGCCGCCAACGGCCGGTACCTCGTGGGCAGCTTCGACGGCAAGAAGTTTGTGCCCTCCGGCGGTTCCCGCGATGCCAACTGGGGCGGCTGGTACTACGCCGTGCAGAGCTACAGCGATATTCCCGAGGCCGACGGGCGACGGATCCAGGTTGCCTGGATGGCCGGCGGTAACTACCCCGGAATGCCCTTCAATCAGCAAATGAATTTCCCTTGCGAGATGACCTTGCGCTCGCTGCCCGAGGGGCTGCGGATCTGCCGCAATCCGGTCCGCGAGATCGAGTCGCTGCGGACGAAGACGCACTCGTGGGGCGAAACGCCCGTCAAGCCGGGCGAGAATCCGTTGGCGTCGGTGAAAGCCGAATTGCTCGACATCGAGGCCGAAATCGAGCCCGGCCAGGCCGCCGAATTCGGTTTCGAGCTCCGCGGCCAACGGCTGGTCTATTCAGCCAAGGACCGCACGCTTTCGTTGCTGGGCAAGTCGGCGCCGCTAGTGCCCATCGAGGGGCGCGTGCGGCTGCGGGTGCTGGTCGATCGCACGTCGGTCGAGGTGTACGCCAACGACGGGCGAGTTCCCATGTCGTTCTGCTGGCTGCCCGAGCCCGACGACCGGAGACTTGGATTGTTTGCCTCCGGGGGAGCGGCGAAGCTGGTTTCGCTGCGCGTCCACGAGCTGAAGTCGGCCTGGCAGCGATGATGGGAACGACTTGAGCAGTAGAACCACGGATTACACGGATAGCACGGATAGAATAGGGTTTTGTCGAGACAAGGATGGATCGGCATCAGACACGGCTCTTCACCCCCACGCTGGACGAATGCGTTGGCGACCTTCGGACAACGATCGCCTGCGCGAGGAGGGCCGGTCGCTGGTGCAAATCGCCGATCGGCTCAACCGCGAAGGTTTTCATCCGCCAAAGCGCGCTGCGCAGTTCACCGGCGCGATGCTCAGGTGCCCACGATGGCGTGGCGATACGAGGTCGAGGTGCGAGAGAGCGGTCGGGTCGAGCTTACTGTGCCCTTTACGCCAGGTTCACGGGTTGTGGTTCTGGTCATGGAGGAATCCGGGGAACCATGGCACGACTTGACAGCGGCCGCGCGAAGCAGTCTCGACTTTTGGGACAATCCTCAGGACGACGAGGATTGGAATCGTGCTGCAGCAGGGTGATATCGTTCTGATCCCCATCCCCTTTACCGACCTGTCGTCCCAGATCAGTCTCTCGTTACGGCAGTCTTTGGGGGAGTAACTCCAACTGTCTTAGACCGGATTCGTACGTTTCTGCAACAGCTAATTGCCAAGCAGCCGTGAGCCCGCGCGTTGTCCCAGAGGAAAAAAGGGGACATCACTGATATTCCTGGTCCGGGCGGATCGAGTGGCACGTCGGCTTTGCGAAGGGCGTGCCACCCGACCGCGCTCGGACTGAACATTGAATTGGTCGAACAGGCCTGACGGGTGACCAGGCAAATCGACCCGAAGATCGTCGCCGAACGTGGAGTCTCAGTTCGCGGGGCTGGCGGGTGGCGTGCTCGATGCTAAAATGCGGCCATGTCGCTCCTCAGCAGACTGGAAAAGCGGCTCGGGCGGTTTGCCGTGCCCAACGTCTCGGCGGTGTTGATCGCCGGCCAGGTGCTCGTCTACGGGGTCACCTACTTCGCTCCGCACGCGAATCAGCAGGGGGTTGCACCGCAACCGGACGAGCAGTTCCTGGAGAAGCTGACGCTGGTTCCCAGCCAGGTCCTGGCGGGCGAGGTGTGGCGGGTAGTCACATTCCTCTTCGTGCCGCCGATCACCAACCTGATTTTCGCCTTCTTCTTCTGGTATCTGTTCTACCTGATGGGCACGGCGCTGGAGGGGACCTGGGGCGATTTCCGTTACAACGTCTACCTGCTGGTCGGCTACGCGGCCACGGTGGCGGTGTCTTTCCTTACCCCCGACGTGCCGGCGACGAACGGTTTCGTCCAGGCCTCGGTGTTCCTGGCGTTCGCCCACCTCTATCCCAACTTTCTGATCAGCCTGTTCTTCATTTTCCCGGTGAAAATCAAGTGGCTGGCGCTATTGACCTGGATCGGCTACTTCCTGGCGGTTGCCACTGGGAGCTGGACGACCCGGGTCTTGGTCCTGGCCTCGGTCTCGAACTTCCTGTTGTTCTTCGGCCGGGAAATCGTGGCACGGATGAAGACCAGCCACCGGCGCATGACATCTCAGGCCGCCCGCGTCGCAGGGCCGATGAAACGGGTCCACCGCTGCGCCATCTGCGGGATCAGCAGCGAAGACGACCGGAACCTGGACTTCCGCTACTGCTCCAAGTGCGCCGGGTCGCAGTGCTACTGCCCCGAGCACATTCGCAACCACGACCACGTCACGCAATCCGTCGGGCCCGCGCAGGACTAGGCTCGCGCAGAGTCACACCCTTGCCATCATCCCTGCTCGATACAAACGCGCGGCATGGTTTCCCAAAGGATCACCGCCTGGCCTTGTGAAATTCGCCATTTTCGAGGGCCACGGCACTCATGTTGGCGCTGCCGGCGGTATTCACGGCGTAGCCCAGGCGGTGCAAAGCGTCTCTCTCGGTTGTGGCCCAGGTTTTCTCAAGGGACAGTGTCGGATCGCCCTCGGTGTGCAGGCGGGGGGCGGCGATCGAGGCGGCCAACGGTTTGCCGAGGATGACCCGTTGCGTCAGCACTTCCAAAAGCCCGTTCGGAATCTTCCGCCCGCCGGTTCCGCCGACGGCGAGCACGGCCTTCCCGTCGCGCGTGACGACCGTGGGGACCATGTTGTGCAAGGGCCGCTTGCCAGGGCCGGGCGCGTTGGGGTGGTCGGGGTTCGGGTCGAAGCGCGACATGCCGTGGCCGAGCGTGAGGCCGAGACCCGCCACCGTGACGCAGGCGCCGAAACCATTCCCGTGCGTGAGCGTCAGCGCCGCGAAGTTGCCGTGCCGGTCCGCGGCGCTGAGATGGATCGTGCCCGTCTGCGGACGCGGCGCGACCGTGTGCACAAGCAACTTCCCGGCCCTCACCGCCGCGGTGATTCGATCGGCGGATTCGCGGGCGTAGTCCTCCGAGAGCAGCCGTGCCACAGGGACCTTCGCGCAATGCGGGTCGCCGAGCAGGGTGAGCCGGTCGCGCCAGGCGAGGCGCATCGCTTCGACGCGGGCGTGAGTTCTCGGCAGGCCCTCGGGCATCTGTGCCCAGTTCATGGCCTGCATCGCGCGCAGCATCTGCAACACGCTCAAACCGCCCGCCGTCAGCGGCGCTGTGTGGATCCCGTGCCTCTCCCACGTCATCGTCAGCGGCTCGACCAGCCGCGCCTCGTAGGCCGCCATGTCTTTGGTCGTCACCAATCCGCCGTTCTTCTGAAAGGCATCGGCCACCAGCCGCGCGATGTCGCCTCGATAGAACGGCTCGACCGAGTTCGCCTTGGCGAGCGACGCGAGCATTTCAGCGAGCTCGGGATTCCTGAACAATTTGCCGGCGGGCAGCGGCGTGCCCTCGGGTAAGAACAATCGTCGCGAGCCGCGGTCCTTCTCGAAAAGAGCCTTCTGGTTTTTCACCGCGGTCGCCAGATGCGCGGGCCAGGGAAAACCGTTGCGAGCCAGGGCGATGGCCGGTTGAGCCAATTCACCGAAGCCACGCGTCCCACAACGATCGAGCGCGAGCTGCAGACCGGCCAGGATTCCGGGCACACCGGCGGAAAGCCAGCCCGTGCTGGAAAGCCACTGCGTCTTGTTCAGTCCGTCGGGCAGCTTGCCGTCGGGGTCGGGTCTGAACGTGTCGGCGCGCATCGCGGCCGGGGCCGCGGAATTGCCGTCAATCGCGATGAGCCGCTTGCCGCCATCGTGCGCGATGACGGCGCACATCCCAAAGCCGCCGATGCCGGCGCTCGCAGGCGCGGCCACTGCCGCCGTGAGCGCTGCGGCAACGACGGCATCGATCGCATTGCCGCCTCCGGCCAAGACTTGCATGCCGACCTTTTCACCGGTCGCCTCGCCCACGACGCATCCGAGCCCGCCCGCGGCCGACTCGGCGCCCAGCAACATTGGAGGAGCACAAACCGATCCCAGCGCGGCAGCGCCGGTGAGTTTCAAAAATCCGCGGCGGGAGATGAGAGGGGGTTTCATGGCTCGGTCGGTCGTTAAGCTCTTATTCACACACCACGCGGAAGCCCACGTCGAACACCCGCTGCCAGGGCCAGTAGCTCGCGCGGCAGGCCGAACGGGCCAGGTCGCCGCGATCGTACCAGGAGCCGCCGCGAACGACCTTGCGGGCACGGGGATCGGCGTGTCGCGGGTCGTCGGCACGGAAGGGATACGGCAGATAGGCGCTCGTGGTCCATTCGGCCACGTTGCCGTGCACGTCGTGAAGGCCCCAGCGATTGGGGCGGTAGACGCCGACCGGCGAGGAAACCATGTTCTTGTCGTTCACCGGATCGGCCGCGTAGAACGGCTGGACCCGCTCCGTCCTCGACCAGGGAGTGGTGGTCCTCGCCCATGCGCTAGCGCTTAGGAGAGAAGTGTCGGCCAGATTGGCGAAGGGGGCGGAATCGGCGCCTGGGGGGCCGAAGCTCAGGGCGGTCTCCGTGCCCGCCCGGCAGGCCCATTCCCACTGGGCTTCGTTGGGCAGCGAGAATTTCCGGCCGGTTTTCTCCGACAGCCATCGGCAGAAGGCGGTTGCCTCTTCCCAGGAGACCCGGCATACGGGCTGGCGGGGCTGACCTAAGTCGGCGTAATCCTCCCATGTCCACTTGAGCCACAACATCGGTTCGAGCCCGCTTGAGTGCGCCGAGTCGAAACGGGCGTACTGCTCGTTAGTCACTTCGACCTTGCCCATCCAGAACGGCCGGTCGATCTTCGCCCGACATGCCGGGCGTTCGTCGTCATAGCCGGCCGGCTCGCCCATGCCGAATTCGCCCGCCGGGATCCACACCAACTGCATCTTCACCCCGGAGCCCAAATCGACCTCCATCTCGAGCGAGGTATTCGCGGACTGGCGCTGGCGGGCTTCCGCTGCGGTGAAGGGCCAGCCGGCGACGCGCACAGGCTGGGCCGGGACTGCCTCGGGCGACGGCATCACGGGGGCGACCGGTGGCGGTGGAGTGACGGGAACCGCTTCGGGATCTTCGTCGATCCCGCCGTAGCGGCGCAACAACTCGTTGCGGCGATCGCGGTAGTGACGGACCGCCGCATTGCCGCGCACGGTGGGAATCTCCAGCCACGTGCCGTAGGCCGGGGCGTTCATGTCCATCCAGGTGATCAGCCGGTCCCAGGCTTCTTCGTCCAGCCGCACGTTGTGATGGCCCTTGCGGAGCATGCGCACCAAAGGATTGGTGTCGGCATGGTAGTCGGCTGGCGGCAAGACGCGCGGGTCGCCCTCCAGCCCGGGGCTGCGAACGAACCGCCGCAGCACGTAGTACGACGGTGGAAAGGGGGCCTGGGCGAGCGGCATGGCCTTGGGCTCGGCCCGGCGAAGGTCCGGCGGCGTTTTGCCGCCCGGTTGCGGCCGGCCGTCGTGGCAGCCCACGCAGTACTTGTCCAGGACCGGTTGGACTTCGCGGTCCCAACTGAATCCGCGCACCGGGCCGTACCAGGGCTTGATCGGCGACGGTTCGCGGGAGACTTCCGAAGTCTGGGAGACTTCGGAAGTCTGAGGGCGCGGCACGTTGGAAACGTGCCCCACCGGCGGCGAGCTGTTGGTCTGCTCGTGACAGCCGACGCAGGAGACCGCTTCGCCCGGCATGGCCGTAAACCAACTTCGCATCAGTTGCAGGGCTTTGCCCTCGGCGTCCAGCGGCTGAATCGCGATTGGGGTGTTGGCCGGCACGGTGAAATAGGCCGAGCCATCCGCGGCCACGGGCACGGTGCCCAGCACCCGCCGCACGTCCCACGGGCCGTCCATGCCGACGTAGTCCTCGATGCCCGACGTGCCCCAGTAGTTGAAATGGTAGGTGAAAAGCCTGAGCTGCTTGACCGTGCCGCGGGGGATCCCTTTGAGCCCTTCGCCCACGTAGATGTCGCTCAGGTACACCGTCGCTTCGCGAGATTTGAGGTCAATCTGGTCGGGAATCACCGGCGGGCAGGGCGTCTTGCGCAATGGCACGGGCTCGAACATCGCCCAGCCGTCCTCCTCGTGCAGCAGGACCATGTTGTCGAACACGTCGACCAGGTACAGGCCCCACCACGAATCGCTCGTCGGCTGGCAGGCCACCAGGAAGTACTTGTCGCTCAAGGGATGCGGGTGGAGAAACTTCGGCCAGGAGCCGTCGACCAGGTTGTCGTGTAGGACCGCCTCGACCTTCTTGGCCCGTCCCGGGATGCGCTGAACGGCCCCTTGTGCCTGGCGCCGGCCTTGAGCCGCGTCGAACAGAACCAGCTCCCCGGCCCGCGGCGTTCCATGATGACCGGTGACCACGCCCACGAATTTCGTGGCGTGATCGGGAACCGGCTTGGCGTAGAAGATGCGGTTGGGCCAGAAGCTGCTGCTGGCGTAATACGCCCGCTGGGCGGTCCCGTCGGGGTTCATGGTGAACAGCCGGGCGCTGAAGGCATGGGCAATGTCGGTGTATTCCCATCGCGTGTAGAGGACGCGTCCGTCGCTGAGCATCGACGGATAGAAATTATGGTCCTGGTCGAAACACAGGCGCCGAACGTCCGAGCCGTCGGAGCGCATCACGCAGAGGTTGGCCACCTCGTCGTGCCGCCGCTGGCACGGGACCGACTGGAAACAGACCGACGAGCCGAACAGGACCCGGCCGTCGGGCAGGTAACATGCGTCGTAATTGTCGACGTCGTCCTCCTCCCCGCGCGTCACCTGGCGAAACTGTTTGCCGTCCGCGTTAATCTCGAAAATCTGAAAGCGGCCCTTCGTGCCGATGGAAGAGAACAGCAGCCGATCGGCGTCGAAGTGCAGCTTGATCTCGCCCACGTAGGCGGGCGTCTGCGGCCGGAACAAGGTCGCGAGGCGCCCTTCGGGACGAATGGGCGAGAGCACGGCGATCTCGTTGTCGATGGGGACTTGGCGCAAGACGGCGTTGCCCTGGTAGTTGAGCGGCAAACCGTTGAGCAAATGGCCCGGCCCCGCGGCCAGTGGCGGGATCGGGAAGCGAGGCATCGGGCTATAGGCCCTCGCATCCTTCCGCTTCACCAGCAAGAGGCGATCGAAGTCCAGAAGCGGATTGGACAAGAGCGCCTCGCGGCGCAGCGCGTCGAACTGCTGGATCGCCTCGAAGAGCCGTAGGGCGGCGGGGCCCCGACCAAAGACTTCCGAAGTCTTCGAGACTTCGGAAGTCTGCCCGGCCGGCCCGCGCGCCCCGGCAATGGTCTTCTGAATGTCTGCGATCCGTCGCAGGTACTCCGGCCCCTTGGCGTACCGAGGGCCGTGGGTGCGGGTCAAGTCTTCCACGGCCAGGCGCAAGGACTGAAGGTCCGAGTCCTTCCATCGAGCCAACGCCTCCTCGATCTCCCTGGAACGGTAGTAGAACCTGCGGATGGGCTCCAACTCGGCGAGGCTCTTGACGTTCTTGGCAAGCTCGCGTGCCTGCGTCCCCAGCCCGGCCCGGGTCGCGGCGGCGTAACGGTCGGCCAGCACGTTGAGTTTGCCCAAGGGCCAATCCTTGGCCCAGATTTGGTCCTGCCGATCCGCGGACATCTCGCGCCGCGATGGGGCGTCGGGGAAATCGTGATGGAGCAGCTTCCACAGCCTCTCGGGCAAGGGATCGCCTTGGCGGGCGAGAATCTCCCGGCTGGCAACCATCGTCTCCAACCACGTCGACTTCTTCGCGTAGTACGCCGGCGGACCTAGAGCAACCACCGCAACTTCACATCGAGAAAACGATACGGCCGACATGTCGGCGCCCGAACCGCCGGACCCGCCCACCAGGCCCGCGTATCCGGTGATCTCTTCGTCGGGCTGCTGCCAGGTGACCATCCAGTCGGCCGGCTCTCGATCGCCGTCGGGCCACGCCTTTCCTCGCATCGTCTCGGCTTCCTTGCAGAGTTTCATCCAGTACCATTTCCCCGGGCTGAAGGGGAAAGGACAACCGGGACCCCAGGCAACAAAGTCGTGCATGAACTTGAGCTGGCCTTGATGAAACACGAGATTCAGCCCGCGACCACTGATCGGATCCGAGCACACGCTGACCCCTGCACGCGCATAGGCCCCCTCGTTCCACGCATCGATGCGGAGCCGGGCGGTGATCACGACCTCGGCGCACGGGCCTCCATCACCGAGGATCAGAACGGCCTTGGTCGGGTCGTCGGTGCCCGGATCGATCTGCTTGAGACAGCCGTCTTTAACCTCCCACTTCCCACCGATCACTTTCCACTGCTTGGCGAGGGCTTGACGGAAGTCGCAGGAGAAACTCGCCCCTTGTGCCGATACGGCGACAACCGCATGGGACAGGGCAAGAACAGCCGTCAGCATTGCCATCGAGAAGTTCTGCATATCATCGCTCCGCTCGATTGCCGGTGAACGCGTTGGGGTTTGCCAGTCGGACGGTCTCTTAGTATCTCTCGATCATGACTCAGGTTGAAGCCTGGCTATACCTCGGCTAGGATGGGGCGCTGCCGGAATCCCACCCGGACAGGCCCACACGAAAAATCCCCTCTCACTACAAGGGAGACCCACAGCCCGGAACCCATCGCGCCGCCCCGGTTCATTCGTCGTTCGGGCGGGTTGGGGGCCCTTGTGTTGGCGATCTGCACCTAGGTTAGGCTCGCGGCTTTCAACGGGCTGCTCGACGATCCCAACAAGCCGCCCTATGCCGGGAATTACGTCGCCGGCGTTCCCGCGCCGGCCGGCGACTTGATCGTGATGCTGCCGGTCTATCTCGAATTGATCGGCCTGCCGCGCATCGGTGTGAGCCCTGACTTCGCGCTCGTC
>CAYTJV010000275.1:0-10199 GCA_964438165.1 uncultured Planctomycetaceae bacterium | reverse complement strand
ATGCACCAAACGGCCCGAACGACCCAATAGCAAAAGTCTTGCTGTAGAGCTAATCATTCTATCACTGTCGCAATCCCCAGGCACAGGGCAATCCTGCCGCACATTTCCGGCTTGAAAATCGGGCCACGGATCGGGCAAACTGAACCTGGCGGAGTGTCTCGGTGATAGGTGGTTGCCACGATGAGACGCCATGGCGGCCGCCCCCCACGCCCACCCCCCGAAGCGGAAAAACGGGCGATCTGTTGACGAAAAGGCCAACGAGGCTTCTGCCCGCACGTGAGCGATCGTCCGCGAGGGGCCTTGGTGCTCTCGGACACCGCGCGGCAGGCGAGGGCGGCGAGGGGCAGTCGGCGGAACTGCCACCTCGCCCCCAGAAAGGAGTTGCGGATCAGGCGAGTCGGGAATTGGAAAAACGCGATTTTGGTGCCCAACAGAATCGCCCGACGCACGGGTGCCCCTGCGTGCATTTGTGTGCCACTTGCCCGCACGCCTGAACTCCTGTCGGCTGTGCCATGGCCGAGCGAGTCCGATCAAGCATTGGCGGCGTGCGGGCAAGCAGTGGTTTGGAGAATCGCACTCAGGAACGTGTGCGCTCGCTCGGGCGGTCCCGGTGGCAGTGGGGCTCTTTGACAATTCGGCATTGCCTCAATCCACGGATGGTGATACAATGGTCTAACGACGGTGAGACGTGGTTTCGAGCGGAGAAGGCCCGATGTTGACGAAGAAGTTGAGCAAGCACGGCAACAGCCTGGCCCTGGTGATTGACCGATCCATCTTGGAACTCTTGGGGATCGACGAAGAGACCACGCTTGATATTTCGACCGATGGCCGGGCACTGGTCGTCGTGCCGGCGCACGACAAGCGGCGGCGCAAACGGTTCCGGGACGCCTTGACCGCCTGCAATCAACAGTATGGCAAGGCGCTCAAACGGCTCGCGGAGTGAGGCCGTGGAGCCGACATTCCTTACGATTGACGAGGTCGTCGCCGTCCATCGGGACCAGATTGCACGCTACGGCGGAATGGAAGGCGTGCGCGACTGGGGCTTGCTGCAATCGGCCCTTGCCATGCCCGCCGCCACCTTCGGCGGTCAGTTCCTTCACGGCGACCTGTGCCAAATGGCGGCGGCCTACTTATTCCATATCGTCCAGAACCATCCGTTCATCGACGGGAACAAGCGCGTGGGTGCTGTGGCCGCCTACGTCTTCCTTGCACTCAACGACATGCGGCTGACGGCCGACAATGACAGGTATGCCGGCTTGGTGCTCTCCGTCGCCCGTGGCGAAACGCCGAAATCAGCCGTCGCTGAGTTCTTCCGGGCGAACGCTATCCCGGCCTGACCTGGATAGGCGCGCGAGCATGGACAAGCAGGTCAACTGCTACATGACGAGTTTCGAGGAAGTCGATTTCAGCCGAACCCTTGTCGCCGCAAGGGCTTTCGGAGACAATTAGCCCCAAAATGGAGCCCCACGGTATGGTTCAGCCGCCGGTCACGCCGCCTCCCGACGGTATCGAATTGCGCTGGGAGGTCATCCGCACCTGCTCCCTCTTGCGCGATCGGCTGGGCTACTTCATCGGCACCTGGGGCAGCGTGGCGGTGCGCGTGGAGGATGGCCTGCTGGCGACCCCCTCGCGCATGAAATACGAAGACGTGAAGCCGGAGGACCTTGTGGTGGTCGACTGGGAGGGCAAGCCCCTGCGCGGCCATCGAACGCCCAACGCCGACATGGAGCTTCACCGCCAGGTGCTGCTCCAGCGGCCCGACCTGGGGGCGATCATCCACAGCCATTCGCCCTGGGCTTCGGTGTGCGCGTGCTCGCATCGCTCGATTCCGGTGCTGACCGACGACATGGCGGCGGTGATCGGGGGCGAGGTGCGCTGTGCGCGGTACGTGCCCGCCGGTCGGGACCGCGACCTGGCCCGGGCCGCCCGCGAGACAATCGGCCCCGATGCCTGCGCCGTGCTGCTGGCCAACCACGGGGTGGTGGCCGGCGCCCGCGATCTGGCCGAAGCAGTCGTGGCCGCGCAGATCGTCGAACGCGCGGCGACGATTCTCATTCAGGCCGAGGCCCTCGGCGGCGTCACTCCGATCGCCGAGCAGCATTGGCGCGCGGAGCGCATGCGCTATTTGCAGCAACCCTCGAAGCTCGAAGAACCCACCCCCGCGCCGGTCCGACCGCCCGCAACGCCGGCTCGAGGAATTGCGCCAGATTCTTGATCCTCGGAGAAAGAGTACCGATGCTCCGGGACGTCGGCCGACTGATCAGCTTCCGCGACGTCGTCTACTACGTGGGCGATCAGCTTTACAGGCGGAGTCTGCGCACGACCGGGCTGACGGCCGCGGTGAGCCTCTTGGGCTACCTGGGCAACTTCTTGCCGGGCATCGACACCTACAACGCCAAGGTGGCCATCGTGTTGCCGCTGGTGGTCGGGTCGTCGATGCTCTTGGGCGGATTCGTGCTGAAGACGATCCCCACCCTGCTGGCCTCCCGCGCCATGAACGTGGCCGAGGCCCAGGACCTAGATCTGATGGAAGACTACCGCAAGTCCCAGGTGGCGGAGCACCTCGAAGTGTTGTGGCAGCGGGTGTTCCGCTTTGAATGGGCGGTCGGGTCGGCGGTCAGCCGCATCCGCCAGCATCCGCTGGAAGCCCCGCCGGAATTGTGCCTGCCGGAGGTCGCCGGGGAAGATCCGCAGGAGCGCGGCCGGCGGGAATTCTTCGCCCGGGCCCGCTTCGCCCTGGCTCGCCCCCAATCCCAGCCCCGCCAGCGATACTACTTGGGCATCGATTTGCGGTTTCTCGAAGACTGGTACAACGGCGCGTACTTCGACCGCCAGGACATGAAGCTCGTAGAGCAGTACAACGGCAGCGCCACGCTGGCCGCGATCCGGCGGGAAATCGGCTCCGACCACTGGATCTCGCTGGAGGACTTTTCGCTGAAGCTGTTCCAGAAGTTCTGGTTCAAGATGATTACCCGCGCCATCGCGATCCACGTCGGCGACGCCGTCACGTTGCTCAACCGCCGTTATGGCACCGATTACTTCAACGCCCAAGCGCTCCTCTGGCCAGGCGAGGATGAGGCGGCCTGGGTGAAGCAGTTTCCCCTGGCCGTCGACGACCTTCGCGAGCGGCGGCGAGCGATCCTCGATGGCGTGTTCGGCGAGGAGGCCGCCACCGCCCGGCGCATGCTCCGGCGCATGCTCTGGCCGAGCTGCTGGCTGGCCTCCAAGCTACGCGCGGCCTACGATCCGGAGTACGTCGCAGGCAGCTTGGGCTGCGACCTTGTGAGCGACCTGGAAGCGATCCACACCCCGCCCAATCGCGTTGCCCCCTTCCGCGAGCTGGCCCGGCAGGTCGAGGCCGACCAGTCGGCGCTTGCGGCTTGGCTGCGCCGCTACCGTCCGGAGCTCGCCCGGCCCGAACATGCCGAATCGCTCCGCGCCGCGCGGATCGCGGTCCACCTGCGGCGCGGCCGCCTGAGGCCGCTGCTCCAGGGCGACATCGGCAATCGCCAAGCCGGCGAGGCGTTCGTGGACAACGTGGTAGACGTCGTCGACGGGGCCGTGCGGGCCCGAGAGCGCTACACGGCCCGGCTCGTGGCCCTGCGCATCCACCACGAGCTCACCCGGCTCCATTATCAGGAATACATGCGGCTGTTGGAGCTGCTCCAGAGCGGCGGGCAACAACGTGGAACGAATCTGTGATCCGGGCCTTCTTCCTCGCCAGGGTGTTTCCTTGGTGTCCCGTTTTCTGTTCCTGTACCTGAGCAGTCAAAAGATCACCACTGCGATTCACATTTCTGGGCCGATCACCGGAAACTTAGTCGGGGCGTAGGATCTTTCTTGACAGAAGGTTCTTGCGTAGTTAGATTGAACCCGTATCGCCCCGTTAGGTCGCGCCGCCGCAATTGTATACTAAAATACTAATGTATACTTCCGTGCAGCCGCATGTTTCCGTTGGGTGACCTCGATAGCATCCGTCGGAGCGATTCACGTTAGAGCCGGTCGATGCCAGTGCATCGACTTCCCGTGAATCAAGAGGTGACTAGCGATGGAGAGAACGTGGTTTCGTTTTTTGCGCGGCGGGGCTCGCCAATCCAAACCGGCTCGCACATCGCGGCGCATCCTTGCCGTGGAACGGCTCGAAGAGCGCTCTTTGCTGGCGGTCATGCCGTTGGCTTGGCCGGCGGCAGGCCCGCAACTGGCGGCGGAGGTTTCCGAAGAGCGTTCTCTGCTGGCAGTCATGCCGTTGGCCTGGCCGGCGGCGGGTCCGCAACTGGCGGCGGAGGTTTCCAGCGCCAACGGCGAGCAACTTGCCGCGCAAAACGCGGCCATCGGGGCCAACTCCATCATCTATACCGTCGCGGGCAACGGACAGAAAGGCTACAGCGGCGACCGCGGCGCGGCCACCAAGGCCAAGCTGAACCAGCCGCAGGGCGTCGCCGTCGATGCCAAGGGGAACATCTACATCGCCGATAGCTGGAACGACGTGGTTCGCAAGGTCTCCAAGGACGGAACGATCCGCACCATCCGGGGCCGCGGCGCCGTCTATGGTTTTCCCATGGGCCTTGCGGTTGATCGCGCAGGGACCGTCCTCTACATCGCCGAGCAGCAGAACGAAGTGATCCACAAGATCGACCTCGTCACCAACAAGATGACGAGGTACGCAGGCACCGGCATCGGCGGCGGCGACGGAGGTGACGGCGGCCCGGCCACCCAAGCCCGTCTGGTTCTCCCCACCGACCTTGCCCTGGACAAGAACGGCGACCTCTACATCACCGAAGGCGGATCCGTCTCTCCCCACAATAGGATTCGCAAGGTCGATCACAACACCGGAAAAATCAGCAGCATCATCGGGTGGGAACAGTGGTTGAATAACATCGGGTCCGTCGCCGTGGACGACAACTTGAACATCTTCTTCACGAGCGACCGTGGAATTATGGAAGCCGATTCGTGGGGCAACAACATCCGCGCCCTTACGCCCACCCGCGGGAAAGCCCTCGCCGTGGATCCGACCGGGAACATCGTTTACTTTATCCAGGACCACCAGGTCTTCAGGCTTCAAGGCGGGGTGGCATCCCCGGTGGCAGGGACCGGGATAGGGGGTTATGGCGGCGACGGCGAGGCGCCCCTCCAGGCCAAGTTGAACTATCCCGCCGACGTGGCCCTGGACGCTGCCGGGAATCTCTATATCGCCGATAGCTTCAACCACCGAATCCGCGCGACCAAGGAACCCCCTAAACCTCCTAGTCATGTCGATTTCACGTGGGCCATGCAGGACCGAACCGTCGTATACGCCAATGGCCGGATTCCCGAAAATAATACTGCGGAGTTTGTCGGTTCGCGTTATCGAGTGAATTTTAATGGGAGCGGCTCTCGGGTCCATGGCTCTGTGCCGTCGGGATACTCCCTCACCATCAAGGATGAAGACGGGAGGACGTGGGATGCTTCTCAAAGTCCGGAAAACTCGGGAATGTTTACGGTTCTCTTGCCCCGAGGGAACTTCAGCGTTACGCTGACTGCTTCCGACGGGCAAGATTCGGCACCCGTCACCAAGCCCATCACGGTTCGGGACATTCTGGTGGTGGCGATCGGGGATTCGTCCTCTTCGGGCGAAGGCAATCCTGAAGTGAATCGGAACGACACGACCGAGGCGCAGTGGGTGCAAAGTTTGTTTTTTGACCCGGAGAGCAATCGGCAGAACGTGATTTCCCATCGATCCTCGTTTGCCGCCCCGGCGCAAATGGCCCTGAAGCTGGAGAAGGCGGATCCGCACACGTCGGTCACGTTTGTCTTCGTCTCCGCTTCCGGGGCATCGATCAAGGAAGGCGGCCTGGGGAAGTATGCCGGCATCGACAACGCGCCCGGGTACGACAAAAACAAGCCCATGGAGTCTCAATTGGACCAGATTGAGTGGCTCACGGGGGGACGGACCATCGACGTGCTGACGGTCGCTTTCGGCGCCAACGACGTCGGCTTTGCCCGGATTGTCACGACCCTGCTCCTTGCGGATCCCGAGCGGGAGGGCACTTACGACGGTCTCGAGAAGAAGTTGCTGAGGGCTGTCAATTTCGGGACCACGGAATACTGGGAAGAGGTCGGGAAGATCGTCTCCTTCGCGGGCAGCAAACCGGATACTTCGCCGCTTGCCGGGATAGGAGGCCTGAGCGCGGACTATCGGTCATTGAACGAGAGAATCAAGTCTCTTAAACCCAAGCAGGTCTTCCTCACGGGATATCCCGACCTGACGACGCACATGGGAAAGAAGGGGCCCTTCCTCAGCGAGAAAATCTTCGATGACGTTGTCCGCGCGGGCATTTTCAACCCAGACCTGGAAATCGACAATACGAAAATGGGGTGGCTTACGGAAATTCAGTGGCTTAGGCAAAACATCGGCCGGGTTACCAACACCCTTCGCACTTTGGCCAAGAACTTTGGCTGGACTTTTGTGGACATCTTTGATAAGTTCTCCGGACATGGTTACAGTGCCCCGACAAATCGTTGGATCGTCACCGCCACGGAGTCCGCTGCCGATCAAGGACCAAAGGATGAGCCAACAAAGACTAAGGGCTCCTTGCATCCGAATCGAGAAGGGCACCAGCAAATTGCCGAGTTGTTGTATGCAAAGGTCAAAGCTAAGGTTTTCCCTAAAGTCAAGAATGCCTCTTCGCAACCAGGCGGGGCGGTGGCCAACCAACCTGTCGAGGATAACGCCGCGCTGGAGCCCTTTGCCGGCTTCACGATCACCGATTCCGCCACCCCGGCGCAGATGCCCGCGGTGAATCCTCAACCGGGAACCTTTACGGCAACGATCCAATCCGGGGCCCTCGCTTCCGGCTCTCTTTCGCAGAGTGTGACCTTTGTCGACCGAAGCACGGTCGCGGCTGTCGACCCCGGTGACGGACGCTTTAGTGGAAGCGGCCCGGCAGCGATTCCGCTTCCTGAAGCGATCCGGCAGGCTGCTGCGAAGACGTCGCCCGCGCCGCGCAAGCCTCGTGGCCGGGCTGCCGGTGGCTTGTTCGACGCCGCCCTGGCAGGCACCGAGTTCGGCGCGGGTCACAAGTTCAGCGCGGGTCTCCTGACCCCGCCGGACGCGTGACCGTAGGTCTCCCAGCGCTTTGGAGACCTTCGGTCGGCACGGTGGCTAGGTCGGAGACCAGCCACAACGATCGTGGGACGGGTTTTCGACCCGTCCTTCCTTCCACGGACGGAGTGAAAATCCGTCCTACGGTTGCTGCGAAGGGCTCTGGCCTCCCTGGCCGTGCTGGTGGTCGTGCGATTGGCCTTGCCGGTTCCGGTTCCGCGTGCCTTTCTTGGCCGGCTGGTTGGGAGGCTGCCCGCTCTTGCGATCGCGGGCCGCACTGCCGCCGGTGCCCTCGCCGAAGACCTTATCCATGGCTGCCTCGATCTGGGCGGCGCTTAAGCCCGGGCCCACTTTCACCACGCTGACCGAGTCGGCCACGGGCTTGGCCGCCTCGTCGAGCTCCTTGACCATCTTGGAAACGTCTTCCAGCAGATAGGCCGGGGCCGAGAGGATGAGCGTGTTCGACACCTCGTCGATGCCGATCGACAAGAGCCCTTTGTAGGTGGGCTGCTTCTGGCTGCTGCCCTCGTCGTCGAACGAGAAGCGGATGAATCGCTCCCGGCGCTGCTCCTGCTGGCCGGCCAGGGCCTTGTCGTTGGTGCTCAACAGGTCGCGGAACACGTCCTTGATCGTATCGGCCACGGCCTTGGCCTGCGAGTAGCGGAGCCGGACGGTCTCCGTCTTGCGCACCGACTTGGCGTCCATCGGCTGAGCACGGTCGTAGATCTTGATCAGGTCGTCGATCTTCTTGAGCTGGACCGGATCGCCCCCCTGAACCAGGATCGAGTTGCTGTCGCTGTCGGAGATGATCCGCAGCGGCTTGCGCTTCGAGAGCCGAGACCGCGGCTTCTCCGTCTCTTGCTGCGGCCCGTCCCAATCGTACCAATAGGGATTGCGCCGCTGGCTGGTCTCCTGGTCGTCCTTGAAGATGTCCTTGAGAATCGGCGCCACGCTGCTGGCCCAGGCGTACTTGAGCTGGAACACCTGGTAATCGGTCCGCGAGGCGGCCGACATCTTGGCCACGAGGTCTTCGAGCCGGTCGAGGGCCCGCGGATCGGACGAAGAAATGATCCATCGCCCGTCCGGACCACGCGAGAAAGTCACCGGCGGCGGAGTCTCGGGCGTGAAACGATTGCCGGGTGATTCCGCGCTCGCGGGCGCCGGTTTGGCCGGCTCGCTCGGCGGCGCCGCCTTGGGCAACTGCTGCGCCGGCTCGGCAGAGATCAACTCGACAAGCTGAACAAAGGAAACGCTCCTGCTCGGGGTGCCTTGGGCGGTCGGCGCCGCGGGCGACTTCGTCTCGTTCTGCTTTTCCTTCCCTTTCTCTTGTTCCTTCTCTTGTGGACTTGCCGCCGGCGGGCGCTCGGCTTCCTTCTCGGGCTGGGAGGGGGGCGCAACCAGGGGATTCGGGGCCACCGCAGGCCAATGCCGGCGCAGGCGCTCGATCAACTCGTCGCCTTCTTTGCCGGGCGGGAGATCGAGGATGCGAACCGTGGCGGGGTTGCCCCCCTCGGCCGGGACCTCGCCCAGTTGCACCAGCAGGTTCTGTACTTCCTCCAACTCCACCGTGTTGGCCCAAAGCAGCAGGCGGTTGTTCTCCACGTCGGCATCGACGCGGAACTTGCGGGTCTCGTCCTCCGAGCCCCGCGAGCGCGAGTCGAAATCCCCGCCGTAAAAGTAATACGGCCGCCTTTGCTGCTTCGGCTTCTCGCCGGTCATCATGAATTCGATCGTGCCGGCCACGTAATCGGCCTCCAGGCGGCGGAGTTGGATGACCTTGAACTTCCGCTCGCTGCCGTCGAGCTTCTGGACCAGGCTGCGGATCGTCACGTGGTCGGCCAGCGGGGCATAGGCGATGATCGCCCGGTTCTTCTTGTCGACTTCGAGCTTGGTGCTGGGATCGAGATTGCCGATTTCCTCGAGGGTCTTGACCAACGGCTCGGGATCGATCGCCGTCAGCCGGTAGATCTGCATCCGGGTCATCGTGCCCAGAAGCGGCGAGCCCTGCGGCGAAGGGACGTCGAGGGTCTTGACGGCCTGGGCGATGATCACCATTTTGTCGGGCGGGGCGAGGGCGAGGACGCTGTTTTTGCGCGAATTGACGATGAGGCTGATCTCGACCTTCGGCTTGGGCGGTCCGCCCGGCTGACCCGGCTGGCCGGGCTGGCCGGGTTGCTGACCCGGCTGCATCCCCGGCTGCATCGGCTGGCCGCGCATGGCCATTTGCTGCATTTGCTCGGGCGTCATTCCCTGCGGCATTGCGCCGCCCCGCGCCCGGCCTGTCTTGGTGTCAATCCCCAAAAGATCGGACAACTGCTCGCGCACATCCGACGCCCGGGCAAACTTCAACTCGAACTCTTTGGGCAAATTTCCGGTGCCCCGGCCGCTCTGCTCCGTCACCAGCAGATTGTAGATCTCCTGGAGGTTGACCACCGCGTCGATGGATTCCAGGCGGTTGGTGGCCCGAAGCGGCGTCAATCGCCCGTTCGGGCTGAGCATCGGCTTGAACTCCTCGGCGGCCTGATCGGCCCCGAGGGTCTGGAGGTCGAACGAAATCTTGACGAACTCGTAGGGATCGTGCTCCGACAACTCGTCGGCCTCGATCCGCGGCACCAGGGCCGGATTGAGCTTCTTGCAGTTGACCACCGAGAGGGTTTCGCCCTGAACCAGGAGCGTGAACCCCCGAGCCAAAAGGTGCCGGTTGACCTGATCCCGCGTTTCCCGCAGCGTGTACGCACGCGACGTGGTCAGGTTCAGATAGTCGCCCGGCAACTCCTGCCAGTCGAGACTCATCCCCGAGATGTCGGCCAGCCATTCCAGGACCGCCGGCCACGGCTGGTTCTTGAAGTTGAAGTGGACCTTGCCCTCCTTGTCGGGCCGGACCTTGAGCTCGCCGGGATCGGGGGGTTTGGGGGGCGTGGTCGGGCGCTGGATGGGCGGAGGCTCTTCCGGCTTCGCGTCGCCCTTCTTCTCGCCCTCCGGCTTGCCCGGCTCGCCCGGCTTCCCGGGAGGACCGCCCGGAGTGCCCGGCATCCCGGGGGGCATCGGCATTCCCGGTGGCATGCCGCGCGGTCCACGCCGCGGCAGTAGCGAGCCAGAACCTGGCGGATCTGGAAGT
>CAYTJV010000274.1:0-10222 GCA_964438165.1 uncultured Planctomycetaceae bacterium | reverse complement strand
GAGGTGCGTCTTAATCGCCTCTAATGGACGGGGAATCGGGGGCAGCTTTGCAAGCGGTCCCTCTTCGTTCGGCGTCTTGTGTGGCTTGTGTAAGCCATTGGGAACACCGAAGAAGCCCATGCGACGCGGCGGGCGGGTGCCGGCAGCCCCCAGTGTCAGCCCGGGGATGATCGACTCCAGCGCGGGTAGAGCGATTGCCGTGCCAATACCCCGCAGCACCTTCCGCCGTGAAAACAGCCGATTGTTGCTCATGGCTCGATACTCCTTTCGGTTATTGCCTGGTTCTTTCCCCGCCGTTTCTGAAAGGGGTCGCTGTGTACGATTCCCAAGATCAGTGCCGAGAACTTGTAGTCGGCGGCCGGCAGCGAGCCGGTGATCTGATCAACGGCCCGCCGATCGTAGGGCTCCAGGCCGCGGCCCAGAGCGTAGGTCAAGAGCTTCTCCGTCAGGCAGCGGGCGAACTGATCCTTATTGCTACGGAGCACGGCCTTCAACTCGCGCGGGCCGTTGAACGACCGGCCGTCGGGCAGCTTCGCGGCGGCGTCGACGGGGAACTTCCCCTCGTGCGTTCGCCAACCCCCGACGGCGTCGAAGTTCTCCAGGGCGAAGCCCAACGCGTCCATCTCCTTGTGGCAGACAGCACAACTCGGGTCCTTGCGGTGCTGCTCCATCCTCTGACGCAGTGTGCCGCCGCGCACAGCCCGGGCGTCCTCCTGGAGCATGGGGACGTTCGGAGGTGGTGAGGGCGGTGGAGAGCCGAGAATGTTCTCCAGGATCCACTTGCCGCGCTTCACCGGAGATGTCCGCGTGGGGTTGGAGGTCACGGTCAGCATGGCGGCCTGCGTGATAACACCACCCCGGGACTTCGCCGGTTCCGCCACCCCGGGGCCCTGGAGCGACACCCGGCGAAACTGCTCTCCCTCGACGGCATCCAAGCCGTAGTGTCGGGCAAGTCGGGCGTTGACAAACGTGTAGTCGGAGTCCACTAACTCGATCACACTACGGTCTTCGCGGACCAGGTTGTCGAAGAACGCCTCCGCCTCGGTGCGCATCGCCCGGCGCAACTTGTCGTCGAAGGCCGGAAACTGTCGGGAATCGGACGCGGCTGTCTCCAGGTTCCGCAGTTGCAGCCACTGCCCGGCGAAGTTCTCGACGAGGGCCTTCGCCTTCCGATCGCTCAACATCCGCCGCACCTGTGGCTGAAGGTTCTCCCGAAGTTTGCCGCGCCCCGACAAAGCAAACAATTCGTCGTCCGGCATGCTGCTCCATAGGAAGTAAGAGATCCGCGTCGCCAGTTGGTAATCATCCAGCAATCGGACGGTCTGAGTGTTGTTTGGCCGCGGGCCAAGCTCCACCCGGAAAAGGAAGTGAGGAGAAACCAGAATCCCCTGGAGCACAAGCTGCACGCCAACCTCGAAGCTGTCGCCCTGGACGCGGGCCGTCTCGAACAATTTCATCAGTCGATCGAGTTCTGAATCGCTTACCGGCCGACGATAGGCCCGTGTGGCGAGACGCTGAAGGATCTGCCGTGCCGCGTCGTCGGGTGAGAGCCTCCCGCCCGGCTGGACAAAGAAGATGCGGCGATGCGATTCGGGGTAGCCTTCCGGCTTGGCCACGGGCTTGCCAGTGACGATCGCCTTGCCGGCGATCTGCTCCGCGGCGGCGAGGTATTTCTCCATCAACAGTGGCGGCAGCGTCAGCACGTCGCCGATGTTGTCGAAGCCGTAGCCGACGTCGTCCGAGGGGAAATCGGCGGCTGCGTTGAAGTCGATCCCCAGGAGATCACGGACCGTGTTCGCGTATTCCGCGCGGTTAAGCCGGCGGATGGTCACCCGCCCTGGATCGGACGGGCCGGCGCGGTCACTCTCCTGAAAGACGCCCTGAAGCCACGCGGTCACCGCGTCATACTCCCCACCTTTAGGTCGCGGGCTTCCATCCGGTGGCATTTTGCGCGCTCGGAGCATGACGAGCACCTTCTCCCACGTCGTCCGATCCTCAACCACCACCCGGGTCTTCAGGTACTTGTCCAACTGGACACCTCGCTCCGCGTCAGCCCCGGTGTGGCAATCGAGGCAATACTGCTTCAAGAACGGCCGCAAGGTTGACTCAAAGAACTGAGGTGACGGGGCGGGCGGCTCACGTTGCTCGAACCCGAAGACCACCACAGCTACCCCTACGATGAAAATCACGCCGACCGCCGTGCGTAGATGGGGGTGCATTGGGCAGGTTCCTGAGGCGGGGTCCAAGCGGGAACGCCGAAGCAAGCCGAAGGCGCGATTTCGCAGAGCCTAGCAAGGAGATTATAGACGAGTGAGGCAATGGCAGCAGCCCGCCTTGCGGTGAGAAAGGCCGGGACGGCAACACCCACCCGGCCCCCCGAGTGACCTGCTGGCCGCGTGAGTTCAGATGCCTTCCTTGGCCGGTCGATAGGGATTCTTGATGCGGTGGTCGGCGACCTGGTCGCTGGGTGTGAAGTCATTGGCCAGATCCGCGTCCAAAGCCACCGGGTCCAGCCGGTCCGCAAAGTTGAGCCAGCGACCCACGCCGGGCGGCACTTGGAATGGCTGCCGCATGGGATCCTGAACCTCGCCGATGACCCTATTTGGCCTTCGCTTCCGGCGACTTCTTGACATCGTCGGGCGTCATATCTTTGACGCTGAGATCGGCGTAAATGACGCGGTACTTGTCGGCCCCTGTGGGCTTGTACCAGAAGATGGGCCGATCGGGCGTGCCCAGCTTCACGTCCTTGCCGGCATAGTGCGAGTCGTTCTGCGAGTTCAGCATATTGTAGAACATCATGCCCTGCATGTACTTCTGCGTGAGCTTCTGGTTGAACGGCATCATCGCCTTCATCCACGCCTTCATGAACCCATCCTTATCCTTGCCATACTGGGCTTGAAGGTCCTTAAGAAGCTTTGCAGTTTCCGGTTCTTTGACAAGCTTTTCAACTTCCGATTTTGAGGCCGCTTGGATGGCTTGCTGGTATTCCTTGTTGCTCATACCAATTGCGGCAGGGAAAGTGCCATCGTTGTGCTCGGCAATGAGGCGCAGGACGTTGACCAGATCATCCTCGACGGGCATCTTCGCCTCCATGTTATTGACGGTATATCCGGCGGGCGGTTCGAGGCTGAACAACGACGGGTCCAACTCCATGTCATAGCGGAAGTTGCTCATGACGCCATGACCGCTGGACGAAGGCATCTCCACGTCGATACGGACAGGCTGGGCAGTTTGCGGATCTGCCCAGAGAGTCATGTCCGCCATGTTGTTGTGGACCCGAAAGCCGACGGCCACACGCCCGTCGATCTCCTTCTTGCCGAGCGATTCGGCCTTCTCGCCACCTCCGCTGCTTCCTTCCCGGACGACACGCCGCACGAACGCAAACATATCCGTCGGGGCGCCAGCGGGCTTCTTGATCTTCGACGTGTCCATTACAACCGCCATTTTCATCTCGGGCGACAGTACAATGCCTTTCCCCGCCTGAGCATCCATAATCATGATGCTGCTGCCCTGGGCCTTGCCGGAACCCATCGTCATCTCGATACGTTCGCGCGACGGTGCAAGGAACAGGCCCTTCATAGTGATGTGCTGATTTTCCTTCTCGTTCATCGGATTCTTCATTTCCATCGTGACGTCGAAAGTGGCACTCCGGAGGCTGTCCAAGGCGGCGGCGACCTGTGCAAAGGCGATGTTGGTCGAGCCGCCGCCGATCGTCATCCAAAAGACCAGAATGCCTAGGGCCACAAGGATGGTTGCGGCCACGGCGAGCTTGGCGATGCGTTTCATTTGTCGGGTCCTTTCCACGGTAATAGGAATCACATCTGCTTTCCGGATATCCTCTGTCACACGGGCAGCCGTTTCCGCCAGGCCCACACGGTCCAGGATCGTCGCCCGGAGCGTCTCGGCATATTGCGGGTCGGGTGAAACACTCGGGTCTCCCGCTTCACGGACCAACCGAGCCAGCACTTCCTCATCGCTACTGAATTGATTACTCATGGGACGACTCCTTGCTTACCCGTCGTCCGTCATCACACGGCATCATGTACCCGCGGAGCAGGCCCCGCACCTGCTCCCGTGCTCGGGAAAGCAGCGACTCGACCGCCTTGGCGGTTCTTCCCATACGGATGGCAATTGTCTCGACGGAAAGCCCTTCCACATACTTCCAAAGCAGCACCTCGCGGCGGTCGTCTGGAAGGACCAGAACCGCCGCACGTACGACAGCTCTCTGTTCCACCTGCTCCAACACGTCCTTGGGCAAGACGGAGATCTCTCCCAATTCGGCAGACTCCTCGAATTGACCACTAAACGATGTCGCGTTCCCAGCCAAAGCACGGCGGCGGTAGTACAGGGCGACTCGCCTGCGGGCAATGCCGAACAACCAGTTCCGGAAACTGCCCTGGGCCGCATTACACTGGTCGATTCCATCCAGTGCTTCCAGCCAAGTCTCCTGATTCAAATCCTCCGCGACCGCCCGGTCGCCCCCAACAAGGTGGAAAACAAAGCCGTAGACCTCGTGAAGATGGCGATCGACAGCGGCACTCCAGGCGGAGCGATCGCGTTGCTTCAGAGCCGTAATCAGGCTGGACTGGTCGTCGTCGGCCACACCCGCTCCCTCGTTGGTTCCCGCGTCGTCACAAGCATATTTGCGCCAGCGGAAGAAATCCTTCGCAGCCGGGCCAAGAAAACCGGCGTGATTCTCCGGTAGAAAGGCCCCCCGCCCCTACTAATAACTCCGTACTCCTTCGCCGTCAAGGAGTTACGTCGTTTGCAGCGCAACAAGGCGATTGTGTATTGCAACCGCCGGAACTATACTTCGAAGCGAGATCATGGCCCAAGGATCGCTGGCTTTCCTCCACCGGACCGCGCCAGTCCGTCTGGAAGAGCCGTGGGCCCCGATGATTCGGTATCGCGACGCATGATGGCAATGACTCCCCGGCAGAACCTTCTTGGCTTGTACCGACGATCCGGATCGGAATCGGCGCCGGTCTGCTTCCATCTGTGCCCCAACCTCCAGCGCCAGTTCCACGAGCGTTAGACGTGTGGATCGCCAACGCCACTCCCAAGCCGCGCAGCGTCGCCCTGTCGAGCGTTCTGTCGGCATGGGGCGACCGCTCGTGGGCCTACCCGGCCATTCCCGACCAAGACGAAGCCGGCTACTTGCTGGTGCCGGAAGGCGGCTCGTGGGGCAACGGCACCAGCGCCTTTCACGCCGAACACTTCCCCAGGCAGTTGCAGGACACGATCCGTGCTTGCCGCAACCATCCGTGCGTGGCGCGCTATTCGATGGCCAACGAATCGCTCCCGAGCAATCCCGAAAGCCCAAGCTGCGCGTGGCGCGCCCTGATCGCCGCCGCCGCCGATCCCATCATCCCGACCGATCTCCGGGAATCCCGAAAATGGACCGGTTCTTGACAGGCACGCCCGAACCCGCCAAATTGAGCGGTGTGGCGCGCGGTACGGTGCGCCGCATAACCCATCGGCTTTCGACATAGGCGCGAACCGGATGCTTGACTGCGGCCCCCGAGCGACTTCAGTTCCGTCGAGCGTCGGCTCGTGTCAGGACGAGGTTTTACAGGAGAGAGGTGGCTCATGAACCGCTGGTTATTCGCGCCCTCAGCCGGGTGGCTCGCTGCCGTTGCTGGCACATTGTCGGCCGCCGCCTCTTGCGTGGCCCTATTGGCCTTCTTCCCCACAGCCTATGCCGCCGACCCAGTCAACCCGCCCAAACACAAGGGCGCGCGGTTGTTGGGCATCAACGTCAACGAGGCCGAGGACAAGAACTTCGGCAAGGCCTTCCGCGCCGGGCGCGAGGCGGGCTTGCAGATCGTTAGCCTCAAGCTGGATTGGGACGACATCGAGAAGAAACCAGGCGAGTACGTCTCCCCGTTCCCTGCGATCGCCGACGTCTTCTACTCGGCCGCCCGGGTGAAACTGAGCCTCCGCATCGCGACGCTCGACACCGGCCGCAACCGCATCCCGGCCGACCTCCGCGAGAAGCCGCTGGACGACCCGGCCGTTGTCCAGCGGTTCAACGCCCTGGCCGGTTGGCTGGCCCGACAGATGCCGAAGGTGGAACTCGAGGACTTCTCCATCGGCAACGAGGCCGATTGCTCGCTCGGCTCCGACGCCGCGAAGTGGCGGCAGTACACGGCCTTCTTCAAGGCGGCCAAGGAACACGTCAAGAAAACCTGGCCGAAGACGAAAGTCGGCTCGTCGCTGACCTTCGGCGGACACACCGGCCCGGCCAAAGAGCACGCCATCGAACTGAACCGCCACGCCGATGTGGTGATGGTGTCGTACTACCCTCTCAACGCCGACCTGACGTTCCGCGATCCGTCGGTGGTCCGAGGGGACTTCAAGGCCGTGTGCGAGCAGTACCCGAGGCGGAGCGTCACCTTCACCGAGTGTGGTTATTCGTCGGGCACGAAGTGCGGGGCGTCGGAGGAGAAGCAGAAGCGATTCGTGGAGGAGGTTTTCGGCGCCTGGGACGCTCACGCCGAACAGGTCGGGCAGGTGATGTTCGTATGGCTCAGCGACCAGCCACCCGAGATGGTGCGTTGGGCGGAGGAGTATTACGGCGTCAAGGGCGGGGCGTTCGCGGACTTCATCGGCACGCTGGGCCTGCGGACGTACAAGGGCTCCGGCGCCGACAAGCCCGCGTTCGTCGCGCTGAAGGCGGAGGCCAAGAGGCGCGGATGGTGAGGGGGGAGAGCGTCCGTGGCCTGCCGGGTATCAGGTATAATTCCGGGGGAATTCAGTGTACACAATACATAATTCAACAAATTACGACGTTTGCATGCTCTGCGTTGAATTCCCTCGCCAAATTGGTATTGTGTCCCCGATTTTTTCTCCGCCCGTTTCGTCGCCCGACTCGTCCGCGTACACGACAAAGCTGGGCTTGGGTTTCGTCATGCTATTGCTAAAGCCGCTCATCATATCCCATAGAGGGCCGCTACCCGTTCGTCGATTTCCTGTTCCGAAGCTTCACAGCCATCCCCATGCGAGTCGAGGCATCTGCGCACCAGTTTTTCGATCGCACGGCGTTCCACGTCGGAGACGGGTGGCACTGGTATCTTCTTGATGTATGGAGTCTGCAAAGCGAGAGCGCCTCGTTGCAGTTTAGAAGAGATTCCGTTCAGGTACTGCCAGCATATCTGCGAGTTAAGCACGCCGAGCAGAAACAAATCGTCCATTGGGATCATGAACACTTTGTTGTTGATGAACACTCCGGTATCATCGAAAGCGAACCCTTGATGAGTCACGATCTCCTGGTAGAGGATTTTCGGCTTGCTGAACACATCATAGTAGCCACAAGCACGCAGCTCCCACCAGTGGTTGCCCTTGTCCCATCTTTCCTCCAGCTCCTTCTTCCACTGCTTCAGATGATCGAAGACGGCTCGGTATTTCTGGATCTCGATACCGATGGGTGTAACGATAATCCATCGTTTGTCGGTGTCCACATGCCACTTGCCTACATCACGTCCCATCGCAAGTGGTTTGATGATTTCCGTGCTTCGCGAATCATTTCGAATCAGTTCTTTGCGGAGAGAACTGTCGATGATGAAAGCCTCATTGAACCCGGTCAGGAGCCCTCGATAGATCTGAATGTCCGCGTGCTCTGCCAGTGGTGTTCCGGCCTTTTCCATTCGATGCACCAGGTCGGCGGTGCTCGCATCGTTCAACATCCAGTCCGAACCAACGATCGCTTGTTCGGGGAGCGCATGGCCGTCACGTTGTATGAGGGCTAAGACGTGTGGATAGGGAGGATCAAGGGTGGTGACAAGTGTATAGAGCGGGGAAGATGGCTTGACAGATTTCTGCCCAACGAAGATCGAAGGATAAGCGACAGCGCTCTGAAAGACGGGCAGATCGCCGAAGTCCGTTATACTCCTGACTTCGCAGGTATCTGCGATGAACTTGCGTAGGTTCTTGCCGTAATTGGCCCGGAACCACTTGTTGGATGAGATGAAAACCAGCGTGCCTCCGCGGCGCAGGAGTTGGACGGCGCGGACGTAGAAGTAGCAGAACAAGTCCGCCGTGCCGCAGTATGCGTCGGGGAAAGCCGCCTTCAATGCGGGCTTGATGTCCTTGATTAGCTCCTGACGGACGTAGGGCGGATTCGCCAGAACAACATCAAACCCACCCCGCTTGTTGGCAAATGCTTCAGCGAACTGGATTCGCCAATCGACGACGCCCTCGCCGTACTCGGACGCCAGTTCCTTCCGCAGCCGCGACTCCTCGCTGATGATCGTCTTGCGGTAGCTCTCCTTTTCCTCGCCATGCGACAAGAAGAACTGGTGCTTCACCATTGCCAAGACGTCGGCCGACATCTTGAGCTGATTTCGAAAAAGGTCGGGCATCTCCTGCGGATCGGGGGCCAAGAGCGAATCGCCCGTCTCGATCTTGAAATCCAGGTTCGGCAGCGGCACCGGCTCGTCGGCCTCGACCGTTAGCGACAGCCAAAGCCGCAGCATGGCGATGTTCGTGGCGAACGGGTCAATATCTACCCCGTAGAGGTTCTGGCTGATAATGCGGAGCTTGAGATCGTAGAGGCTTCGGGCATCCTTGACGAGCTTTTCGCTGTAGAGCGAGCGATACAGGGCAATCATTTCTTGGAGCAGGCCCAACAGATAGGCCCCGGAACCGCAGGCCGGATCGACCGCCTTGAGGTCGTCCAGGGCGGCCAGGATTTCGCGGGCGTGCGACTCTTTGAGCTTGCCCACCTCGTGCCGATCGACCAGCGCGGCGACGGCCTCTTGGATGCCTTGTGGTGCGGCCGTCCCGGCTGCCCTTCTTGCAGGCGGGACGCCTGCACCACAACTCAGTTTGTCGGCCAGATAGCCTTTGAGCGCCTCGCGGCACATGAAGGAGACGACCGGCCGCGGCGTGTAGTAGGAGCCGGTCTCGTGGCGGCCGGTCACCAGTTCCTCGAACACCCTGCCGAGCATCTCCGGGTCAACGGCCACCTCGATGTCCAGCGGCGTGGATTCCTCCACGATGAAGTTGTAGCGGTAGAAAAGCCCACCCGCGTGTTCGTCGCTGAGGACGCCCGCGAACACTTCGTCGGGCAGGTCGGTCACTTGCTCATCCAGCTCCGACCGCTCGAAGAGTCCGCCGTTGAGGTACGGTACGCAACCGTAAGCTTCGCTTTCCTGTTTGCCCTTGACGGCAAGGCCCTCGAAGAACAGTGGGCAAAGCCTTCCCCTGTAGAACGACTTCTTGCCGTAGCCGCCGGCGGCGTACAGGGCGCGAAGGTAGTCCGCGTGCCCGCCGAAGGTGAGCCACCTCTTACGCTCCATGAACCGCAGGAACATCAGGCGGTTGAAGAGCGTCTGAGTGAACATCCGCAGCTCGTCGCCGGTGACTTCCTTCGGCTTGGCGATGAGATTCTCGACCTTCTCGAAGACGGCGGCGTAGTCCTCGTAGAACCGCTTGGTGACCTTCTCGACATCGAACGCCTGGCTCCAGGCCGCGATCCAGCCTTCGGCGTCGGGTTGGCCATCGGGCCACTCCAAGGCGTTCAGGTTGTACTCGCAGAGCGTGCGGATAGGGTCGCCCGGGCCCCAGCCGAAGGCGGCCAGCGGGGCGGTCCGTTGTGGTGCAGGCGTCCCGCCTGCAGGAGAAGCAGGCGGGACGCCTGCACCACAAGTTTTGAAGTGGGCGAAGCGGTAGTGCTGGTAGTCGTGGTTGCAAATGAACAGCAGGTTCTCGCGGTTGAAGGAGGCGAGGCTCGACCTTTTCTTCTTCGACGGGACGAGCCCCCGGAGCACCTTGCGCAGCGTGCCGGTCATGCCCCGGCCGGTGGCAAATACATCGGGATTCCTGAACTCCAGGATGAAGATCCCCCAAGGGTTTCCCTTGAAAGGACGAATCTGCCGGATCGTGCCGTCCACGATGTGCTTGTCCAGCCCATCGGCCCGCAGTTCTTCGGCTGACCACTCAAAGCTGATTTCCTCAAGATCCTCGGCGCGTTCCTCAATGTCCCAGCCCAAGGCGTCGATCAGCAGATCCTGGATAAACGCTTTCTGGTTGCGCACGCGTTTGACCGCGGCCTCGATTTTTCGCGGATCGGCCATGAGTTGAGTCCTTGGGGGTGAGTCTTGTGGTGCAGGCGAATCTTGTGGTGCAGGCGAATCTTGTGGTGCAGGCGAGTCTTGTGGTGCAGGCGAGTCTTGTGGTGCAGGCGAATCTTGTGGTGCAGGCGAATCTTGTGGTGCAGGCG
>CAYTJV010000273.1:0-10226 GCA_964438165.1 uncultured Planctomycetaceae bacterium | reverse complement strand
TGTTCCGCTCGGGCGGATGACTCCGATCGTGGCGGCGATCAGTAGCAGAACGAAACTGTCCGTGACGGCAAACATCACTCCCGCCAGGACCACCAGGACTGCGCCCACCACCAGCGTTCGCCGCCGTCCGAACCGGTCGGCCCTGGTCGTCAGCCAAAGCGAAACGGCGGTGTCCCCAAGGAGCGTCAGCGTCAGGAGCAGCCCGATCTGCGACTCCTCCAGTCCCAGTTCCGCCAGATAAAGCACCAGGATCACCGAGAGCAGCCCGTAGCCGAAGAGTCGAACCACTCGGGTGGCGAACAGGAGCCATACATCTTGGGGTGAAAGCAACGACATGCAGCACCTGGAAAGGAGTCTTGCAGTGTGCGCCTCCATGGACCGTCCGCGGCCAATGATCGCCGCACGAGGCGGCCCGAACATCAGAAGATCCCAATCCAACGGGATGTTCCTTCATTCAGAATCCGAAGCGGCAGCCTAAACTATCCCCGCCGGCACTGCAAACCCGTTCCTACTCGCTCCTACACCCGCCATTCCGGCTCGGGGGTTGACCGTCGTCCGGCCATGACTATACTTCTGCGTTCGCCGACCTGGGGACTACGAGCAGGAGATCACCGATGTCTTTCCTCACCGTCATCAACGAGTCAGGAGTTCCGCCGCACTCGACGTGCCTCTTTGAATGGGGCGATGCGCACCCCAAGCGGCTCAAGTGGTATGGCTATTTCCCGACGAACGTGTCGCTCCTCCCTTCAGTGCACAAGCTCCCTTTAGTGCGGGACCTCCCTTTAGTGCCTTACCTCGCTCGGCACGTTGAGGACCTCGCTGTGAAGGGGAGGGTGGAAACGGAGGACCGCACCCAATACATTACGTCGTACGTTCGCTTCGAGGTTCTCGACAGCTCCCTGCGGCTTTCGGAAATCATGATGGACACGGATTGGCGAGGATGCACCTATGTGATCGGCGTCCGGGACTGCGTGAGCATGGCCGCCGCCGTCGCCAAGAAATGCGGTCTGTACGTTCCGTTCATGAACATGACGCCGACCGGCCTGGTCGAGTTCCTCAACCTCTATAACACCACCACTCACTACCAACCCGTGGTTTCATCGCCTTACCCGTGGGTGGCTCCACCCCCATCGTTGACGCCAGAGCAGCTCGATGCGCAAAGAAAGAGAGACCTGCGCTGGGAGATGAGGCAGCAGGAACAATGGGCGTAGCACCTTCAGCTCTTCGTCCAAATGAGGTTGCACGATCTCGGGAGTGTGCCACTGCTTGACCGCTGCCGGTCCAACGTCATCCCGAAGCCGAAAACCCTCTTCCGGCAGCGGTCAAGCAGTGCCACACGGCCGGAGGTCAGTTGCAGAATCGCGCAACTTCATTCGGTATTCGGTGGTGCGAGGTCTCGTGAGTGGCTGCTTGGCCCAAATCTCTTTCTGCCGACTGGAGGTCTGAACATGAGACGCACGAGTATCGTTCTGGCGTTGATTATCGGCTCGGCAAGCTGCGCCGTGGCCGCTGAGCCGTTCAAGATGTCGCTCGAAGACGCCAAGGTCGGCGAATTGCCATCGGGTTGGGTGGCGGCCAAGACCGGGAGAGGTCCAGGGAGCGTTTGGAAGGTCTTGGAAGACCCGTCGGCCCCCGGAGGGAAAGTGATTGCCCAAACCTCTCCCGAAGGCCCGAACCCGCTGTTCAACCTCTGCGTTGCCGAGAACGCCAAGTACAGTGATCTGGATCTCACGGTATCCTTCAAGGCGGTAGCCGGCAGAATAGATCAGGGTGGCGGGCCGGTGTGGCGGTACAAGGACGCCGACAACTACTACGTCGCCCGGATGAACCCCCTGGAGGACAACTACCGGGTCTACAAGGTCGTCGGCGGCAAGCGGACCCAGTTGGGTTCCGCCGATGTCAAGGCGCCGGCCGGCCAGTGGCACACGCTGCGGATCGTTCACGAGGGAAGACACATCCAGTGCTACGTCAACGGCAAGCTGTGCCTCGACGTGAAGGACGACGCCTTCAAGGAGGCGGGCAAGGTGGGCCTATGGACCAAGGCCGATGCGCAAACGCATTTCGCTCGCCTGGTGGTGAAGGAGCTTGAGGACGAGAAGGAGATGGACGACAGATGAGTTGTACTGGAACCATTCGGTCTCGCCGCCATTGGTCCTGACGTTCCAGCAGAAGGACGAGTGATGGTCCACCGCCTTTCCGCTTCTTTGGTCCTGCGGCTGGTGACGCTGACAGGGCTGGGATTCCTGCTGTCAGGTTGTGCAAAGACAACGCATCCCGAGGTTGTCGTGTACACCTCCGTGGACGACATCTTCGCTCGCCCAATCTGCGAGCAGTTCCAAAAGGAAACGGGAATCCAAGTGCGGCTCGTTCCCGATACGGAAGAGACGAAGAGCACCGGCCTGCTGAATCGGCTCATCGCCGAGAAGGCCCGGCCGCGGGCCGACGTGTTCTGGAGCGGCGACCCGGTGCGGGCAGCGATCCTGAAGAGCAAGGGGATTTCGACACCGTATCGATCCCCGGAAGCCGATCACTTGCCCGCTCGGTTCTCCGACCCCGAAGGCCATTGGACCGGCTTTTCTTCCCGAGCCAGGGTGCTGATCTACAACACCAACCTTATCCTGGCCGGGCAGGAGCCGAAGTCGGTGATGGACCTTCTGGACGGCCGCTTCAAGGGCAAAGCGTGCATCGCCAATCCCCTGTTCGGCACCACCTCGATGCACGCCGCCGCCCTGTTCGATAAGCTCGGCGAGGCGAAGGCCGAGGAGTTCTTCGACGGGTTCATCGCCAACGGCGGCAAGATCGTCTCCTCCAACGGCGAAGTGCGCCGCCGGGTTGTCAACGGCGAGATGGCCGTAGGGATCACCGATACCGATGACTTCAACGTCGCCCGGCTGGAACGCAAGCCGGTGGGCGTCGTGTTTCCAGACCAGGACGGCATGGGCGTGGTGCTGGTGCCCAATTGCGCGCTGCTGGTGGCCGGCGGCCCGAATCCCGAAAACGGCAAGCGGTTCATCGACTACCTTCTGCGGGCCGAGACCGAAGCGGCCCTTGCCCGCAGCGAGGCAGCCCAAATCCCGCTCCGCAGCGACGTGACGTTGCCGGACGGATTCCCCTTTCCGCCCATCGGCGCGCTCAAGGCCATGCCGGTGGATTATGCCACGCTGGGTGGTAAACTGGAGGAACTCAGCCGTGGGTTCTTGAAGCAATGGGTGGACCGGAATCCATGAGATCATGGTCGAGACGTGGCCCAAACGGGCGCTGCGATGGGCGGTGCTCCTGCTCATTCTGGGCTTGGCCGCTGCTCCGCCCATGCCTTTGGTCTGGAGGGTCGCCCATACTCCGTCCGATCAGCCGCTCTGGACGCCCGCGTTCGCCAGCGCACTGACCAACGGCCTGCTCGTAGGCGCCGGGGTGGCTTCGATCAGTCTCACCGTGGGAGCGTCCTTGGGTCTCTTGACGGCGCTGTACCGTTTTCCCGGTCGCCGCGGCCTTGCATTGTTTCAGGTGCTTCCGCTGCTGTTTCCTTCGTTCCTGCCCGCCATCGGATGGAGCAACCTGGCGGGCTTCGGGTGGTTGCCGAGATCCATGGCGCCGTCAGGGACTCTCGGAACAATCCTCATCCTGGGGCTGCAAGCGGTTCCTTTGCCTTTCTTCGCCACCTGGGCGGCGTGCCGCAATCTCACGGCCTCGCAGATCGAAGTCGCCCGACTCCACGGAGGCGAGAAGACGGTGATCTTGTTAGCTGAAAGAGCCTGTTTCGGGACCGGGCTGCTGACGGCTCTTCTGGCTGGAATCCTCTGCCTTTCCGATCCGGGAGCCCCGCTGATCCTCGGTTGCCGCACCGCAGCCGTCGAGATTACGACCTCGTTTTCGGCGCTCTTTGATTTCGAGTTGGCCGCCAAGCAGTGCCTCGCCCTGGCGATCGTGGTGCTGGCGCTGACTTGTCTGCCTTTGGCATTCGGTTTGCGCAATCTGGCCAGTGCCGTCCTGGCGAGGCAGACCCGGCCGCTCACGCCCTATCCGCACAGCGGCCTGGCCGCCGTCGCCGGTTGCGGTCTGGCCGGCACGGCGGTGTTCGGCGTCGGCTTGCCGCTGGCGGGCCTTTGCCTGCCCATCGTCGGCAATCCGATGGTCGGACGGGCCGTGCGAACGGTCACGACAACGCTCGGACCGACGACCCTCTACTGCGGCGGTGCAGCCGTGGTGGCGGCGGCCCTCGGTCTGGCTTTGGCGATGACCACACGAACCGGTGCAAAGCGTCGTCTGCTCGTCGTTGGGGCGCTCTTGGTGCTCCTGACATTGCCGCCAGCGCTCGGCGCACTGGGTCTCGTCTACTCCACGTCGGCGACCCCACGCAGCCTCGACTTCCTCTTGCGGGGCGACCTGGTGGTTGCCCTTGCCCTTGGGCTCCGCTTCTTGCCGGTGGCCACGCTTGCTTTGATGAGAAGCCTGGGGAGCCTGTCCCCCTCGTGGCTCGACGCCGCCAGACTTCATGGGATACCTGGCCCGCTGTTTTTTCGGCGCGTCACATTTCCACTGATACTGCCGGGGATCGGCGTGGCGATCTTGCTCGTGGCGGTCCTGAGCGCCGCGGACATCACCACCACGCTCTTGCTCGAACCGCCGGGAAGGCAGACCTTGCCCGTGGCGATCTTCACCATCATGGCCAATAGCCCCGAGGGCCTGGTTGCCTCGGTGTGCCTGGCCTATGTGCTCGTGGTTCTCGCCCTGCTGATCGGCGGCGTGTGCGTGTGCCGCTGGCGAGAAAGGACCGCCGGATGACAACCTCGGTTGAATGTCGCGACCTTGAATGTCGGCTGGGCGACCGGGCCGTGCTTCGGGGGCTATCGCTGCAACTGGAGGCGGGCAAATCACTCGCCGTCGTCGGCGCTTCGGGCAGTGGCAAGTCCACGCTGTTGCGACTCATTAGCGGGCTGGAGGCGCCGAATAGGGGCCAAGTCGTACTCAATGGACAGGTGGCCTCGGCAGCCGGGAGAGTGCTCATTCCGCCTCATCGGCGCGGCGTGGCCATGCTCTTCCAGGATGCGGCCCTGTGGCCGAATCTCTCGGTGAGCGACAACGTTGCACTCGGTTTGGCCGGACAGCGGTTGACTCGGACGGAAACAAGTGAGAGGGCTTCGGACGCATTAGACCGGTGCGGGATCGCCGACATGCGAATGCGTCTCCCGCGGACCCTTTCCGGCGGCCAGCAACAACGGGCTGCCCTGGCCCGTGCCCTTGCCGCCCGACCGAAGCTCCTTCTTCTGGACGAACCGTTCGGCGGGCTGGACCTGCTCACCCGGCACGCGGTGGCCCACCAGGTTCGCTTGCTAAAATCGGAGTTGGGATTCGCTTTGATCGTGGTGACGCACGACCCATGGGAGATCGAGTTACTGTGCGATGCGGTTGCCGTGCTCGAAGAGGGCCGGATTGTCGAAGCCGGGTCCTTGGCGGAACTTGCCGTCAATCCACAAACACCGTTGGCTCGTGCCCTGGTCGAACGAAGCTAAGAGGCGTCACCCCCGTCCCGGCCGGCACGACTCTACGCCTCGCCCTCCCTTTTCAGCGTGCGGGAATCCGAAGGCTCACCGGCAAGCCGGCGCCCGGCGCGATCAACAAGTTTTTGGCCGTGTACTTGAGTTCGAGTTCTTCTGATGGTTTTCCCGCCGCGATCTGGACCAGGCTCGTCGTCCTGGCGGGCAAGTCCAACTGGGCTGGGCCAACGTCGCCCGCCCGCTCCAGCCGAATGTCGGCGTCACAGGCGTTGCGGATCTGCACCCAGACTGCCTTGTCCGAGCGGAGGTGCGGCGGGGCAACCAGCACGGACTGATGGAACAGCGGCTCCAGCCACTCTTTGCGCCCGATAAGCTGATCCTTCCACCACACGACGGTGCGGCCCGCCAGCAGGGCTTCCTGCAAGCCGGGAAGCGTCTTCTCCTTGACCAAAACCAAGGTCATGGTGCGGTGGTCTTGGGAGGTGCTCTTCTGACGCAGATCGGGATCGTGGATGTCGGAATTGCCCAACATGGTGAGGTTCTTCTCCAAGCACCATTTGTGGGCCTCGGGGTAGTATTCGTCGCCGTTGCAGACCTCCATCCCCTGGAACAGTTTCTTGTCGAACATCGTCGTGTGGACAGGCAGCCAGCGGCCTTTCTCGGGGCCTTTCCAGCCCTGGTGGTTCCAGAACACGAAGCCCCCTTGCTGATCGGCCCGCCCGATGGCTTCCAGAAAATCCTCGGTGTCCAACGGCTTGATGTCCTTGAGGAAGACCGCGTTGAAGTGGCCCGGAGGCGTGTCGCGGGTGATCTCGGCCGCCTTGGCCAGCAGGACGCCGTGTGCCTTGGCGGCGTCCAGGGCCAATTCATAGGGGCGGTGGTGCTTGGTCGGCACGTCGTCCTTGTGCGGCTGGTACTCGATGTGGTCCGTGATGGCGATCGCGTCGAGCCCTTGCCGCCACGCCTCGGCCACTCGCACCGGCGGCCACACGCTCCCATCGGAAAAGACCGTGTGCGTATGGAGATCGCACTTCACGGTCTGGTAGCCCGGCAAATCAGGGAACTGAATCTCGTGCCGCACGTCGGCCCCAAGGACCGGCTGGAATGCGGACACAACGATCAGGAGCACGACAGGGAGAGAAGCCGACAAACGCTTCTTCATGGTTGCACCTTTTAGCGAGGACGAATTGTTTCGGCCACGGACGCGCTCGGCGCGCGGTCGTCAGTTTGGCTCGCGCTCGGTGCGGGTCTCCTGACCCCGCCGAGTTCTGATCGAAGGCTCCTCGCGCTGCCGGAGACCTTCGGTCGCCATCGTGTACGGGGTCAGGAGACCCGCTTACAGCGCGCAGACCCGCGTGCAGTCGTTAGTTTGGCGGGATGGACGGGCGTCGTCAACGCGGGTTCCCCGTGCGCAATAGAATCCCGCCCGCGGAGGAGGGTTCACAGGAGGGCAATGAACTCCTCGACAGTCAACCCCGATGTCTTGATAAGCGACGAAAGCAAACCCACCCCGAGCGTCTTGCCCGCGTGAACGGGGATGGACAATCGCTCGGTCTTCTGTGGGTGTCTAAGAATTCGATGGCTGCCTGCGATTCTGTCAATCGCATAGCCTGATCCACAAAACGCCTTGACGGCTTTCTCTCCCGTCACCCGTGGCATCTTGTTAGGCATTCACAACAATCCATCTTTGACGTGCATCTTCGGGTATCGCGGACAGCATGGAGTTTACCCAGGGGATGTCTTCTCCGGCCGCGATATGTGACTCGATCACGCCAAGGGCAGCCTCTCGCACATTCTGAATGGCCTCTTGTTCTGTTTCGCCACAGCTTCCACAGCCGGGAAGATTCAACACAACGGCCGAGAAAACGCCCTCCTCATCCCGAGTGATGCAGATGTGGCAACGATACAGGCTTCTCGGGGCCGCCCAAGTCAAAACATCGCGAACGTCGGCCATTTTTTCGTTCTGCAATTCCAAAACGTCATTCATCGTTATTTGCCCTCGGAGAACTTCAATTCCGTGGCGTTAATCCGACACGAACCAAGAATCTCTCCATCGCAGACCACCTCGAAGGCGTAAACGCCCTCTTCAGCGATACCCAATGGAGGCAGAGGGAGAACAAGCTCTACGGTCGCTAGCCTATCCTTGCAGTCAACGGTCAGTTGTTTTCCGAATAACACGGCATTCTTCGTCAGATTCACGAACTGAAGCAGCAAGACAGTATTTTCGCCCACATCCGTTAAGCTGATATAGGCAAAGGGGGAGCCGCCGTACATTCCTCCCGGCATAACCATCTGCTTCGTTCCGTTGGGTTGCTCCACCTCACGAACCAGTGACTTTCGGCTGAATCTCACTCGGTTGAATGTGCCGACAATAATCTTCTTGCCAGACACGTCCTGATAAACATGCTCTGCCAAGACGAGAGCCTGTAGCACTGGCTTCACAAAGTAATCCCCAAACAGGTTGTAAGATGTGCCGCCAGGGCGGCATACCTTAGGCCAAGAAACGGAGTAGCGTATCGTGGGGGAGAGAAGTAGTCAAGCGCCCTTTTCACTATAGTCCCGGACTCCCTAGGAATCAACGCATCCGAGGGTGCTAGCCAGCGCACATAACAGAAGGACTTTGACACGCCAACGTCAAGCATTCCACCCGAAATGTGGGTGCTCGAATAGTGTCGCAGAACCTCAATCTTCCATGACAGGCCCGCCAAACTGTGCGACTACCCCGCCGACCACTCATTCCTTCTTCGCCGTCAGCCGCCAGCCGGGATTCACCTCCGGCTTTTGCCCCGGCGGGAGCGGCTCGACGAGCTTGGCGTAGAGTTCCGGCCGTCGTGCGCGAAGATAACGCCGGCCGCCCGATAGCTCGATCTTCTCCGGCGTACACAGGCCCACGACCGCGTCGTCGCCCAATGCCCGCGACTCGGCGATGATCTCGCCGTACGGATCGATGACCATGGCGTTGCCCGTCTTGATCGTATCGTGATCCACGCCCACCGCGTTGGAGAAGATGTAATACACGCCGTTTTCGTAGGCCCGCGTGGGGAGCCAGTGCATAAGCCAGCCGCGTCCCTTGGGACCGAGAAATTCCATGGCCAGCGGCACGGGGTCGCGATCGCGATTGTCCCATAGTTTCTTGTCGATTTTGCCCCGGCCGGGCATGGGGCTCTGAAGGCCGCAGGTCACATGCGGGGCGAAGATCACTTCCGCGCCCATGAGCGTGAGGATTCGCGGGTTCTCGACCATGTTGTTGTCGTAGCACGTGAGGATGCCGCAGCGGACACCGCACAGTTCGAACGTGCGAAGCTCGTCTCCCCATCCGAGGTGCGGGCTGATGAACTCGTGGATCTTGCGGTGCTTGGCGACGAACCCTTGCGGCGTCACGGCGACGTAGCAATTGAACAGCTTCCCGGCGTCGACCTCCACAAGGCCGGCGAGGATGGGTGCATCGAGTTTTCGGGCCAGCTCGATGAGTCGCCGCGTAGTGGGGCCCTCCGGGACCGGCTCGGCCAACTTTTCGATTTCGGCGGCCGAGAGCTCCTGGAGAAAGGTGTATCCCGTGATACAGCACTCGTGAAAGCTCACGATTTGGGCGCCTTGCCCCACGGCCCGCGCGGCCAGCGCGGCGATGCGGCTGAGGTTGTACTCTTTGTCGGCGTCGCGGGCCTCGAACTGGGCCGCGGCAATGCGGATGTCTCTCATTACAGATCCTTTACAGGTGGACTGTAGGGAACGCCCTCCGTGGCGTTCCGGGATGTGACACTGCGGCATCCATGTCGATCCCCGGAACGCCACGGAGGGCGTTCCCTACAGACTTCATCGTGTCGGTTTGCGTATTTCCCATAGCCGTTCCAGCAAGTCGTACATCTGCGGGTCGTGGTGTTTGAGCTCCGATCGCACGAACGGGTAGAAGTCGTTCGTGCCAAAGAAGGCCTCGGTGCCCTCGGCGAAGTATTCCATGGGATTGGTGGCCGCGTAGGCCCGCTCGGTCCTGCCGCTGATTCTCGCCACGGCGTCGTACCGTTTCGCCTTCATGGCCCGATCGAACTGGGCGCGGACGTCCGGATTCTCGTACCCGCCGAGGAACTGGTCGTGGTATCCGTGGGCCAGTTCGTGCAGCACCATCCAGGGCTGATCGAGGGTCCACGTCAAGAAGTTCTTCGCGTTGGCGATCTCCACGCACTTGGCCTTGTCGGGATTCATTCCATGATCGCGAAGCCATCCGGCGTTCGGATGATACGCCATGCAGGGGTGGTGCGGCTCGGCCGCCTCGACCCAAATCGCGATCTTACGCAGCTTGCTCAGTGCTCCGGCGGGCACCTTTCTCGTGACCTCGTAGAGCTGGCAGCCGAGCAACTTCAGTGTATCGCTGGAGAGCGATGGGTCCTGGCGCAAGAACTGCTTGTTGACCACCACGCGCCACCCTTCGATCTGCCGCACTTCGTAGTGATCAGTCGGATCGTAGCGCGGGCCCGGCTCAGCCCCTGCGGCAAGAAGAACGAAAAGCGGACAAGCGATAGTCGCGACGACTGGCATGGACACGGTTGCTCCCTGGGCGAAGAAACCCCATTGCAATAGCATATACTTTCCATCCTCGCTCCCACGCTCCGCGTGGGAACGCACGGTCCGGCCGCTCCGCGGCCTTGGCACGGAAGGACGCAGAGCGTCCCCAAGCGGAAGTTCCCACGCAGAGCGTGGGAACGAGAAAAAGAAGACCAATTGGGATAGCATATA
>CAYTJV010000272.1:741-10240 GCA_964438165.1 uncultured Planctomycetaceae bacterium | reverse complement strand
CCGACCGTTTGGATCTTCTCGGCCGCGTCGTCCGGGATGTTGATATCGAACTCTTCTTCAAGTTCCATCACCAGCTCGACGTTGTCGAGTGAATCGGCGCCCAGATCGTTCACGAAGTGCGTATCGCGGGTAATCTGATCCTTGGCGACGCCGAGCTGTTCGGCAACGATGTCAATGACGCGTTCTGCAACTGTGGCCATTACGACCATCCTCCTCAAAAACCACGCTGTTTAGGGAGCAGCATTCATCTCGGGGGTACGTTCGCGAGCGGAGCTGCCACTTAATGATTGATCCAAGCTTGTCCTGGTTCCCCTTGATCGTAGCTTGGCTCTCCAGAGCTGAGCAATCTGTCTCGTCGTGCCTGATTTACCACACCCGCTCGGCTCTGGAGAGCCAAGCTACGATCAAGCCCCGTATTTTACCAAGCCCTCATGATATAGCGGATTTCCCCAATCCTGTCCATACGTCCTTGGACCATTTTGGGTGAACTGGGAATTCTACGCAAGACCGTTATGCCGTCAGCCCCCCGTCGACCGTGAGCACGTGCCCAGTGATGAAACTGGCGGCCGGGCTGGCCAGGAAGAGCACGGCGTCTGCTATATCTTGGGGGTCTCCCATACGTCCCAGCGGGACCTGTTTCTTGATTTCGGTCTTAATCTCCTCGGTCAAGACGGCCGTCATGTCCGTAGCGATGAACCCGGGCGCGACGGCGTTGACCGTGATGTTTCGGCCGGCGAGTTCCTTGGCCACGGTGCGAGTCAGGCCAATAATGCCGGCCTTGGAGGCCGAGTAGTTCGCCTGGCCCGGATTGCCCATGATTCCTGCCACGCTGGCGATACTGATGATCCGCCCGCGCTGGGACTTCATCAGCGGCCGCGCGGCGGCCCGGGTAAACAGGAAGGTCCCGCGGAGATTGATGTTGATCACCGCGTCCCGTTGGTCATCCTTCATGCGCATGATCAGGGTGTCCTTGGTGATCCCGGCGTTGTTCACAAGGATGTCGAGACCGCCCCACGCCTTGACTACCTCGTCGATCACGGCGCCCACCCGCTCGGAATTGGTGACGTCGCAGGCGACCGCCATCGCGGTCCCGCCGGCCTCGCCGATGGCCGCCACGGTCTGGGCGAGCAGTTCCGCATTGACATCGACGCAGGCGACTTTGGCCCCGCAGCGGGCAAGCGTTTCGGCGATCGCCCGGCCGAGTCCCCGGGCCGCCCCGGTCACGATCGCCACCTGGCCCGATAAATCCGTCGTGATGCGAGCTTTGGTGTCTGGCATGGTTTCTCTAGTCAAACCTCCACGCTATGACAGACCACTTTCCGGTCGATCCTTCTCAACAGCCCGCGGAGCACGCGGCCGGGGCCGACTTCGTAGAACTGGTCGAAGCCCTGGGCGATCAAGTACCGCATCGAGTCCTCCCAGAGGACCGGCTGCAAGACCTGCTGAATGAGCAACTGCCGGATTTCCTCGGGCGAGTCGTGCGGCCGGGCATCGACGTTGGACACGACCGGCATCCTCGGCCTGTGCATGGGAACCCGCGACAGTGCCTCCGCCAGGCGCTCGTCGGCGGGCCGCATGAGGCCGGTGTGAAACGCCCCCGCGACGGCTAGCGGCACGGCTTTCATGGCTCCGAACGACTGCGCCGTCTCGGCCGCCCGCTCGCAGGCCGCCACCGTGCCGGAAATGACGATATTCCCCGGGCAAAGCAGATTGGCCACCTGGAGCACCTCGGCGCCCCGGGCCTTATCACAGAGGGCGACGACCTGGACCGGCTCCAGGCCGAGGATGCTGACCATGCCGCTAGGCGTGGCGTCGGCGGCCTCCTGCATGGCAGCCCCGCGCTGCTGCACCAAGGTCAGCCCATCCTCGAAATCCATTACGCCCGCGAACACCATGGCCGTGTATTCGCCGAGGCTCAGTCCGGCCGCGGCTTCGCAGGAGAGGACCACGTCGGGCGACTCGGCGCGGAGCGACTCCAGCGCGGCCAAGCTGGTCACGAAGAGCGCCGGCTGGCTGACCACGGTGGAATCGAGCTCTTCGGCCGGACCCTCGAAGCAGAGCTTGGCCAAATCGTAGCCCAGCACCTCCGCGGCGCGGTCGTACAGCCGGCGAACGGCGGGCAGCGACTCGGCCAGCCGCTTGCCCATCCCGACCGCCTGCGCCCCTTGTCCCGGAAACAGAAATGCGATCCTGCTCAAGGTCGCCGATCCTTATGATTCCGGTTTTACCACCTCGCGGCCCATATAATGCCCGCAGCTCGGGCATACCACGTGCGACGGGACCGCCTTACTGCACTGTGGGCAGTAATTCAGTTGCTTCGGCTTCTTGGCGTCGTGTGCCCGCCGGGTTCCGGTTCGGGAATTGCAGTGTTTGCGTTTTGGGACAGCCATCGTACCTGCTCGAATCGAAAGTGCTTAACCCGCTTCGCTTAATGGAATGCCTCGGCGGGAGGAACGCAAACCGCTTATGGTAAATGGCCCGTCGCAGCCTGTCAACCGAAGCCGAGTCGCACGAAATGCCACCTACGGGTGGGAATGGCAGCTATCGATGACGCGGGCCGCTGATTCCCGTTACCGATCCATTCTGCGGCTTTCCAATTCTCACGGGCAAGGAACGAATCTTGACAGCCGGGAGAGTCCCGCTAGATTGAGGGGGATCGCGACGAGAGTTGCGCGAGAAACACTCTCCACCACGTATGCTTTCTCAAAGGAGGACGCCGCATGAGAGTTCTTTTCAAGAAAGCCCTCTTGGGCAAGTTGTCGTTGGCTCCGTGGCTCATCGCGATGGTCAGCACCGGAGCGGTTTCGGCCGAGCCGGCCGGGGACGCGCCTTGGGCTCGCGTCACGGAGAGCGACACCGCCATCAAGATCGAGACCGACAAGCTCGAAGCCGTCATCCCCAAGAAAAACCCCAAGCACTGGATGACCGGCATCGAAAAGGGATCGTTTCTCGACAAAACCACCGGCTTCCGCGAAGTCGGCGACGGGCTGATGGTCGTCGACTGGATCATGGAGGCGGGCAGCGACGAGGCCTATGCCGATCAGCTTCACGCCCCGGACGGGCACGGCGTCGGCCGGTATACTTGGCACACGAACGAAACCGATCCGGCAAGGCAATCCTACGCCCTCATGGCCCACGGCAGCAGTCATCGTAAGCGCGCGGTCGAGGGACCCCAACTCTGCCACCGGATGAAGCCCGTCCAGCCCGAGGTCGTCCGAGGCAAGGACTTCATCGCGGTCAAGACGACCTATTGCTACGAGTACGCCGCCCCCGGGCGAAAAGCCGGATCGCGCTGGACGCAACGGATCGTGTTTCCCAAAGGAGAGCGGTACTTCGTATTGATGGACAAGATCGACAGCGTCAACGATTCCCAAGAAATGTTCCTCCGCAACGACACGCCGGGTTGCGTGCGCCACGAAAAGGGCGACACCTTCAGCGAGATGTATCTCAGCTACCTGAGCGGTCCCAAAGGGCTGCGCATCCCTTCCAGCGAATTCTTCACCCCCTTCCCGCCTGATTTGAAGTTTGGGTATCGCCGCGACTTGAACAAAACGCCGGAGCACTTCATCCGCGCGTACCATCTGCGCGACACAAAGACGGGCAAAGACGGCCCCTGGCTGGCGGGCCTGACGCTCGAACCCTCCGTGGTCTACGAGGCATGGTGCAGCCAGCGGCCCGGCGGCATCATCGTCATGATCGAAGAGATCCACGGCAAGCCGATTCATGCTGGCCAGTCGTTCAGCGCTGCCCACATCGTCGGCTACTTCGACACCATCGACGAAATGCACACCGTATACAACCGCTACAAGGGCCACACCGCCCTGAGCGTAGACGCATCGGGATGGCGCCTGGTGAAATAGACGACACGAAAGGCCTCGGCCAGATTAAAGACTCCCGCGCCCCGCTCTGGCCCCCCTGGCCTACCCGTTGACAAGGCCCAAATGTCGGGCCTATCATGCCGGCACGAGGCGGCGTATCCCAGTGCCCAAGAATTCCCTTAGAGGGAGGTGGTTGCCATGCAACGAGGACCGAATTCAACGAAATCGTCGGAAACACGGCGCGGGTTTCTCAAATCGACCGGCGCGCTAGCGGCCGCGTGGTGCGCCGCTGATCAGGCCACGGCGCAAATCGCCAAGCCGGCCAGCAGCAAGGTCGAGGCCCTGGCCATGAACGGCGGCCCCAAGGCAGTCAAGCAGCCGCCCACCAGCGCGTGGCGATGGCCGCTCTACGGGCCCGACGAAGAAAAGGCCGTGCTGGACCTGGTCCGCAATCCCGATTACGCGCCGATCGACGCCTTCGAGAAGGAGTGGAAGGACAAGTTCAACTACCCGTTCGTCAAGGCCCAGTGCAACGGCACCAGTGCCCTGACGTCGATGTTCTTCGCCCTGAAACTGCCGCCGGGCAGCGAGATTATGGTGCCCAGCTACACGTTCTTTGCCACGATCGTGCCGATGCGGATTTTCGGGCTGGTGCCGGTTTTCGTGGACATCGATCCGAGGACGTTGAACTTCAACCTGGAGGACGCCAAGCGGCGGCTGACCAAGAATACGAAGGCCGTACTGCCGGTACACTGGATCGGCCGGCCATGCGAAATGGACCAGATTTGCGATTGGGCCAAACAGAAGGGCCTGATCGTGCTGGAGGACGCCTGCCACGCCCACGGGGCCTCCTTCAAAGGCAAATACACCGGCAACTGGGGCGCGATGGCGGCGTTCAGCTTCCAAGCCTCCAAGTCGCTGCCCGGGATCGAAGGGGGCATGGCCGTGTACCAAACCCGGGAGCACTACGAGCGCGGAACGGCCTTCGGGCACTACGATACGCCCCATTCGTTCCCCCAAGAGAGCGCTTACAAGCAGTTTTTCGGTTCCGGCCTGGGGCTGAAATTCCGCATGCATCCCATGGCCGCCGCGCTATTGCGATGCCAGTTCCGCGGTTTGGTGAAGCGCAATGAAGAAGGGGCGGCCCAGGTCCGCAGCCTCAACGATCGCTTGACTCAACTGCCAGGGCTGTGCGAGCAAGCCTCGCCGCGCCCCGACGTCAAGCGAGTCCACTATGCCTGGAACGCCTTGTTCCTGGACGAGAAGAAGGCGGGCATGTCGCGCAAGGCGTGCGTGAAGGCCCTCCAGGCCGAAGGGGTTGCCGCATCGGCAAATTCGTACCGGCTGCAGCACAAGCTGCCGCTGTACCGGGATCCGGCCTACTGGCACCATCCGCCGACCATCCCGGAATTGCCCGGCTCCGAGCAGGCCAATGCGACGGGCATCGCGTTGCCCTACTTCACCTCGCCAGCGCCGGAGCTCGTCGAGCAGTACGTCAAGGCATTCGAGAAGGTCTGGGCCCATCGCGACGAGTTGGCTAAAGCGTAGCCCGCGTGGTCGCGTCACTCCGTTCCTCAATCGCGCGGCTTGGAGCGGCTTGATGTCCCGGCTACGCGCTCTGTTTGAGGTCATCGAACTGGATCTGATAAAGCCGGCGGTAGAGCTCGCAGCGGGCGATCAGCTCGCTGTGGGCGCCGACGTCGAGGATCCGGCCGTCCTGCATGACCACGATCCGGTCGGCCAGCACGAGCGCTCCGAGGCGATGGGTGATGATCACCGCAGTGCGGCCGCGGATGAACTGCTCCATGACGGTCTGAATGAGCCGCTCGCTCTCCAGGTCGACCTGGCTGGTCGCCTCGTCGAGGATCAAGAGCGTAGGATCGCGGAGGATGGCCCGCGCCAAGGCGATCCGTTGCCGCTGACCGCCGGAAAGCTGCCCGCCCAACGGGCCGACAATCGTCTCGTATCCCTCGGGCAACTCCTCCTCGATAAACCGGTGGGCGTGCGCCTGCCTGGCGGCTTCGAGCACCGCCGCGTCGCTTGCCCCCGGCGACCCGTAGCGGATGTTGTTCATCACCGTATCGTCGAACAAGAGCGGGTCCTGGGTAACGAGGCCGATCTGGCGGCGGAAGTCGCGGAGCCGGACCTCGGGCAGGGGAATGCCGTCCAGGCGGATCACACCGGCCGTCGGGTCGGCGAAGCGGCAGATGAGGTTCGCCAGCGTGCTCTTGCCGCACCCGCTCGGACCCACGATGGCGATCGTCTCGCCAAACCGGATCGAAAGGTCGATCTCGTGCAGCACCAGGTGATCGGGCTGGTAGGCGAAGTCCACTCCTTCAAACACCAGGTCCTTGCTGTGGCGCGGCAAGGGACGGGGATGCTCCGGATCCCGGACCTTCGGCTCCCGGTCCACCAGCGCGTAGATGCGGTCGGCGGCCGCGATCCCGGCTTGGAGTTGGCTGAAGACGTCGGAGAGCTTCCGGGCCGGGTCCGCCGTGCCCACCAGAAGGCCGTAGAAAATTAGCAGCGTCGGCCAGCTCAGCGGCTTGGACGTCATCGGGATTCCCCACAGGCTCGTTTCCCCGCGGAGCACGAGGTGAGCCCCGGCCAGCATGGCCAGGCAGATGATCAGGATCCCGAGGACTTCCGTGATCGGCCGCGTCCAGGCGTCGTACCAGCCGATCTTCATCGACTTCTGGAAGTATTTCTTGCTGGTGGCGTGGAACCGTTTCCGCTCCTGCCGCTCCATGGTGAAGGCCTTGACGATCTTGACCGCCTGGAACGTCTCCGTGAGCACGCTGTAGAGTTGCGCCATTTCTTCCATGGCCTTGCGATTGGCGCGTTTGAGGGTCCGGGCCAGGGTGCGGATCAGCCACGCGGCCAGCGGGGCGACCACCAGGGACAAGACCAAGAGCTGCCAGCAGACCAGCGCCGCTCCGATCAGGCAGGCGATGAGCTTCAACGGCTCGCGGATCAGCTTGCCCAACAGGGCGTTGAGCCCGCCCGCAATGTTCTGCATATCGTGGGTAAAGCGGCTCATCAGGTCCGAAGTGCCTTCGCTGGTGAAGGTGGCCACGTCCATTTGCAGCGTGCGCGAAAAGAAAAGCTTGCGGAGCTCGAAGGTGCCCAACTGCGAAAGACGCGCCACGAGCACCATGTTGAGCATCAGGAAGAAGTTCTTGACGATCGTGGCCAGGAATAACACCCCCACCAGGATCGCCAGGGTCTGAAACGGATCGCGTGGAATGTAGCGGTCGAGGGACTGCTGGGCTAGGTGCAGCCAGCCCAGGGTGCGCTGTTGCCAGCGGAGATCGCTTTCGAGCTCGGTCATTTCCGCTTCCAGCTCGGCCGCGTCAGCGTCGTCGTCACTCGCGCGATTCCATCGGTCTTCCGCCTGCTGGAGGCGTTGGGCGAGCAGGCCGAGTTCTTCTTCGGTGGCACGGACTTTTTCGTCGACACGATCATGGATTGAGCGGCCCTGGAAGGCCATGTCGAGAAACGGGTACAGGGCGCCGATGTTCCCGCCCCAAAGAACCCCCACTACCAGGGCACTGGCGATTGTCCCAGCGAACGTCACGCGATGTTTCATCGCCAGACGCAAAACCCGGCCGAAATTCGTCATTCCCAATCGATCCCCCATTGAACGGGCATTCCAGACAATCTGGGATGTCTGGATTGCGCATGATCTCGCTTTCGCGGCGGTCTTGTAGCACATTCATGCACTTCCTCCAATAGCGGCGGTTGGGGCTGAAACAGCGGGCGAAGGGGATTCAGCGGACGCCCCCACCGACCCCGTGTCGGTGGAGAGGTGGTTTGGCGACTACGGGAGAGGAGGCTAATTCAACGGAATCCCCACCGACCCTGTGTCGGTGGAATCGGGTTTGACGACTACGTGGGCGCCGCAGTTGCCAAACCCGCTTCCACCGGCACGGGGCCGGTGGGGAACAGCAAGAACCGGCCGTGTCGAAAGCTGACGCCGTATGGCCGCCATAGTTGCCAAACCCGCTTCCACCGGTACGGGGCCGGTGGGGAAAAACAAAGAACCGTCTGTGTCCAAAGTTGACGCCGTATGGCCCCACAACCGTTTGGTGCTAGCACAAGCAAGGTAGGATTTCCAGGGAGAATCCATCCGAGTCCGCATGAGGTGCTGAGCCGGTGCCCGATACTCCGCTTCTTTTTGAACAACTTGGCCTTGCCCTGCTCTTGGGGCTGCTGGTCGGACTCCAGCGGGAACACGCTGCGTCGGGCCTGGTGGGGTTGCGGAGTTTCGCCCTGATTACCGTGTTGGGCACGGTGGCGGCGCAGCTCGGCCAAAGCTTCGGCGGCTGGGTCGTCGCGGCAGGGCTATTGGGTGTGCTGGGCGTGCTCGCCTTTGCGCACCGGATGCACGTGCAGGACCGGCCGAACGGCGCCGGGATCACCACCGACGTGGCCGCGCTGCTGATGTACGCCGTGGGGAGCTTGCTGGTCGTTGCGCCGTTGCCGGTGGCGATCGCGGTGGGAGGCGGCGTTGCCGTGCTCCTGCAATTCAAGCCCGAACTGCACAGCATTGCCAGGAAACTCGGCGACGAAGACCTCAAGGCGATCATGCAGTTCGTGCTCATCACGTGCATTATCCTCCCGGTCCTGCCGCGCGAACCGTTCGACCCCTTCGGCGTACTCAGCCCGTTTGAAACGTGGTTGTTTGTCGTGCTGATCGTGGGCATGAACTTGGGCGGGTACATCGCTTACAAATTCTTCGGAGAGCGGGCGGGGATTCTTTTGGGGGGCTTGCTGGGCGGCGCCGTATCGAGCACCGCCACCACGCTCAGCTATTCGCGGCAGACGCGGAGCCGTCCGCCGTTGGCCCGGTCGGCGGCCATCGTGATCATGATCGCCTCCGCGGTCGTGTTTGTGCGAATCGTCGTCCTGATTGGAGTGGTCGCCCCGGATTTCCTGGTGCATGCCGCACCCCCTTTTTTGATCATGGCCGCGGTGTCGCTCCTGACGGTGTTGCTCGTGTGGCGCCGGGTGCCGCGGGAATCGACGGAAATGCCCCCCTTGGGTAATCCCACCCAACTGAGGTCGGCGATTCTGCTCGGGCTGATGTATGCGATTGTGATCTTGGCCCTCGCGGCCACGCGGGAATTCCTGGGGCGATCGGGAGGGCAGGCCCTCTACGTCATTGCCGGGCTTTCGGGGCTGACCGACGTGGACGCGATCACCCTGTCGACGGCCCGCATGTCGAGAACCGACCTCCTTGGCGCCGCCGAAGGTTGGCGCCTGATTGTTGTGGCAACGCTGTCGAACTTGGTCTTCAAGGCCGTCCTGGCCGGCCTGGTGGGCGGGCGGATTTTGTTACGACAAATCGCTCCCCTGTTTTCCGTGCCGATGGTTGCCGGGCTGCTCCTCGTATGGCTTTGGTGAGACTCAGGCGAGCGTCGGTGTTTTGCGTAGGGCAAGCTGCCAGCTTGCCTCGGTGCCGGGGTGTGTCATGCCGCCCCCTTTCTGTAAATCACTGGACGGGAAATAATGGTAGAAACGGGTATACCTCATGTCGCGAAGCGTCGTTCTCCCGCCAGACGAATTCCCCACAATAGAAGGGGTTCGGCCAGGTGGGGGGATGCCCGAAACCGACGACGGCCGACAGCTCCGTATCCCACGCCGCGCGCCGGGTTGCATCCCCCGGAACGGGCCACTGG
>CAYTJV010000272.1:0-731 GCA_964438165.1 uncultured Planctomycetaceae bacterium | reverse complement strand
CGCTCACATGACACAGTTCGCAAATAGCGGTGGGCCACACCTAGGCCCGTAAGTAGTCTGACGGCAGGCTGCTGACTGCAGCCTACGCACAGCGGCCTGCTGAGGAACGGTACTCATGCGCCCGGAGACTGACCGTCCATGGGACACGCGGTGAAAACTCCTGCACGACGACGGCTGGCCGATGGATCGGTACCGGGTGGCTGGTGGCACGCAGTCGAGCCGACCGGGCGCATTGAATGTGACCTCTGCCCGCGGAATTGCTCACTGAAGCCGGGCGATCGAGGCTTCTGCTTCGTGCGTCCGAACCTCGACGGCGAGATGATCCTGACGACGTATGGTCGCAGCACCGGGTTCTGTGTCGACCCGATTGAAAAGAAACCACTGAATCATTTTCTGCCAGGCACGGCGGTGTTGTCGTTCGGCACGGCGGGCTGCAACCTGGGCTGCAAGTTCTGTCAGAACTGGGACATCTCCAAGTCCCGGGCCGTGGAGCGGGCCAGCGAGCTGGCCGAGCCGGACACGATCGCCGAGGCGGCGGTGCAGTTGGGGTGCCACAGTGTCGCATTCACCTACAACGACCCGGTGATCTGGGCCGAGTACGCTATCGACACGGCGCTGGCCTGCCACGCGCGCGGGATCAAGACCGTGGCGGTCACCGCCGGCTATATGATGCCGGATGCACGGCGCGCATTCTACGAGGTCATAGATGCGGCGAATGTGGATTTGAAAGC
>CAYTJV010000271.1:0-10256 GCA_964438165.1 uncultured Planctomycetaceae bacterium | reverse complement strand
TGCCCTGCTCGATGTACGGCAAGAGCCGGCCGTGTACGGACCAGGAGCCGTTGTTGGTCGAGAGGGTCGTGCCGGGCCGGATACAGAAGCTGGGCGGGAACACGGAGTTGGCTGTGCCGTAGTTGTGCAAGGCCAGCCCGATCTGCTTCAGATTGTTCAAACAGTGGGCTCGTCGGGCGGCCTCCCGGGCCTGCTGCACCGCCGGGAGCAATAGCCCGACGAGGGTCCCGATCACGGCCATCACGACCAGCAGCTCGACCAGCGTAAAGCCACCCCGGCGACGTCTGTGCGGCAACGGCATTCGATCCCTTCCTCCGGTTACGGCACACGGAGTGTGCCTACTACATCCTTCCAATGACGAACACGTTGGCAACAGCCCCTATGCAGAACCGGCAGCGAAAGGCAACTGACGTGCCATTTTCGCTTGGCACGGCGCGATTTCCTCAACACCAGTGTACGAGAACACTTGCAATGACCGACTATCGCTGGCTAGGGGAGGGCCGATGTCGAATTGCGCGTCACGCGTGTCACATGTTTCGACAGCTAAGGAGCCGTAACAGAATAACGTGTGTATTTCGTCGTAGGGTGGATTTCAATCCACCCGCGAAATATCGTCCCCCGTGCCTTTTCACGCCCCGCCAGGCTGGGTAACGTGGGGAGAAGAGCCTAACCCCGGTTTTCCGCACCCCGCGCTGAAGAAGTCCCCGATGCGCTGGCCCGTCCAGATCCAGTTGTTGCTGCCGACGTTGTCGGTGGTCGTCCTGGCGATTGCCCTGGCCAGCGCGACGACGGCCTACTTCGGAGCGAGGCGAGCCAGCCGCCAGGAGGAGGAGAATCTCCGCCGCGTGGTGGCCACGCTCATGGAGGCCACCTTCCCACTCACGGAGCGCGTGCTGCGTCAGATGAGCGGGCTGTCGGGCGCCGAGTTCGTCTTGCTGGACGAGTCGGGACGCGTTCAGGCCGCAACCCTGGCGGTGGGCGAGAGGGAGCTGGGCACGCTTTGCCGTATGCCGCCTGACATGCGATTGGAGCAACTCGCTGCCAGCCCGGTCGTCAGACTGGGGGAGCGAAGCTATCGCGGCTGCCGCGTGCCGGTGGCACCGTCGCGATTCGCCGCGGAGCCGGGCTCGTTGGTGGTCCTGTACCGGGAAGACCTTGCGCTGGAGGCGGTGCGGCAGGCGGCCTATCCTGCGGCGATCGCGGGAGTGGTTGCCGCGGCCGCGGCCGTGCTCGTGACCACGATCCTGGCCCGGCGGTTCGTGCGTCCGATCCAGCGCCTCGGAGATCAGACAGCACGCTTGGCCGGCGGCGATTTCCAGCCCGTGGCCGTCCCCGCGCGCAACGACGAAATCCGCGACCTCACGATCTCGATCAACCGGATGGCCGAGAAGCTGAGCCAATATGAGACCGACGTCCGCCGCAACGAGCGATTGCGGACCCTGGGACAGCTCGGCGCCGGCATCGCCCACCAACTCCGCAACTCGGCCACCGGGGCGCGGATGGCCATCGAGCTCCACCGGCGCGAATGCCCCCAAGCCACCGACTGCGAAGCGATGCACGTGGCCTTGCGCCAATTGCGGCTAATGGAGTCGTACTTGCAGCGATTCTTGAAGCTCGGTCGGACCCAGCCGACGCCTCACGAGCGGGTCGACTTGGAGTCGCTGGTCGACGACGTGTTGGAGTTGGTCAAGCCTGCGTGCGAACACGGCAAGATCGCCCTGGCGTTCCAGCGGTGCCCAGAGCGGCTTGCGGTCTGGGGCGAGACGGAGTCGCTCCGCGAGCTGGTGATCAACCTCATCCTCAACGGGATGGAGGCTGCCCATCGCCGCGGCGACGGCTCCCCTCAGGTCGTCGTCGAGCTGGCCAAGTCCGGCTCCGAGAAGGCCCTGGTGCGCGTGATGGATTCCGGCCCCGGGCCCGACGCGGCCGCGAGCCAACGCCTGTTCGAGCCGTTCGTGAGCGGGAAGCCGGAAGGCACCGGCCTCGGCCTCTACGTGGCCCGTCAGGTAGCCGAGGCCCATCGCGGCACCATCGGCTGGCAACGCCGGGACAACATGACGTGCTTTACCATCGAATTGCCCCTGATAAACTCTTGAAACGACCATGCCCCATCTCCTCGTGGTTGACGACGAACAGAGCATCTGTTGGGGCCTTGCCCGCCTGGGTCGCGCCATGGGCTGTACCGTGGCGGTGGCCGCCTCGGCCGAAGAGGCGCTGGCCTCGGCGCGGCAAGACCGGCCGGACGCGATCGTGCTCGACGTGCGACTGCCGGGCATGGACGGCTTGACGGCGATCGAGCGGTTCCGCGAGGACCTTGGTCCTGTGCCGATCGTCGTGATCACCGCCTACGGAGAGCTCGCCACCGCCGTTCAAGCGGTCCGCAACGGGGCCTTCGATTACCTCGCCAAGCCGTTCGATTTGCAGGTGGCCGAGCGTGCGATCCAGCGGGCCCTGCAAGCCCCCAAGCCCAGCGGCGAAGCCCGGCCGCCGTCGGCCGACACCCAGCCGGAGACGCTGATCGGCACCTCGCCCGTCATGCAGGAAGCCTTCAAGCGGATCGCCCTGGTGGCTCCCTCCGATGCCTGCGTCCATTTGCGCGGCGAAAGCGGCACGGGCAAGGAGTTGGTCGCCCGGGCCATTCACCGCTTCAGCCGTCGAGCCGAGGGTCCCTTCGTGGCCGTGAACGCGGCCTCGCTCACGCCGTCGCTGGCCGAAAGCGAGCTGTTCGGCCACGCGCGCGGGTCATTCACCGGCGCCGATCAACCGCACAAGGGGCTCTTGGAGCGGGCCAACGGGGGAACCATCTTCTTCGACGAAGTGGCCGACGTCCCCGCGGCCCTCCAAGTAAAGCTCCTTCGCGTGCTGGAGCACGGGGAGATCCTGCCCGTCGGAGCCGACCGGCCCGTGCAGTCCGATTTTCGCGTCATTTCGGCCACGCACCGGAATCTCGCCCAGCGGGTGGCGGAAGGATCCTTCCGCCACGACCTGTACTTTCGCCTGATTACGTTCGAGATCGAGCTGCCCCCTTTACGCGATCGGGGCGACGACGTCGTGCTCTTGGCCGAGCGGTTTCTCGACATGCTATCGGCGAGAGATGGAAGTCCGCGGCCTTCGCTCTCCGCAGAAGTCCGCAGCGAATTGAATCGCCGGCCCTGGCACGGCAACGTGCGGGAGCTGCGCAATACGATCGAGCACGCCATGATCCTCGCCCGCGGCGGCCAGATCCTCCCCGAGCATCTTCCTCCGCCGGCGCCGTCGACGACCGAACCCGGCGCCGTGCGCGGGGAGGCGATTGCCTCCTTGATCCGCCAGTGGACGGAACTGGAGCTTCAGTCGGCCGGGCGGAGCGGGGATCTCTACGATCGCCTCCTCAAGCTGGTGGAGCCTCCGCTGCTAAAAGCCGTGATGGAGCATTGCCGCGGCCAATGCGCAACCGCGGCCCGCGAATTGGGCGTTCACCGCACCACGCTCCGCAAGAAGCTCGATGAGCTGGGCATCCACGGCACGTGAGCTTCGCGGTGATGTAGGGCGGACGGAGCGGAGCAACGCCCGCCGGCTTTATTGACCCTCCGAAAAGCAATGTCCTTTGAGCAGGTCAGCCGGGGCGCGTCGCCCCGGCATTTCCGGGCCGACACGGCCCGGCTCGGTGGAAGCATGACGGCATTACTTTTCTGAGAGTCAATACACGGCAGTTTCCGGCGCGCCTCACTTCGTTCGGTCCGCCCTATTCGGCTCAGCGTGCGGCTTGCCGCTCCATGGCGTCGAGGAAGCGGTAGAGGAGTTCCCGGATCGGCTGCACGCGGCCGGCGTCGGTCAGCAGCTTGCGCGAGGCTTCGACGTGCGGGGCGTCGACCAGCTCGTCCCCGCAGTGCTCGATCATCTTCTCGATGCTCGCCACGGAGTAATCGAGATGGAACTGGAGTCCGATCACCCGGTCGCCGTACTGGAATGCCTGGTTCGCGCAGGCCTCGCTCTGGGCCGCGTGCAGGGCCCCCGGCGGAATCGAGAACGTGTCGCCGTGCCAATGGAACGGGAGGAACCGCTCGGGCAGGGTCTGGAATACCGGCGACCGGCTCGCATCGGCGGAAAGCGACACCGGGAACCAGCCGATCTCCTTTTCGGCGTTGGGCGTCACCCGGCCGCCGAGCACGTCGGCCAGGAGTTGCCCGCCGAGGCAGATGCCCAGAACGAGCTTCTTGTCGTGGATCGCGTCGGCGATGCACTGTTTTTCGCGCACCAGCCACGGATAGCGGTCGTGCTCGTGGATGTTCATCGGGCCGCCCATGATCGCGAGCCAGTCGAAAGCCTCCGGCGGCGGCAGTGGTTCGTTCTGGTCCAGTCGCGTGGCGCTCACCGTGTGCCCGCGCGTCTCGGCCCAGGCAGCGACGTTTGCCGCGTCTTCGAAAGGCACGTGCTGAAGGTAGTGGATCCGCACCTATCTCAAGAAGCGATGAGCTCCTCCTCGGAAGGCTCGGCCTGAGCGGCCTCGATCCACCTGGGAGCAATCCACAGGGTGACACTCCGGTAAGGATACTCAGTCGTCACTTGGACCCGATCCCCTTCTACCGCAGTTACCATGCACGGGATCGACTGTTTGCTGCGAACTCCGGCTCCGATGAACGGAGCGAGGTTTACCACCACACGTTTTCCTTCACGAATGTCCATCGCATTCCTCCGACCCGTTGTTGCGGGAGTGCAAAACAGCATCTGCGTTGACCAGCTCCATGAATCCACTGCTTGACTCACTACGGCTACGAGTTCGGATGTCCGTTCCCCTGCGATCGCCCTCCCTGAACGCCGAAGCACCATCGGTTGCCGACGCCGACATGTCTTCGCCGGCTGCCGACCGATCGGTTACACCATTGTTGCCGTACACGGTAGAGTTTTGTCAATCCCCAACCGTGGAGAACCAACGTGAGCCAATCCGGGGGAATGTGCGGCAGTCGGCGATCCCCCCCTTGAGTTGTCATCTCGATTTCGCCGTATCGACATCAACAAGAACTCCCAAGTCCCGTGCTTCCCAAGGAGTTGCGTCTTCATCGCGATGCGTGTCGGAAGCCGCCCAAGATGGGTTGTATCGGAAGCCTGAGACGGCTGGGCGAGCGCCGCGGGTGGGCTAAGGATTGGCCGAAGAATAACTTCCGCATGTGCAAAGTAGTAGGCACACTCCGTGTGCCGTAACCCGCGGACGGCACACGGAGTGTGCCTGCTACTGAAATCTCGATGCAGCCCTGACGCAAAGATTACTTCAACAACCGTATGGCCTCCGCAACCGTATCGGCCAGGGTGAAGAAGGTTCTCAGCTTGCTGCGGTCGAACACCACGGAGAGGAAGGGCGTAGGGGCCGCAAGAACGACCTGGCTGGAGTTGGTGTTGGCATGAACGACCAACGAGACCAACTGGCCGAGCCCCGGCGACGTGACGAAGTTCGACTTCGAGAGATCCAGCACCAGCCTCGTGCCGCGCTGACCGATGAGCGGATGAAGATACTCCCGAAACAACTCGCCGGCCGAATCGTCGATCGCGCCCATGGTGCTCGCCAGCACGTACCCGGATTCATGCGATACCGTTAGTTCCATGTATTCTCTCCCTTCTCCCCTCTTCCCTCTTCCCTCACTCCACCGGTCCCGGCCGGACGATCCGCGGGGCAGTCTTGACCTTCGGCCGGATGGCCAGCCAGTCCACGCCCTGGAACACCGGGTCGTCGATCTGCCGCACTTCCTCGTCGCCCAGGTACGGGCACATGGCGTCGATCCACGCGATCAGGCGCTGGAGGCTCACGGGATCGACCTTCACGTCGTAATGTTTGCCGCTGGAGGCCAACTCCACCAACGGGCTCTTGTAGGAGAGGTACGTCATCGGCTTCGGCGTGACGTACGCCTGCGGATCGAGCGTGCCGTAGGCCTCGACCATGAGCACGTTGGCAATCCCGAATCCGGGGATCGGCGCGACGGGCTTGACGTACGGTGCGCCCCACGTGGGCCTGCCGATCAACGTCAGGTACGGCTCGGTGAACACCGGGGCGCTGGGACGCTCGGTCAGGTCGAGCACCTTGCGGCCCTCGCCGTCCCCCTCGTGGCACTTGCTACAATACTTGTCCAGCACGGGCCGGACGTAGCGCGGGTAGCTGACTGTGTCTTCACCCCAGGGCGGTGGAGTTATGGCCCGCGGTTCCTTGGTCAGCGCGAGAGGAAAAGGGGACAGGTCCAATTTGTGCGCAGCACCCTCCGGGCCGTTCCGGCAAATTGGACCTGTCCCCTTTTCCTCTCGCGACGACATCCGGCTCTCCGGCGTGCGGCTGTGCGACTCGTGGCAACCGAGGCAGCCGCGTCGCTCGCCGGGCATCACGCCCACGAAACTCCGCATGGTCTGCAAGGCACGGAACTGCTCGTCGAGGAGTTGGAAATGGACGGCCTTGAGCGGGGGGACGTAGAAGGCCACCGAGCCATCGGCCTCGATGGGCACGGTCCCCAGGATCCGCTTGACGCCTTCCGACTGCACCGCGGAAACGACCGGTCCGGTCGAAATGTACGGCCGCTTGTGCCAGTACGTGTAGGTTTTCGGATCGATGTGCAGCACGCGCAGGTACTTGGCCTTGCCTTTGAGCTCGGCCGGGGCGCCGTAATACACGTTCCCGCTGAAGATAACACCCGGCTTCGGATGCACCCGGTCCTTGTGCTCCGGCCAGGCGACGCGGTCGACGATCATCGGCGGCTTCGGCCGGGCTTTGAGCGGTTGAGCATGGAACACATTGTGTACGCCCTCGTAGATCAATTCCCGGTTGCCGTCCACGTCCATCAGATAGAGCACGAATTTGCCGCCCCGCTGCGCCGACACGAGGAAATCCTGCTCGCTCAGCGGATACGGCGAATAATAGCCCGAGTACTGTCCGCTGGCGTGGTAGCGAGGCGACTCGGCCGGATCAACCGGCCCGTTGCCGCACTCGGGCCAGGGGACGTCGGCGGTGATTTTCGTCAGGCCGTCCGGGAAGTTGAAGCCCTTGTCGGGATCGATGATCCCCACCGAGCCGCTGAACCAGTTGTGATGGGCGCTGCCGGTACACATCACGCGGCGGCTGCCGGGGATCGAGCGGGCATCTTTGAGCAAGTCGGGCCAGACGCTCTGATTGCCCCAGTACGTGGCCACCTGCGTGCCGTCGGGGTTCATGGTCCAGAGCTTCTGGGCCCGCCACAGCGGCTTATCGGTGTATTCCCACCGCGTATAGATGACCCGGCCGTCGTTCATCACCGAGGGGAGGTAATCGGGCTCGTTGTTGTACGACACGAGGTAGATGTTTTTCCCATCGCGATCGCAGCGGGCCAGCACGTAGGCGTTGGTCGGCGGCATACAGCGCACGTAGGTGTGGCCCCGCGTGGTGGAGAACAGAATGTGGTCGTCGGGCAGGTAGATCGGGTCCAAATCATCGAAGATCCCGTCGGTCAATTGCACCAGACCCGAGCCGTCCACGTTGACTTCATAGAGGTGGAACGACTTCTCGTTGTGCGGCTTGAAGCAGAACACAATTCGTTTGGCGTCCCAGGACAGATCGGGCCGCCAGAACGACCCGTGCAGCGGGACTTGGGGCGCAAGCTGGGTGAGCTTCCCGTCGGGCGAGAGCCCTTGGAGCACCAAGAGCCGTCCGCCCGGCACGGCCATGTAGCCCAGCCGATGGCGTGTCTCGTGGGGCCACTCCGAGCCTTGCGGATAGGGGCCGTCGACCAGCAGCAACTTGTCGAAATCGACGACCGGGTTCTTGAACATGATGGTCCGCTTCACCGCCCGGACGCGGAAGTACAGTTCGCGAGCGGGTGCGGCCAACGACGCGGCCTGCTTCTCCAAATCCTTCAGATCAGCCAGTTCCTTGGAGAAATCGACGTACCCCCAGCGGGACGACCGGATGCGCTCGGCGAGCTCCCGGGCCCAGCCGATTTCGTTCTTGATCCGCTCGGGCGCCGGGTTTTGATCGGCCTGGTGGAGCCAATCGCGCTGGAGGGCTTCGCGGGCCTCCTCAGCCGTAAGGTGGCGAATCGGCGGAGTCTCCGGAAGGACGTAGGGTGCCACCGCCTCCTGGACCACGGGCCGGAACTGGATCCGCGGACCTGCCGCGAACATCACCTCGATCCACTCCGGCGAGAATTGGGCCGCATCGCCGCGGGCCTTGAGGGCCTCGAACCGTCGGGCGATCGCGTCGGCCTCTTCCCACTTGCGGCGATCTTCGGCCGATTGCTTCTTCCATTGGCTCTCGGTGAGCGGCTTGTATTCCAGCATCAGCTCGACCAGCCGGCCTGCGACCCGCAGGTGAAACGCGTTGCCCCGCGAAGTGAGATACTCGGTGGGATTCGGCCCGGCGTAGGTCAAGAAGCGGTCGTACTCGGCCGGGAAGGCCGATTTCAGGCGCGTGAGCACGGCGCCGGCCACCTCGCGGGTGAGTCGTATATTCTTTTCACCGATATTCTTTTCAACAATGTTCTTCCGCACCCCGGCCAGCGTGTCAGCGAACGTCTTGCCCGGCACGTAGACCGAATCGGCCGCCTGCTGAAGCTCCCGGGAGATCCGCTCAAGCGACTCGATGCCACCGCGATACAGCGAGGCAATCTCCTCGGGCGAAAGCGCATCGGTATAGATCCTCAGGTCGTCCATCGCCCCCTGGAAGTGCTCGCCGCTGCCGCCGGACGATCCGATGAACGCGGGCGCGCCGGGCTGGACGGCGATCTTGCCCGGCCGCTCCGTCGCCCCGATCTCCTTCCCATCCAGGTACACGCGTATCATCCGCCCATCGAACGTGGCCGCGCAGTGGTGCCAGGCGCCGTCGAGCACCTGGGCCGGGTTGATCGTGGCGTCGCACTCCAGGTAGTCGCCGACGTTCAACCCCAACGACAGCACGGTGCCGTCTTCCTGGAACGAAAAGAGCAAGCGATTGGGGCATTCCTGGCGAAAGATCTCGCGGAATCCGCTCAAGTCGGCGGGCATGGTCCACGCGGAGAACGTGATCTTCGCAAGCTCGCTGTGCTTGATCCCCTCAACGCGCAGGCCGTGTTGGCCGCGGAGCTCCAAGGCACTGCCGTGAACGCCTCGCACGCGGCGCAGCGAGCCGGTCGCCTTGGCGTCCATGCCGGGGTTGCCCGACGTGTCGCGCAGCACGGCGGCAAGACCGCGCTCGTTGAAAGTCCAGTGCCCTAAGAGCGACTTGGGCACCTTCGGCTCGCCGGCATCGATCACTTCGCTCATCTTGCCGAGGGCCTGCACGCCGTTGTCGTAAAGCCGGGCAATCTCCTCGGGCGTGAGCGCGTCGCGGTAGATGCGCAGGTCATCCATGGTGCCCTGGAAGCACTCGCCGCCGCCGGACGACCCGATGCACCCGGGCGCCAAGCCCCCGGCGGTCACCTGGCCGGGCCGTTTGAGCAAGCCGATCTGGTGGCCGTCGAGGTAGACCCGCATTGTTTCCCCGTCGAACGTCGCGGCGCAGTGATGCCAGCGGCCGTCCATCACCCGGGCCGGGTCGATCTTGGCGTCGCACTCGACGTAGCCGCCGATGTTCAGGCCCAGCGAAAGGATGGCGCCGTCGTTCTGGAACGAGAACAGGACCCGCTGGTCGCCGTCTTCCTTGCGGAAAATCTCGCGGTAGGCGCTCAACTCGGTGGGCATGGTCCAAACACTGAAGGAGATCTTCCGCAACGTGCCGAAGGCGAGCTTCTCGGGCACGTGCAGCATGTGCTGGCCGGAGAAGCTCATGGCGCTACCGAACACGCCCGCGGTCCGCTCCAGCCCGACCGACTGGGGCGACGATGGCGCCGAGTCGTGGCCGGCGCCGCTGGAGTCGAGGCACTTGGCCTCGAGGTCTTCGTCGAAGGCCCAATAGGCTATGAGCGGTTTTTCGATTCTGACCGGCTCAACGGCGCGGCCGCCATCCTTTTTCACCTCGCCGGCGACCGCGGGGATCGCCACACCGAGGACCAGGACCGGGATGAGACGCCATGGCGGTGCAAGTCGTACCGAGGGCATGAAACAATCCTCCGGATGCGGGGCCGGCGCGCATTACGACCAATCCGAAACCACCCTTTGGAGTGTACCCGACGGCACGCGGCCTGTAAAGGTCTGGTTCGGGGAAGCTCCTGGCGAAATGGGCCTCGCGCAAAGGCGCTAAGGCGCCAAGGGAAAACGAGGATAAATCACCACGGAGACACGGAGGCCACGGAGGAAGACAGCGGTTCCGCAAGTTAGGCAGCGCCCCGGCGTTAACTGATTCTCGGCCTTGG
>CAYTJV010000270.1:599-10259 GCA_964438165.1 uncultured Planctomycetaceae bacterium | reverse complement strand
TTGCCGGAGGCCGACGCCGTGGTCTTCCCGCAACTCTTGGGCGAGGCGTACCGCCGAGTGAAGGACTTCCAGGCCATCGGGCTTCCGATCCTGATCGTCACCTCGGAGTTCGGCACGCTGTCGATGTGGGATTGGGAGATCATCTGCTACTTGAAGTCCTACGGTGTGCAAACCATCGCCCCGTACAACCTCGATCAGACCAAGGCCGTGTGCCGGGCTCTGCAGGTCAAGAAGGAACTGCCGGGCACGAAGTTCCTGGCCTATCAAGACAATCCCGGCGAGGGGGCCCAGGCGAGTATCTTCAAGCGGTTCTACTGGTGGGAAGATGAGTGCACCGAGCGCATGCGGCAGCAATTCGGCGTCGGCATCGTCAAGAAGAGCTTTCGCGAGCTGGGTGCCCGGGCCAAACAGATTTCCGACCGCGCGGCCGAGGATGCCTGGAAAGACCGGCAGGTGCCGACCGAGGGCATCTCGCAACGGGCCCTCCTGAGCGCAGTGAAGATCTACCTGGCGGTCAAGCAGGACCTCCAGGAGGATCCGGCGATCCGCGCCGTGGGCATCAACTGCCTGAACGAGTCGCACTTCTCCGACACCACGCCCTGCCTGGCATGGAGCCTGCTCCTGGAAGAGGACCAGTACCTTTGGGGCTGCGAAGCCGATACGATGGCCATGCTGACCAAGTATCTGCTTTACCACACGCTCGGCGTGCCGATCATGATGACGAACCTCTACCCCTTCCTCATGGGCCAGGCCGCCCTGAAGCACGAGCACATCCCCGACTTCCCGAAGGTCGAGGAGCCGGAAAACCACATCCTGGTGGCCCACTGCGGCTACATGGTAGTGATCCCAAAGGTCTTCGCCACGGACTGGACGCTGCGCAAGAAGGTGCTGGCGATTGTGGACGAGAACGCCACGGCGATCGACGCCCGGCTGCCCACCGGGGCAGTCACCCTGACCAAACTCCACCCCACAATGACGGAAATGACCGTGGCGGAAGGCTGCCTCACCGGATACGTCCAGTACCCGGGCTCCGATTGCCGCAACGGCGGCGTGATCAAGGTCCGCGACGGTCGCAAGCTGATGAGCGCGCTGGCCTCCCACCATTACGTGCTCACGACCGGCCACAATCGGGCCGACATCGAACTGGTTGCCAAAGTCTTCGGCCTGGAGGTGTACGAGATATGAAGATCGGTATCGACAGCTACTGCTATCACCGCTACTTCGGCGAGGTCTATCCCGACCAGAACGACCCCGGCACGCGGTGGACCTTCTTGGACTTTGTGAACCGGGCGTGCCAACTCGGCGTCGACGGCGTTTCCCTGGAGTCGTGCTTCTTCCCTAACCTCGACGAGGGCTTCTTGGCCGAGGTCAAAGGGGTGCTCGACGAGCGCGGCCTCGAGCGCGTTTTGGCCTGGGGCCACCCCGACGGCCTGGAGGCGGGCCGCAGCGAAAAGGCATGGCGCGAGATGAACGCGCTGATCCCCAAGGCCCACGCGATGGGCGCGGAGATCATGCGGATTGTCGCCTCGTCGCTCATGTTCCGCAACGAGCCGCACGGGCCGCAGATCGAGGCCATCGTCAAAATGCTCCGCGAGAGCGTCAAGATTGCCGAGGATCATGGCGTGGTGCTGGCCATCGAGAACCACATCGATTACACCTCGTCGGAGATCTGCGAGATCCTCGATCGCGTCGGCTCCGCGGCCCTCAAGGTGAACTTCGACACCGGCAATACCCTGCGGATGATGGAAAACCCGGTGGCGGCGGCCCGGCGACTCGGCCCGCACATCGTGGCCGTCCACGCCAAGGACATGGAGGCCTGCCGCCACGTGCCGCCCGAGGAGTGGTACTTCTTCTCGTCCGTGCCCGTGGGGACCGGACTAATCGACATGCCCGGCGTCGTCCGGGCCCTGAAGGACGCCGGGTTCACCGGCGTGCTGGCCGTGGAAAGCGACCACCACAAGGACAACCAGGACGAAGACCGACTGGTGGCCCAAAGTGTAGGCTATTTGAAGGAACTGGTTGCCGAAATCTGACGCAAAAGGAGCTGCGTCCGCTGCGTTTCCATTTCATGCTGTGGACAATGCTGGGGCCCTGCGCTAAGATGACAATAGGATGTCAGCGGAAGGCGAAGTCCGGTGGAGAGTGACCAATGCAACCTACCAAGTCTTACGTTCGCACGGACGAGCGTGGCGTGATGCGAGTGGGCCAGACCCGCGTCATGGTTGACTCGGTCGTGGCTGCATTCCAGCAAGGCCATTCTCCCGAAACCATCCAACAGCAGTATCCGACCTTGACTCTGGAAGAGGTTTACGGGGCCATCGCCCACTACCTTGCCAATCGAGATGAAGTGGACCGGTACCTGGAGCGCCAAGGCGAAGTCTGGAGACAATGGCGCGAGAAGGCCGCCGAGCACACCAGTCCGGTTGTCCAGCGGCTGCGCCGCCAGACTGCCGAGGCCAGAACGGAATCGCCATGAGCCGCCCGCGATTCCTGGCAGATCACGACCTCAACGAACACATTGCCGCGGGGGTTCTACGACGCGAACCCGCCCTCGACTTTGTGCGCGTTCGCGAGTTGGGAATGAGCGGGCACGCCGATGAGGCGATCCTTGACTATGCCGAACGAGAAAAGCTCCTGGTGGTCTCCCACGACGTCAACACGATGCCCGCGGCAGCGTACGCCCGAGCTTCCACGGGCAAGTCATTTTCGGGCGTGTTCATGGTGCAGCAGACATTGCCGATCGGACCAGTGATCGAAGATCTCGTGCTCATCTGGTCAGCCAGTGAATTTGAGGAATGGATAGACCAGGTCGTGTTCCTTCCTCTCATGTGACCATTAGGTTGCAGCGATGATCATCCACGACACGCCGAAGCGGTCGGCGACCATTCCGAAGCGCGGGGAAAAAAAGGTCTGCGTCAACGGCATCTGCACCTGCCCGCCCTCGGCCAGGGCGGCGAACAGCCGCTCGCCTTCGGCTTCGTCGGCCACCGCGAGTGACAGCGAAAAGCCCTGGAACTAGGTCAGGCTTTCTAGCCTGACGGCCCAATTGTCAGGCTGGAAAGCCTGACCTACAAGGGCTGAACCGCGGCGGTCGGAGCCGGATTTGCCGAAAGAAGCGGCTTTAGCAGAAGCGCGGGCGTTTCTCCGCTTCGAGACCGGTCTTGAGCTAGGCTTGGTCTGAGAGACTATCCCAAAACTTCCGAAGTCTCGAAGACTTCGGAAGTTTACGGCTGGCAATCGCGGTTTTGGGATAGGCACTGAAGCGGCGGGGTGCCCGAGCCATGTCCAGTCGTCTTCTCTTGCCCGGTGTGATTGTGGTCGGCCTCGTGTCGATGTTCGTGTATCGAATATCGAACAACGTGGTCGACGTGGACCTGTGGCATGAGATGGCCCTGGCCCGCGAGGCTTTGGTCTCTGGAAGCGTTCCGCTGGAAGACCATTTCGCCTACACGCCGACGAAGTATCCCGTGGTGCATCACGAATGGGGCGCTGGCGTAGTGGCGTACTGTGCGATGACGTGGACCGGCGACGCGGGCATCGTGATTGCCAAATACCTGCTTGCCTTGGGGCTGGGGGCCGTGTGCTGGCTCTGCGCATCGCGTCGCGGCGCCGGGTTCGCGGTGTTGAGTTTTCTGGCGGCCGTGGCGGTGCTGCTGGCCGATCAAGGCTTCTCGACTATCCGCGCGCAGATGTATTCCTTTCTGTTCACGGCCTGCCTCTTGTACTGGATGGACCGCGACCGGGAAGGCAGCCGGCGATGGCTGCTGGCCTGGCTGCCGCTGTACGTCGTGTGGTTGAACGTCCATGCCGGCTTCTTGGTCGGGGCTGGACTCTTCGGCGTCTACTGGCTGGAGCAACTGGTGCGACGGCAGCCGCACGTCCACCTGCTATTGGCGGGGCTGGTGATGATTCCGCTCATTGCCCTGAACCCCTACGGCGTGTACTACTACGATTATCTCGTACATGCCGCGACCATGCCGCGGCCGCTGATCGACGAGTGGGGGCCGCTGTGGCGCAACGGCGATTTCTACCAAATGGCACTCTACGGCTTGTCGCTGGCGTTGCTCGGATACACGGTCCGCCACGTTGGGATCCGTGCGATCCGCGGCCTGCCGGTGATCCTCGTCTGTGCCCTGTTCGCGGTCAAATCGACCCGGTTGCTGAATTTCTATGCGATCGCCTGGATCTGCTACCTTCCGGCGTATTTGGAAGCGACGCCCTTGGGCCAGAGCCTGCGGCGGCGTTACCAGGAGCGAGCGTGGCCCTTGTTGGCCGTCTGGGCGGCCATGCTGGCGGTGTGCGTGCCGCCCATGCTGGTGACGAAGCCGTGGCTGCTCCGCATTCCCGAGGCTCGCATTGAGAGGTTTGGAAACCACGTGATCTATCCCGTCGGCGCCATCGACTACCTGGCCGGCACCGGCTTCCGCGGCAACCTGATGGTCCCGTTCGACTGGGGCGCCTACGTGAGCTGGCGGCTCTATCCCGATGTGAAAGTGTCGATCGACAGCCGCTATGAGGTGGCGTACCCGCCGGGCAGCCTCGAAGACAACTCGATCTTCTACCGGGCCCTGGACGGTTGGCAGACGATTCTCACCGCGCAGCAGGCCGACGCCGTGCTCGTGCCCAATGCCCTGCCCGTGAGCCGGCACATGCCTTCCGAGCCGGGATGGAAACGCGTCTACGGCGACGACAACGCACGGGTCTACCGGAGAACGTGCGACGTGGCCGGCAGCGGATCGTGAGCCGACTGACGTTGCCTCGGGAGGGCGAGGCTCCTGCCGAGCCGCAGTTGAATCAGACAGGCTGACGCATGGCCCGGGCGAAGTCGGCGAACGAGGCGTCGTATGCCGTTCCCGACACCTCGTTGCCGATCTGCCAGAACTTCACGCTGTAAGGATCACGATGCCCGTTCTGCGCCGCCGTGGAAACCGCCGCACACCCGCCGAGGTGTCCTCCCGGCGGCGAGCAAGCAGTGCCACACCGCCGCTGATACCCGATTCTTGCTTGCCTACGGGCGATCGGCCATAATCACAACCGCGAAGCACGAAACGCGTGTTTGCTGCGTGTGGAGATACGAGCATGAAATACCGGCTTGCGGTTTCTCTGGCGATTATTGCTGCCGTCCTGATGACCCGCGGCGTATCGGCCCAGCAATTGCCGCGGCAGACGGCTTCCGAGGCGGAGGCACCTGCCGCAGCCGCATGGTTTGCGGCCCTTGGCGGAGCCGAGGAGCCGCAGGATGCGCAGGGGACGAAGCCGCTGCTCAAGCCGCCCGCGCTGCCTTTTTCGTTCGTTTGCGGCTCGGAGCGTTCGGCGGATCTTCTGCGTCGCTCGGCGTCGAAGGTCTCGCGCCGCACGCTTGATGGGAACCGAACGGAGCAAGTCATCACCTGGAACGATGCCAAGACCGGACTGGAGATCCGCACGGAAGCGGTCCTGTTCGGCGATTTTCCCGCCGTCCAGGGGGTCGTTTTCTTTAAGAACCGGGGCACGGCCGACACGCCGGTCCTGGCCGACGTGCTGCCGCTGGACGTGCGTATTCCGCTGCCCGATGCCTCTGGCCGTAACGCGATGCTGCGCTACGCCAAAGGCGCCCTTTGCTGCATCGACGATTTCGCCCCAGTCGAAAAAGCCCTTGCGCCGGGCAGCGACGTGCGACTGGAGCCGGGCGGCGGGCGATCGTCCAGCGAGGTGCTGCCGTTTTTCAATCTCGATTTCGGCGGAGAAGGCGTGCTCGTCGGGATCGGCTGGAGCGGCCAGTGGGCCGCCGCGTTCGGCTGCGACCGCGACAAGGGCGTGTCCGCTCGGGCGGGCATGGCGACGACGCATCTGAAGCTCCATCCGGGCGAAGAGATCTGCACGCCGCGGATCCTCGCCCTGTTCTGGAAAGGGGATCGGATGCGGGGCAACAACCTCCTGCGCCGCTTCCTCTTGACCCACCATCGGCCCAAGCCGGGCGGAAATCCGCTCGTGTTGCCGGTGCTGATCGGCTCGTGGGGCGGCTCGCCGGCGGCCGATCACCTCAAGACGATCCAGCGGATCATTCGGCACAACTTGCCGATCGAGCTTTACTGGATCGACGCCGAATGGTTCGGCCAGGGGGCGCCGTGGTTCAAGCACAACGGAAACTGGGAAGTCCGCAAGGATCTGTATCCCCAGGGTTTTCGGGCCCTCAGCGATCCGTTGCACGTCTCAGGCCGGAAGCTTTTGTTGTGGTTTGAGCCGCAGCGGGTTTGCCCGGGGACGCCTTGGGCCCGATTCAAGGATCGCCCCAACTGGTTCTTGGAATTGAAAAACGGCGAGCCGGTCTACAAGCAGCGGAACTGCAACTGGGGCATCCCGCACGACGATCCCCGCTGGATCGTTTGGGAGAGCCGGCGGAGCCAGATGGTCGAGGGCGATTTGCTGTGGAACGTGGGCGATCCGGCCGCGCGGCAATTCCTCACCGACTGGCTTTCGGATTGCATCAAGGAATTCGGCCTCGACTGGTACCGCGAGGATTTCAACATCGCGCCCCTCGAATACTGGCAGAACGCCGATCCTCCCAACCGTCGCGGCATGACGGAGATCCGCTACATCACCGGGCTTTACGCGATGTGGGACGACCTGTTGCGGCGGCATCCTCACCTGGCGATCGACAATTGCGCCAGCGGCGGGCGGCGGATCGACTTGGAGTCGATCCGCCGGGCCACCGCCCTCTGGCGCACCGACTGGCCTGCCGATGCGATCCACAAACAGTGCCACACGTTCGGACTGATGTCCTGGGTGCCGCTGCACATGAGCGGCGGGGCGATGCTCAAGAAAGGAAACGATTACGAGATCCGCAGCGCAATGACGGCCGGACTGAATGGCGAGTTGCCCCCGCAGGACGAGGCTGAAACAATGCAACAGTCCAAGGCCATCATCGACCAGTATCTCGGCATCCAAAGGTTCTATTACGGCGACTATTATCCGCTCACGCCGTATTCGCAGGCCCCCGACGCGTGGCTGGCCTATCAGCTTCATCTGCCCGAGACCGACGAGGGGCTGGTGGTCGTGTTCAGGCGGCCCAAGAGCACCCAGAACAGGCAATGCCTGCGCTTGTTCGGGCTCGACGTGCAGAAATCATACGAGATCACCAACCTCGATAGCAGCCAGAAGCAGCGCACTCAGGGCGGGGCGCTCGTGCAGCAGGGGCTTGAAGTCCAGTTGGACCGCCAACCGGATTCCGCGCTCATTCGCTACGCCCGGAAGCCTTGAGCAGAGGAGAAACCGGATCATGAATCGCCATCATCCATCGCCGTTGAGTCGCCGCGAATTTCTGACCGCCTCGGCCGGTGCGATGGCAGTGCCCTACGTGGTCTCTTCCGGCGGCGGCATGACCGACTGGGGCGCGCACCATTTCGACCTGGCCCAGTGGGGCCTCGGCAAGGACCAGACCGGGCCCGTGGAGATCATCCCGCCCGACGGCCGCGAGCACCGCTGGCTGACCTACAAGTATGCCGACGGCGTGAAGATGATTCACAGCAGCTTCGACATCGGCGTGGGAGTGACCTTCGTCGGCACCGAAGGGAAGGTCTGGGCATTCGGCGTGGCCGCGGGCACCCGGTTCGAGCCCGCCTCGCTGGGCCGGATGCGCATCCGGCCCGAGGAAACGACGATCACGCAGAACACCGGCAACCAGAGCCACACGCAGAATTTATTGGAATGCGTTCGCACGCGCCGCAGCCCCAATGCCGACGTGGAAATCGCGTGCCGAACGGTTACCATCTGCCATCTCGGAAACATCGCGTACCAGCTCAAGCGGCCGCTGCGATGGGACCCCGACCGCGAGACATTCGTCGGCGACGATGAGGCAAACCGTTTCCTCGATCGCGCCCGCCGCGAGCCGTGGGAGATCTGACGGATGAGGGATAAGAGATGAGGGATGAAGGATGAAGGGGGAGACGCTTGTTCCGTGCACCTCAACATAAAGCCGCGACCGCTGGTCGCGCGGGTATTGCGCCGCGGGCTGCTGTGGTGTGCGGGCAAGATTTGACAACTTTGGAGTGCGGCGACAAGTCGCCGCTTTCCCTTGACATCGCGAGCGGCGGCCGCCCAAAGAAAAAGAAAGCGGCGACGAGTCGCCGCACTCCAAAGATCCGGGGCCGATTCGGGGGCCGAAATGTGCAGTTTTCCGGCATCGTCCACGAGGCATCCTATGGCAAGATTCATCGACCTGTCGTATCCCTTGGAGCACGGCCAGCTCAATTTTCCATCGGACCCGCAGATCAGCGTGCGAGTCCATAATACGGTGGCGGGGATCGGCTACAACATCACCGAGCTCAGCCTGTCGACCCATCATGGCACGCACCTCGACGTGCCCTACCATTTCCTGGACGACGGCAAGACCTTGGACCAGATGCCGCTGGACAAGTTCTTCGGGCCGGCAACGCTCGTGGACCTGGCGCCGGGGTCGTATCTGGAGGCCAAGACGCCGATCACCGCGCGGATGTTCGAGCCCTACACCGACCGCTTTCTGCCGGGCGCGAAGGTCATCTATCGCACGGGCTGGGAGCGGATGTTCGGCACTCCGGAGTTTTTTACCGAGATCCCCACGCTGACCCCGGAAGCCGCCCAGTGGATCGCCGATCGTCGCATTGGCCTCTTGGGCATGGATACCCCCACGCCCAGCTTCGACTGGAAAGAAGTCCACTGGATCCTGCTCAAGAAAGGGCTGGAAATCGTGATCGTCGAGGGACTGGCGAATCTCGACAAGCTGCCCGAGCGATTCACCCTCTCCGCGTTTCCGCTGAACATCAAGGGTCGCGACGGCTCGCCCGTCCGGGCCGTGGCGATCGTGGATTAGACCGACGTTGTTTGCCAAGTCAAGACATAACCCCTTGCTCTGTCCGCACTTGAATGCGGAGGGGAATTTGCGGCCACGGACTACGCTCCTGTTGGAGTGGGCGGAAGGCTTCGGCCGCGCTCTGGGCTTACCACCGGTGGCCGTGATATACTCATGGCTCAGGACACGGCCTGTCGCTATCGGCAATCGATCGGAAGTCATCGACCATGGAATGCAAGAAGACGCAAAACCTCAAGTCGTGTACGTGTACCTACGACCCCTGCCCGCGCAAGGGCATCTGCTGCGAGTGCATCAGTTATCACCTCAGGTCCCGGCAACTGCCCGGCTGCTGCTTCCCCGCCAGTGCCGAGCGGGCCTACGACCGCTCGTTTGCCCACTTCGCCAGGCTGGTCACGGAAGGCAAGACCTGATTCCCGCTCTACACCGTTATCCGCGGGAATCATCGCACGCTGCGCAGACTTCGGAAGTCTTGGTCTTGCCCGAGCAGTTCCGACGCGATTTGCCCGCTGCCGGCCAAGATCCCCAGGACGATCGGCAGATCGAACGAGGCCGCCTCCTTGGGCAGATCGGCCGGGGCCAGGTTGATGACCACCCGGCTCTGCGGCCGCTGGTACCCGGAGTTGACCATCGCCCTCTCGACCCGATGCGTGCTCTCCTTGACCGCCGCCTCGGGCAATCCCACCAGCACGGTCTTCGGCAGCCCGCTGGGCGAGACATCGACCTCAACCTCAACGGGCAGGGCCTCGATGCCCAGCAGGGAGAACGTCTTCAGCTTGGCAAGCATGGCCGCCTGGCGGCAGGCCGGGGCTGCCGGCTTCGGTCTCGGCTCGGCG
>CAYTJV010000270.1:0-589 GCA_964438165.1 uncultured Planctomycetaceae bacterium | reverse complement strand
ATGTGCAAGCGGATGGGGTGTAGGGCTCAACACGCCACGTCCAGGCAGTGTTCTGCACTGCTGGTCGAGCCAGCAGTGGCACCCGCGCGCGTTGCGTGGTCCTCAGGGCAATGGCAGCCCCCCTTGTTGCGTCACTGGAGATTGGCGATAATACGATGTTCGTGCGAAATGCCCGATCCGTGCGCTGTAAACCGTCTGTAGGCGTGCAAGTTGAGCCCCCACTTCAAACCAATACTCCCGCTACCTTCCCGGAAACTCATTCTTGCAGTTTCCCCCGATAGGGCGGATCACTTGGCTCATTTAGCACATGGTGACGAGAAATGCAGAAATTAGTTGAAGCACGTCCGAGCAAGGGCCGGCCACCTGTTCGAGTGGGTATCATCGGAACCGGCGTCGGAGTGCGCACGCAGCTTCCAGCCTTTGTGACCCACCCCGATGTGCAGGTCGTCATGCTTTGTGGGCGAGATGCCGCAAAGACCGAGCGCATCGCCCGCGAACATGGTGTACCGGCTATCACTAGCGATTACGCGGAGTTGTGCCAATCACCCGAAGTAGATTTGGTGTGCGTTGCTACCCCTCCTTCCCTGCA
>CAYTJV010000269.1:0-10300 GCA_964438165.1 uncultured Planctomycetaceae bacterium | reverse complement strand
GAGGTCTGGCGCGAGTTGCTCGATCTCTCCGACCAGGCGGCGGCCGATGGGCTGACCATGCGCCCGGTGTTCCCGCCGCGTCCGGTCGGCATCCTGCTCGGCCTGCAAGGCACGCAGAACCCGTTCTCCGGCTGCCCCAGCTACAAGAAGATTTCTCACCTGCCGGTGCCTGAGCGTGTCGCGGCGATGCGTGATCCCGAGCTGCGGCGGCAGATTCTGTCCGAAGACCCGCCCGGTGTATCGACCGTCGACGTAAATCACCTGCACATCGCGGCTTCGATACAAATACTGGAGCACGCCCGAAGTGCCGGCATCATCGCTCACCTGATAGGTATCGGGACCGGTTTGGCGCATCGCTAGATGGGCCACCCCGAGGGCCTCCCAGATGTTGACCACGACGTCGGGGTGCTGTGTGAGGAACATGTATAGATCGGAGTCACAGACGGTCACCCGCAGCGGCAATCGCCGATAGACGCTGGTGTTCTCCAGCACCCACCTCACTTTGGCCCGGGCGGCGGGGTTGAGTCGATCCATGGGGATCGATTGGATCGCCTCCCGACGTGCGGCAGGACTTGTGCTCGCCTTGTGGGCCTCTTTGCCAGCTTGGTGCGTAGCATCACCACCTAACGTGGTGGTAGCGAGCACCAGTGCCGCCACAAGGGGAGCAATGGAGGGGGGGGACCCAAGGTGCCGTATCACGATTCCGTGTGCTCCTTGTGGGCGCAATCGCGGCGCAAGTCCGGTTCGTCCGATGGACCTCATTATTCGGCTGACACTGCCAGTAAGGCTCAGTCAAAATGGTTCGTCGCTGTGTCGCGTCGCTGCGTCCATACTGCTCTTGTTCTCGCCGATAGAATTCCAGACAATGCCCCCGGCCTTTCGGGGCTACAGGAAAAATAGGCAGCATGATAAGAATAGGGCCTTTCAGTCATGCGGCGGATCGCGATCTTGTTGATCATCGCGGCAACTGCGGTCGGGCTCTGCGGACTCGTCGCAGCCTTATGGAATCGTTCTGCCTCATTCCTTGCCGAGACCTGGCAGGACGAATTGGAGCGTGCTCCCGAGCACCGGGTCGACGCCATCCTGGAGCGCCTGGCGGGACTTGACGACGCGGCAATTCCCGCGCTCGCGCTGGCGCTGGCCTCGAATCGTGAGTGCGTGGCGCAGGGAGCTGCCAAGGTGCTTCGCCGTCAACCGGCCCGCTGGCAAGCACTCCCGGCCGCTGCCGCCGCACGGCGGCAGCGTGAGTTGGCCCGGGCCCTGGCCGACGCTTGGCCACACTTGAGATCCACGGCACGGCGTGCTGCTGCTGAAATCGTGGCTCAACTCCTCTCCCGCTCGCCACCCGAAGGCAGCCTCGGCAATGCGGAGTTCCTTGCTGCTTGTGCCGAGGTCCTGCGTGCCGGGGCGTCGTCCGGCGCCGATCCCGTTCAAGGCCCGGCAAGACCATCGGTTGCTCGGCCGGCTTCATCCGGTCTCGCGAGCGTGGCGATGGACCGGGGAGAGCCGTTGGAGACACCGGGGTTTGCGTCCGTGTCGGACATTCCATCGGAAGTCACGGAGCCGAAAACGCTGCGACACTTCGACGGGGCTGCCCCCCTGCCGCCGGCCGCTCGGGTTTCGCACCCGCTCCGAGAGTCCTCGGCAACGCCGTCGCAGGCCGAGGCGCAAAACGGCGCTTGGGACGTCTCCACGTTTGCGGCCTCGAACGAGCCGCGGCGGCTGCCGCCCATTCGAAAAGCGGGATTCGACGATCGCTCGATGCGCGAGGGAGCCGCGGACGCGGTTCCGAAAGGCACAGTCGATCTGCGCCAGTTCGCCCGGCGTCTGAACGACGAGGATCCGCAGCAAGTGGAGGCAGCGCGCAAGGGACTCCGGGGCCGCGGTTTTTCCGCCGTGGAAGTTGAAGTGGCCAGACAAGCGGCCCACCCCGATGCCGCCGTCCGGAAGAAGTTGGCTCGTGCCCTGCCGGAGACGGTCGGCGTGGATGCCGCCCCGTGGCTCCTGGAACTGAGCCGCGACCCCGACGCCGACGTGCGGCTCGAGGCGATGACGCTCTTGGCGACGACCGGCGATCCGGCCCTTCTGGAAGCGTTGCGAAAACTCGTCGCGGCGGACCCCGACGAGCGAATCCAACGTCTGTCCGGCCGGCTCAGCCGCGCAAGCCTCCTGCCTGAGAAAACGCGACCCAGCGGAGCCTCGCCATGATCACCCCAGAGAGATGGGAAACCCTGCTCAAGGACGCCATCGGACTGTTGCCGCGGCTCGGTGCGAGCGTGGCCGTCTTCCTGGCCTTCTGGCTCGCTGCGGTGGTGGCTGCCGGCGCGATCGCCCGGCTCGGCCGCTCGCGGCGCGTCGATCCCGACGTCGTCGGCCTCTTGGCGCAGTCGTCCAAGGTGGCGATCTTGGTCTTCGGTGCGATCACCGCTCTAGGCACGTTAGGGGTCAATGTGTCGGCCATGGTTGCCGGCCTCGGGCTGACGAGCCTGGCGCTCGGGCTGGCCCTGAAAGAGGTCGTCTCTAACGCCATAGCCGGCGTGCTGATCCTGATCTACAAGCCCTTCAAGCGCGGCGACGTGGTGGCCGTGCTCGCGTTCAAGGGCCGGGCCTCTGAGATCAACCTTCGCTACACCACGCTCGACACCCCCGAAGGCCGCGTCTTCGTGCCCAACACGCTGTTGTTGACGAACGTCATGATGGTCGGAAATGGAGGTTCCACATCCACCATCGTCGCTCCCAACCCGCCCGGCACCACTCCTCCCCCGCCGGGTGACGACGACTGAATGCGCGCCGGGAGGGATGATTGCGCGAGGTTGAAGGGATTGCTTGAGCTGACCCCGTTTCGGTAGAATCGGTGATCATGGCAAAGCCGAAGATCTACGCAGACTTCCACAACGCCGACTCCCACGGTCGGCTGCGGCTGAACTGTGTCGGCACCATGGAGGACCTGGCGCGACAGCAGGTTGAGCTGCGCGAAGGGGTGGTTCTGACCTTGTATTCAGACGATTCGAACGATCAGGGCCAACTCGACGAGTTGCTGGTCGATGGCATCGTGTCCTTCTCAGCAGAAGAACAATGTTGGGTGGCCGTCATCGATTGGACGGCGATTCGTCATGCCTCCGATAGCCCCGCACGGCTACTCGGCTGATTCTCTGTAAGCCCGGCCGGCAAGCCACAGCAGAGTGCTGCCGAGGACGATCACGAACGGCCCCTCACAGGCAATCCAGGGCGTCGGCATTCCCACCGCCACGTCGAGAACGAACATCCCCACCCCGAACGCGATTCCCAGCACGGCCAGGCATTTCACGACCGGCAGGAAGCGGCGAACGTCGAGCGAGAGGAAGTACACAATCGCTCCGTGCATGGCGTACATGGCCGAAAGCGAGCGGGTGAGGTAGCCGACGATCGGCCCTTGGGGAAGCTCCCCCAAGCCCAACTGGCGGTGGATGGCCGCCATCCAGGCAAAGGGCATCACGGCAGGCACGACGGCAGTTATTAGTACGACTGCGGCAAACCGCAGCAGCACCACCAGGCTCCTCTCGTAGCGATCCATCTCAACGACCTCGCATTGCCGTATTCGCGGTATTATCTGATTCGGAAGAACGCTCCCGACACCGCAGTCAAATGAGGAAACATAGGAAAGCTGTCATGAGTACGCTGTCTTTTCGGAACCGCGAAGCTTTACTTCGGCCAGATTGCCGACGGGAACGATTATAGGAGAAACACGGGTTGTTCGGTTTATTCCATTGTTGCCGGCGCCTTGCTACTTACAAGTGGTGGGAGTTTCCCCTACCTGAGATCGAGTGCGCCGGTCCGGCCTACCAGCGCGTCGGGGTGAGAGGAAGATGGTTGGATCACGCGGGCCCTATCTGGCCGCTCTCATCGTGGCAACGACCGCCCTGTCGACCGCCGGATGCACGAGTCTACGAGACTACGTGCGCAACGGTTTCAAGGTGGGGCCGAACTACTGCCCCCCCGCTGCGGCCACGGCCGAGCATTGGATCGACGATGCCGATGTCCGGCTGCGCAAGGATGACGTCCCGAGCCATTGGTGGACACTGTTCGGCGATAAGACGCTGGACGGCCTGATCGAGTGCGCTGCAAGTCAGAATCTCTCGTTGCGGGAAGCCAGCTTTCGGGTGCTCGAAACGCGGATGCTGGTGGCGATTACCAAGGGCGGGTTGTTCCCCCAGGATCAGAGCGTTGTCGGGGCGTACAATCGTGTGGTTTCACCCGGGCTCTCGCTTTCCACGGCGGGCATCCCGCCGCTGCCGCCGCCGTTTCCCCCCATCCCGCCGCTACGGATCGACTTCCCCCCAAGTTTTTCCGAGCAATGGACCCTCGGCTTCGGTCTCGGCTGGGAGCTCGATTTCTGGGGCCGGTTGCGCCGCGCCATCGCGGCGGCCGAGGACAGTCTGGATGCCTCGGTCGACGGCTACCACGACGTGCTGGTCACGCTCTTGGGCGACGTGGCTTCCAATTACGTGCAGATCCGTACCCTCCAGCAGCGCATCCAGTTGGTCCGCGCCAACATCGAGCTCCAGCGGGGCATTCTGAGCATCGCGCGGCGGCGATTTGAGGCGGGCGCCAGGAACGAGCTGGACGTCGCCCAGGCAAGCGGCAACCTCCATCAGGCCGAATCGCAGATTCCCCAGTTGCAGATCGCGCTGCGGGATGCCTGCAACCGCATGTGCGTCCTGCTGGGAGTGCCTCCGTTGGATTTGGAGAAGCGTCTCGGGGAGGGAGGGATTCCAACCGCGCCCAAGGAGATCATCGCCGGGATTCCCGCCGATCTGCTCCGCCGCCGGCCCGACGTGCGGCGCGCCGAGCGCCTGGCGGCTGCGCAGGCCGAGCGCATCGGCATTGCGGAGGCCGCGCTGTACCCCATGATTGGAATCGACGGGACGCTCGGTTGGCGGGGGCGGGATCTTTCCCATCTGTTCACGAGCAATTCGCTCACCGGCAGCATTGGGCCCGCATTCCAGTGGGACATCCTGCACTACGGCCGGATCCGGAGCAACGTGCGGCTCCAGGAAGCGCGGTTTCAGGAGTTGGTGGCTCGCTATCAGGACACGGTGCTTCGGGCCGGCGCGGAAGTGGAAAGCGCCATGGTGCGGTTCCTGCAGGCCTACGAGGTCGCCCGGCTGATGGACCGCAGCGTCGCGAGCGCCCAGAAGGCCGCCGACATCGTTGCCAAGCAGTACAAAGAGGGCGACGTGGACTTCAACCGGATCGCGCTCATTGAGCAGACGCTCGTCGAGCAGCAGGATCGCCAGGCCCAGGCCCATGGCGAGATCGCCCAGGGACTGATTCAGGTCTACCGGGCGGCGGGAGGCGGCTGGGAAGCTCCCATCCCCGAGCGGTCCTTCGAGGAAATCCCGGCCGCTTCTCCCATCGAGTGGAGCACTCCGGAAGAAGCGACCACGGCCCCCATGCCGCAGTAGGGGGGGCAGGGTTCGGGGGTCAGGGCCAGTATTCGAGCCTGACACCGATGGAGCACCTTTGAGTCCGTAACATTCTGCATTCGCTAATTCCGTATTCAGTATTCGCTATTCATTTCGTAGGAGGAATGAATAGCGAATACTGAATAGCGAATACGGAAGTCAGAATGCAGGCCCCCTGAATTCCCGAACCCCGAACCCCGAACCCTTCGGAGCCCTCCCGCTTGATCCCCAACGTCTTCCACTTCTGCTACGGATTCTTGCCGGAGCCGCAGTTCGGCTTCCTGGAGTATTTGGCGATCAAGTCGGCCTATGAGCTCAATCGCCCCGAGCGGATCTACCTGCACTATCAGCACGAGTGCTCCGGGCCGTGGTGGGACAAGGCCGCGGAGATGCTCACGCTGAACCGCGTCGAGCCGCCGCAGGAGGTTTTCGGCCGGAAGCTCAACCATTTTGCGCATCGAAGCGACGTGCTGCGGCTCCAGGTGCTCCAGGAGCACGGCGGCATCTACATGGACATCGACACCCTCTGCCTGCGCCCCTTCACGCCGCTGTTGGACCAGCGATGCGTGTTGGCGTGGCAGAGCAACCGGGGGCTTTGCAACGCCGTGATTCTCAGCGAGCCCGGCGGCGAGTTCGTCCGCGCCTGGCTCGACAGCTATCGCACGTTTCGCTCGGCAGGGAGGGACCAGTTTTGGGACGAGCACTCGGTGGTGCTGCCCGGCCGGCTGGCCCGCGATCGGTCCTTGCGGCCTCACGTGACCCTGCTGAGCCACCGCGCCTTCTTCTTTCCGCTGTGGGACGAGATGCACCACCTGTTTGAGTCGAACGATCCGGCCAGGTTCAAGGACTCGTACTGCGTTCACTATTGCGAGTCGGTGACGCGAGAGCGATGGCTCCGCCGGATCACTCCGGAGAACGCCGTGCGGGGCGGCACGAATTTCTCCCGTTTCGTCCGGCGCGTGCTGGAGGGCGAAGATCGCGGGCCGGAACTCGGGAGCGAGGGGAATCGACGGTCGTCCGGCCTCGTGCGCAGGTCGGTTGGATCGCTCGGGACGTCGTTATGCAAGGTCCGATGGATCGACTCGCTCCGCCACAACCTCCGGTGGTTGCGTCAGAACGCTCGCGACGTTGCCTGGCTGCCCCGCGTCGTGCGCAACTTGGGATTCGTCCCTGCTGCCGGCTACGTCATGCACCGGCTGCGTCTGGCGGCGGCCCGCCCGACCAAGGGGCCGTTCCTGATCTTGCGCAGCAAGCGCGCCGCCCACCCGCTGCGCTGTCGTGGCTTCGACGATCTTATTGCCTTTGATCGGATCTTCATCCTTCGTCAATACGCGTGCCTCGACGACGCCGGCGAGGTCGGCCTGATCGTGGATTGCGGGGCGCGGGTCGGATACGCGTCGGCCTACTTCCTCACCCGATTCCCGGCCGCCAGACTGATTGCCCTGGAGCCGGACCCGGACAACTTCGCGGTGCTCCAGGCCAATTTGGCGCCCTACGGGGAGCGCTGCCAGGCGGTGTGCGCGGCGGTGTGGTCGCACCCGGCCCGGCTGGTCCTCGCCGAGCCCACTTCCGGCGAAGGACGGCAATGGAAGCGCCGAGTGCGGCCGGCGACCGGCGATGAGACGCCCTCGGTCACGGCGGAAGACCTCGGGACCCTCTTGGCAAAAAGCGGTTTCCCGCGGATTTCCATCCTGAGGATGAACATCGGCGGGGCGGAATCGACGGTGTTCGGGTCCAACTACGAGTCATGGATCGGCAAGGTGGACCGCCTCGCCATTGAACTGCACGGCGCGGAGTGCCGCTCGGCGTTCCACAGCACGCTCGCGGGCGGGAGCCACGATACGTCGTGGCGCGGGCAAGTGATGCTCGCCACCCGTCGATCGTAACTCACTCTTGAAACGCGCGATAGAAGCAGGGGTCGCGCACGATCGATTCGTAGACCTGATCGCTCAAGGCCCGGTTCCGCTGGAGGGTCCTGCGCCGCGTTGGGCCATAGCGCGATTGGAGCCCGCGCAAGAACTCGCGAACGATTCGAGGACACAGCAACGCCGCGCCAGAAGAAGGGACGGAATCGACTCGGGAAATCGGCTCGCGGAAGCCGGCGCCGTGATGGTAGGCCACGTCGTCGTAAAGGCCGAACCACAGCGGGTGCAAATTCCGCTGGTTGCTCCTTCGCATCGGGAACCAGTCAAGGCCCCTCGCGTTCAAGATCGAGAGCAGGTTACCCCCCACGTCGGTGACCGGCGTGCCGCCAAGGTCCTTCCAGCGGTAGCCCTCTTTCCAGTCGCCGCCGATCTCCTTCCAGAACCGAATGGTCGTCAGGCAGAACGACGGATGCGGCTGAATGTCGCCGTAGTTCTCCATCCTCTGAATCGCCACCAAAGGGTGCTTCTTCAACTTGTCCTCGCCGTAGGCCACGACGTCCTGCACTGGAAACGCATCGCCATCGAGGAACAGTAGCCAGTCGTCGCGGTTCGAACTGTGAAGCGCGACCATGTCGGCCAAGAGATTGAGCTTGATGGCGTGCGACGTGATGTTCTCTCGGGAGCTATAGAAGTATTTCGCGCGATGATCGCGGGGGAGGGAATTGAGAAACGCGTAGACCTGGAAAGGCGCGGGGACGTTCTGCTTGAGGTACGCGAGCTGGATATCCACCCAGCGGTCGTCTTTCCAGTGGACGGTGAGGACGTGGATCATGCCAGCTCAGAACTCGTAACCGAAGGATCGGATGTCATCGCGATAGACTTGCGCCACCACTTCGGCGCTCCTCGCCGTGTAGTAGTCCCGGTACGAAGACGCCTCGCGCCTTGGCGTGCGGTTGTGGGACTGCAGCGTCGCCGTGCATCCCAGCAGGCGCGACAGCCGCTCGAAATCGCAAACAAGGCTCTCGAACCGCCCCACGAAATCCATCTCCACGTTCCCCCGCCCGTTCCTCACGAAAACCATCTGCGGTTGGAAATGGGCATACGTTCTCGCCACATTCTGCCGTGCAAGCCAGTTCACCACGAAGGACTCGAAATCGGGGAACTGGACGATATGCCTTGAGAACCACTCCTTGTCCTGGTCGTTCAACCCACCCTCGCGCAGGAACGTCCAGGCGGAAACGAGGCGATCCCAAGGATTCCGAACAAAGGTGAACTTGAAAAGCGAGGCCAACTGGCTCTTAGGAAAAGCCAGTTCGAACTGGCGGAACCACTTGTGGCGAAACAAGGTGTGCCCGAAGAGGCTGTGTTGGATGGAGACGCCCGCGGTCTTCGGGACCTGGATGAACAGTATCTTGCGCTGGAGCACTTCCGCAGCGAGCGACTGCGGGATCCCGGAAGAAATACCGCAGGTCCGCGCGATGATGCGGCGCCACGCGTAAGGGAGCCGCCAGAAAAGCTCCTCGGCCGTCTCGGAGCATATCGCGCGATGGAGGAGAGATCCACACGATCGCGTCAAAACCCGCTGGGCTCGCTGCATGACTCTGACCCCATGCTTTCGGTTCCGGGCGCATTGACCGTCCGCATCGTCCCGACGCGCCCGAGCGGACTCGCGCTAAGGACCGCGCTCGACAGTTCCATTCTACTGCTCGACATCGGCTTTCTTTTGACAACGAGGGAGCACGTCGCGTCTCGGCATGATGCCGTCGCCGTAAAGCTGGTCGAGACCGAAATGGGCCAGGATTCTCAAGCCCGCTCGCACCTGCTCGGCCGATAACTCGGCTTTCCACCGGCCGATCGGCCACTTGCCTTCGGGCTTGCTCCGCGTGTCTCCGGCGACGCGGCTGGGCAACGTGAGGATGCCGAGCGCCCTGTTCGTCATCTGCTCCACTTGGTTGGGCTTGAGGTAACGGAACAGCCGCGGCAGTTCCCGCTCCGGGTATTGAGCCATCTCCTCGTAGAAGACGATCTGAAGTCGGCCGGGGTCGAACTGCAAGAGCGGAACGTAGTGAACGATCGCCCAGATGAGCACCTGCCTTTGAAGGTAATCGTCGCCCACGCTCCGGATCACGCCCTCCAGCGGCCGTAGATAATCATCAACCAGCGGCTCCTGCTCGAGGAATTCCGCGGGGTCGGTCATCCAGTGCCAGTCCTTGGTCTTGAGCTTGGAAAGGGCCACCGCAAACGGGTTGCGTATGAGCAGGACGAGCTTCACGTTGGGAAACCGCCGCGAGGCCCAACACGCAAATAAGTTCGCGAAAATGTCCTTGATCAGCAGCCCCCGGTACCAGAGACGCCGATTGGCCTGGTCGGCCCTTGCGTCTTGGAACCTTCCGCTGAGCACCTCGGAGGCCGTGCCGAGCAAGCGGTGTCCCGAGTCGCCGGGCCGGATGTACTCGTGAAAGCCAAGGTCCTCCATTCCTCGAACCCACTTGGGATGGAACGGCTCGAACATCTCCCGATAGCTCTTGTCGGGGTTAATCAGGTCCGACACCCAGGTGGTTCCGCTGCGACCGTCCCCGAAAAGCCAGACGGCGTCACGATAGTTCCCCAAGTAGTAGTTCAGCGCGATCGCGGCACGTACGGCTCGATCCGCCAGCGGTTGCCACAGCGGCGCAAGTACCTGGATTCCCTTCATGGTAGCTATCGCATGGAAATAAAACGCACAGTGTAGCGAGCAGGCTCAACGATGTCAAGCGAACAACTGATGACGCTGCGGCAAGGGGCGCGGGACACGGTTTGCGCAGCGAGAATTGGTCTTTGAACAAAAGAAAAGGGTCAACAAGACCAAGGCGGTTCTTGAGTACCTCAAGGCCCATCCTGATGCGGGAAACTCGGAAGTCGCCGAAGCGTTGACGAAGGAAGGCATCAAAATCACAGCGGGCCACGTGTCCACCATCAAGACACAGAGCAAGAAGAGGCGTCGGGCGGTGA
>CAYTJV010000268.1:0-10348 GCA_964438165.1 uncultured Planctomycetaceae bacterium | reverse complement strand
GACGAGCTCGAAGTGTACGGCCAGAAAGAGCCCATTCAGTTGGACAAAATCGGTCCGTTGCCGGACGCGTGGTCGTCGGTGGCCCGCGCTAGCGCCGACGTCGAGCAAGGGCTTCGATACGCATTCCTCGGCGAGGAACACGCCTGGTTGAGGACTTACGGCCGGGCCGACTTGAATCCGGCCCTGGTGCCGTACAACGGGCGCGTCAAGGAGTACCCGCGGCACGTCGGCGACGACTTCCTGCCGTTGCCGCCTTTGGCCGCCGCGCCGAACGTCGACGGCAAGCTAGACGATGCCTGCTGGAGCGGGGCGTCGTGCGGTGTGGTCCGCGTGGCATCGCCGCACGATCCGCAACAGAGTCCGCTGGTCGCCTGCTCGGTGGCGGCCGGCTGGAACGGAGAGTATCTCTATTTGGCAATCCGACCCGATCGACTCTTGAGCAGCCACTTGGCCGTGGTTTCCACCACCAGCGGCGACGGGGCCGGGGTTGTGGCGATTACGCCGCGGGGGCTGGCGCTGAACAGCTACGAGCCCGATGGTCCTCACGGCGTGAAGTTGAAGCAATCAAGGCCGTTGGAAGGCGTCTGGGGCAAACCGTCGGGGGTCTTCGAGTTGCGCCTTCCGCTGGCTTGGTTCCCGGAGTGCAGGAAGCAGGGGATCCGCGTGGGATTGGGCATGGGCGGAAAACACACGGCGAGGGAAGGCCGGCCGGTGACTTTCGTCTTTTCGCCGGTTTCCGTTGCCCAGCTCGGGCCCTGCGTGGATCGCACGTTCCGCGTGCGGCTTGGCGTGGAGCCCAGTGGCAAGAGCGTGAAGCTTTCGGGAAATGCCGCCGATTTGAAGGACGGTTTGACGCTCGGCCCCGGCCAACAGAAGGAGTTGGCCGTTGTCGCCGAGCGTGGACCGATCGGGCCGCAATACAGCCTCCAGATCGAGGAAGAGGGGGGCGAAAAGTACTCGCTCCACTTATTCCGCTACGACTCTCTGGAACCAGTCCTCACGCTCACGGAAGCCATGCTTGATCGCTTTGCCGCCAAGGGGCTCGACGTGAAGGAAGAGCGCGCCGCGGCGGCCGCATTCCGCAAACGGCAGCAGGCACTGCTCTTGGCCCCGAACGCCGATCTTGCGGCCGAGCGGCAGGCGGCCTTCGAGGCCCGGCTTGCCAAGCGGCGGGTTTTCTTCCGCGAGCCGGATCTGGAGCCCATTCAAAAGATCCTCTTCGTCAAGCGGCACGCCTACGAGCCGTCGCACAATTACAGCGTGCTGTTGGATTCGCCGTGGCGGCCGGGCGGCGGCGTGTATCGCCTCGACATTCCCCGGCGCGACGGTCGCTTCCTGCCCGACGAAGCAGTGCTCGCGCGCCTGTTCGACTCAGGCACGGGAATCGCCCGCGATCCCGTGGCGTCGTTCGACCTGAGCACGATCTGGTTCGGCTACCGGCCGTCGCACGACGGGTACTTCCACATCATGCGGATGAAGCCCGACGGCAGCCGGCTGGAGCAAATCACCAGCGGGCCGTTCCACGACTACTGGCCGTGTCCGCTGCCCGATGGCGGCATGGCCTTCATTTCCAGCCGCTGCAAGGCCCGATACCTGTGCTGGCGCCCGCAAGTGTCGGTGCTGTTCCGCATGGACCTCGACGGCGAGAACATCCAGCCGCTGTCGTATGCGAATTTGAGCGAGTGGGGGCCGTCGGTCACCAGCGACGGGCGGATCATCTGGACCCGCTCCGAGTACATCGACAAGGGGGCCGATTTCAGCCACACCCTCTGGACCGTCCGGCCCGACGGGACCCAGCCGGAACTGGTCTTCGGCAACACGATCATCCAACCCAACGGCTACGCCAACGGCCGCGAAGTGCCCGGGACCGCGGAGATCTGCTGCACGTTGATTTCCCATTTCGGGGACCTGAACGGGCCGATCGCGCTGGTGGACCTGAGCAAGGGGCGGTTCAATCCCAAGGCGATCACGAGCATCACGCCCGAGGTGCCCTGGCCCGGCGCCCCGCCGCACCAGGAGTATTTCCGCGACCCGCTGCCGATCGCCCGCGACTACGTCTTGTGCTCCCACGCCCCGTATGATCGGGCGGGACTCTACGTCATCGATCGCTTCGGCAACCGCGAGGTCCTGCACATGGATGCGACGTTCGGCAGCATGTGCCCGATTCCGTACCACGTGACCAAGCCGTCGCCGGTGCTGGCGCCCGTGGTCCGCGCGGAGAGCCAAGAGGAAACGCCGATGGGCGAGCTCGTGCTGGCCGACGTCTACCGCGGCATCGAGGCCGGCGTGCCGCGGGGGCGGATCAAGTATCTGCGCGTCGTAGAAGAGGTCCGCGCGGGTCTCCAGCAGCTTGCCAACGGCGAGTACCGCAAGGACCACGATCCGTTCACGCACTTCTACGCCGCGCCGGTCGACCTGGTCAGCGGACCGTTTGGATGGCCGTCCTACGTGGCCAAGGCATCCTGGGGACTGGTGCCGGTGGAGGAAGACGGCTCGGCGCATTTCTACGCCCCGGCCGGTAAGACACTGTACTTCCAGGCCCTCGATCAGGACCTCAACGAGGTCCAGCGCATGCGATCGGTGGTGCAGTTGCAGCCCGGCGAAAAGCGAAGTTGCATCGGCTGCCACGAAGACCGCCGCATGGCCCCGCCCGCCCGGACACCGACCGCCTCGCGGCGCGCCCCGCACGCCCCCGAGCCGCCGTCGTGGGGCACGGAGGCGTTTTCCTTCGAGCAGGCCGTGCAGCCGGTGCTCGATCGAAAATGCGTGCAGTGCCACCATGTGGGCGACAAGGACAAGATCGACTTGAGCGGCACGTTCGACATTAACCGCGTCCCCGCGTCCTACCGCACCTTGATCCAGCAGGGTTGGGTCCACGTGCTCGATTGCGGCTACAACTCGGGCGGGAACGAGAAGCGCGAGCCGCTCACCTTCGGCACGGTCAAGAGCAAGCTCTGGAAGGTGCTCGACAAGCCCGGCGGCCACTACGGCGCGAAACTGACCCGCGACGAAATGCACGCCATCAAGTGCTGGACCGACATGAACTGCCCCTTGTGGCCCGATTACCAGGAGCGGACCAAGCGGCCGATGGTGGTGAAAGTCCAGTAACGGCAGGTTCACAGCCACCCGAAGCGCCGGTACCATGCGGCGGTCTGGCGAAGTCGCTCGGACAGGAGCGCGGCCGGGCGGAAGCCGATCTCTCGATAAGCCTTTTCGGGAGAGCAGGTCCAGGAGCCGGCGGCGATCTCGCGGGTCTTGTCGAGGTTCAGGAATCGTGCCCTGCCGAAGATCCGCGCGGCGGCTTCGACCCCCAAGGCCGCCGACCAGACAACCGGCATAAGAATGTGCACGATGCGCGTCTTCCTGCGCCAGAGTCGAGCATGGCATTCCTCGGGTGGAAAGGTCTCCCCCGGCACGGGCCGCGATCCTTGACCGCCCTCGCCCAAGCCCAGTAGAATCATCGACTTTGGGATTCGCGATTTCGCGACGCGTGGTCTATGTCCGAAATTGTCGTTCAACCTGTCACGTCACGCCAGCAGCGCAAGCAGTTTCTCGCCTTTCCGTGGACGCTGTATCGGGCGGACCCCAACTGGATTCCGCCTTTGCGCCGCAACCAGCGGGAGATGGTCGGATACGCTCGTCACCCGTTCTATGAGAAGAACGAGGTCCAAACGTTCCTGGCGTACCGATCGGGCGAAGTTTGCGGGCGGATTGCCGCGATTTTGAACCGGGGCCACATCGAGCGATACAACGAGCAGCGGGGGTTCTTCGGGTTTTTCGAGTGTATCGACGATTTGGAGGCCGCCGCGAAGCTTTTCGACGCCGTGCGCGAGTGGTTTGCCCAGCGCGGTATTGAACGCTTGCGAGGGCCTACGAATCCCTCGCTGAACTACGAGTTGGGGCTTCTCATCGAAGGATTCGACTCGCCGCCGACCTTCATGATGACCTACAACCCGCCCTATTATGCGCGGCTGATCGAAGGGTGCGGGTTCCGCAAGGCCCAGGATCTGTATGCCTATTGGGGCCATATCGACATGCTGCCCAAGGTGGCCGAGAAGCTCCGACCCATCGCCTTGGGGATCATCGAGCACTTGGGCGTACATCTGCGATCGCTCCACCGGTCGCGGTTTCTGGAGGACGTCGAGGCTTTCTTACAGATCTACAACCGTTCGCTGGCCAACACGTGGGGATTCGTGCCGATGACCGAAAACGAAGTCCGACACCTGGCCCGCGGACTGAAGCGCCTCATCGTTCCGGAACTGGCGGTGGCGGTCGAGATCGACGGGCGTTTGGTGGGCGCGCTGTTCGGCCTGCCCGACTACAACCCGAGGATACGCCAGATCGACGGCCGGCTGTTTCCCTTCGGGTTCTGGCGCCTGCTGCGGAACAAGCAGCAGATCAAGAGGATCCGGGCGATCAGCGCCAACGTGCTGCCGGAGTACCATCGCCAGGGCTTGGGTGTGGTGCTGTTGCACGGGCTGGTGCCGAAGGTGATGGGGGGGGGGATTGAGGAAGCCGAGTTCTCTTGGGTGCTGGAGTCGAATCCTCTCTCGCGGCGCACCCTGGAGAACGGCGGAGCCATTCGCGCCAAGCCCGACCGCCTGTACGACTGGGATCCGAAGCAAGAGGCGAGTTGAGGATGGGCTGGCTGAGTCTCCTGCAATCGCGCGGCGCGAGGAGTCCGTCGGCAGCGGATCATGAGGGGCCTCGTCGCGCATGCGCGCAGGCCGGCATCGAGATCCGGCCGGTCGCCTCGCGCCGCGACCTCAATCAGTTCGTCCACCTGCCCTTTCGCATCTATGTCCAGGACCCGAATTGGGTCCCGCGGCTGATCATCGAAGTCAAGGAGTTCCTCGATCCGAAACGGCATCCGTTTTATCTGCACGGGGCGGCAACGAAGTTCTTGGCCCTGCGCGGCGGCGAGGCGGTCGGGCGGATCCTCGTCAGCGACGACCCGGCCTTCAACGCTTTTCAAGGGACCAATTTGGGCTGTTTCGGCATGTTCGAAAGCGTCGACGACCCGCAAGTCGCCGCCGCTTTGCTCGACGCGGCCGCCGGGTGGCTGAGGGCCAGGGGCCGTGACGCGATGAGAGGCCCGATCGACTACTCGATGAGTTACCCGTGCGGGATGCTCGTGGAAGGATTCGAAACGCCCCCGCGGGCGATGATGAATCACAATCCGCCCTATTACGCACGTCTCCTGGAGCAATGCGGGTTCGTGAAAATCAAGGATTTGCTCGCCTGGTGGTTTGCCGACACGCCGGACATTCTGACGAAATGGAAGCCCCGGGCGGAATGGCTCCAGCGGCGAGGCAGGATCAAGATCCGACCGTTCTCCAGAAAGGACTTTGAAGCGGAGGTCCGGCGGTGCAACGAGGTATTTGCCGCGGCCACGGCCAAGCACTGGGGGCTGGTGCCGCTCAGCGACGCCGAATTCCGACACCTCGCCAAGCAAATGGCATGGATTGCGTCCCCAGAGCAGACGCTGCTGGCCGAGATCGACGGCAAGCCGGTCGGCTTCTCGATCACGCTGCCCGACGTGAACGAAGCTGTCCGACCTCTCAACGGCCGACTCACTAGGTTCGGCTTGCCGATCGGCTTGATTCGGCTCTTTTTCCGGCTGCGCAAGGTCAAAACGGCGCGGGTGATGGTCCTGGTCGTCCTCGAGAAATACCGACGCCGGGGGGTCGCCGAGCTGCTGATCTACCGCACGTTGGATTACGGCAAGAACGTCCTGCACTACACCGACGCCGAACTAAGCTGGACCCTGGAAGACAACGAGCTCATCAACCGCACCATCGAAGCGGTCGGGGCTGAACGTTACAAGAAATACCGGATTTATGAGAAATCGCTCTTGTAGCTGAATTCGCCAGAATTCAGGCTCCCCGAACTCTGGGGAGTTCGGCTACATGTCAAACCGGGTTTGACACACCACTTGGGCATGGGCCGTAAAGTACACTTGCTTGAAAGTCGATTCCTTGCCTAGTTGGCCCCCGCCCGCTAGTATGCGCGGTAAGGAACGTTAGAAGGTAGTCTCTTCGAGTTGGCTGGTCTGGGCAGGGTATGGAATCGACGCCGGAGATTGTGATCACTGGCCTGGGAGTGGTTTGTCCCATCGGGATCGGCTCGCAGGCATTCTGGCAATCCCTATTGAGTGGGAAGAGCGGAATAACTCGATTGGGCTGGACCGGGGCTGCCGAGTTACTATACCCCTTTGGCGGTATCGTCCCCAAATTTGAGCCCGCGCGGCATGTGCGTCCGCGCAAGAGCCTCAAGGTGATGGGCCGGGAGATCCAACTTGGGGTGGCTGCCGCGGACATGGCCTGCACCGACGCCAAGATTGCCGGCAGGGTTGACCCCGAGCGCATGGGCGTGGTATTCGGCGCCGACATGATGGTTACGGAGATCGACGAGTTGATCGGGGCCTATCGGGCCTGCGTCGTGGACGGCCGGTTCGCCGTCGAGGCTTGGGGCGACAAGGCGCTCCCCGAGATGTTTCCGCTTTGGATGCTCAAGTACTTGCCGAACATGGCCGCCTGCCACGTCGGGATCGCTCAGGATGCCCGCGGCCCGAACAACTCGCACACGCTGGGCGAGGTCTCCAGTCTCACTGCCCTGGCCGAGGCTTCGCACGTGATCCAGCGCGGTCAGGCCGACGTGATGATCGCCGGAGGCGCCAGCTCGCGGATCCACCCCTTGACCATGACCCGCTATTGCTCTCTTCAGATGTCGCGCCGCGGCGCGGACCCTGCCGCCGCGTGCCGGCCATTCGATGCCGATCGCGACGGCATGGTGCTGGGCGAAGGCGCCGCGGTGTTTGTCCTGGAGACCCACCAGCGCGCCAAGGCCCGCGGTGCAACGGTTTACGCCCGGATCCTGGCCTGCGCCAATGCGTTTGAGCCGAGCGACGGCACTCAGGCCCGGCGGGGCGATGGCATTCGCCGGGCGATCGGCAAGGCGCTCGACGCGGCCGGGCTGAAGCCGACCGACGTCGGCCACGTGAATGCCCACGGATTGAGCACCACCGAGGACGATCGGCTCGAAGCCCAGGCGATTCACGAGGTGTTGGGCGACGTCCCGGTCACCGCGCCGAAGAGCTTCTTCGGCAACCTGGGGGCGGGAAGCGGCGCCGTGGAAATGGCGGCCAGCGTCCTTGCCTTGCAGCACAAGCTCGTGCCCGCCACGCTCAATTACGAGCGTCCCGACCCGGCATGTCCGATCCGCGTGATTCACGGGGCGCCGATGCCCAACCCCAAGCCGGTGGCCTTGGTGCTCAATCACGGCCACACCGGTCAGGCGGCCGCGGTGGTCCTGGCCGCGGCGGACGGATGAGCATGGCTGTCGACTACCAAGCCTGGTCCGCCCGAATCCGCCAATTGCACCGAACGCTCGGGCAACTGATCCCCGTCGCCGCCACCGTGGGAGTGCAACCGCCGACGGGCGAGGAGTGGCACGAGCTTCTGGAAATGAAGCTCTTGCCGCAGATGGACGCCCCGCCGCTCATGGTCGTGGGGGTCGTCGGCGGCACGAACATCGGCAAGTCGCTCTTGTTCAACCATCTGGCGGGCGAGGTCGCCAGCGCGGTGAGCCCGTTGGCGGCGGGCACCAAGCATCCGGTCTGCCTGGTTCCCCCGGGCGCCGACGATCCGGCCGTGCTGGCTCGGCTGTTCGAGGGATTCACGCTGCGGGCCTGGCAGTCGGCCGAAGACCCGTTGCGGGAATCGGCCGAGAACCTGCTTTTCTGGCGAGTGGGAAAGAACGTGCCGCCGCGCCTGGTGCTCTTGGATGCACCGGACATCGACTCCGACGCGGTGGTCAACTGGCAGCGGGCGCGGGCCATCCGGCAGACGGCCGACGTGCTGCTGGCCGTGCTCACCCAGCAGAAATACAACGACGCCGCCGTGAAGCAGTTCTTTCGCGAGGCGGTCCAGGCCGACAAGCCGATCGTGGTGCTCTTCAACCAGTGCGACTTGGCGGCCGACCGCGACTTCTGGCCGCTTTGGCTGGCCACGTTTTGCGCCCAGACCGGGGCCCGGCCGGAACTGGTGTACGTCGCTGCTCACGATCGGGCCGCGGCCGACGAGTTCCGGCTGCCGCTTTACGAAGTGGGGAAAGACGGCACGTGCCCGCCGGGGCGTCCCGGCCGCTTGCGCGACGAGTTGGCTGCCCTGCACTTCGACGCCATCAAGGTCCGCACGTTCCGCGGGGCGCTGCGGCGCGTGCTCGACGCCGACCGCGGACTGCCCGCCTACCTGGCTGCGATCCGCGCCTCGGCCGAGCAGTTCCAGATCGCCCACCAGGCCCTCTCCGCCACGGAGATGGCCCGGGTCGCGTGGCCCTCGCTGCCGCCGCGAGTGCTCGTCGACGAGATCCGCGACTGGTGGGACGACTCCCGGCCCCGCTGGTCGCGCAACATCCACGGCTTCTACCGCACCCTGGGGCAAGGGATCACCTGGCCGATCCGCCGCGTGTGGCAGGCATCGCAGCCGGACGATACGGACCCCTTGGCGGCGTTCCATCGCCGCGAGCGCGAGGCCATTCTGCTGGCCGTGGAGAAGATGCTCGACGAGCTGGTCCGGCTCTCCCAGGTCGGCAACGAGACCTTGCGGCCGAAGCTGCTCGGCTTGTTGGGAGGCACGGCACGCCAGGAGCTGTTGAGCCGCGTCGAGGCTGCCCATCAAGAGCTTCCCGACGTGGACGAGCATTACCGGGCGTTCCTCCGCACCGAACTCGACGCCTGGCGCCGGCAGAGCCCGGCGGCCGTCCGGTTCCTGCGATCGCTGGACCACGTGGCGGCCGTGGCCCGGCCGGCGATCTCCGTGCTCTTGGTGGTGAGCGGGTGGCACGTGGCGGGCGACCTGGCCGGGCAAGCGGCCGCCCAGGCCGCCACCCACACCGTCGGACAACTCGCCCAGGAAGCCGCCATTGCCGGCGGCATTGCCGGCGGCGGCGAGGCCCTCGTCTCCAGCACCACCGAAGGCGTGCGCCAGGCCGCCGGACGGCTGTTCATCCGCCTCCAGTCGCGCTACGCCCAACAGCGTGCCGCCTGGCTGGCCCAATGGCTCGAACAAGAACTCCTCGGCACCGTGCTGACCGACCTGCGCCACGGCGCCCAAATCCCCCAACACGCCGCGTTCCAAGAGGTCGAAATGCTCGTCAATGCCCTGCGCCGAGGATAGAATCTATGAGGAGGAGCACATCGCCATGAACATTCAACTGACCCCGCAGCAAGCACGGGCCCTGGACACTCGCGAAGGAGAAACGCCGCGCATGATCGACCCTCGAAACAACGCGGCATACGTCTTGATCAGCGAGGCTGAGTACGAGACAGTTCGCGAAGTCCTTGAAGACGAGCAGCGGCAGCGCAGCATCCGAGCGGTCGGGCTGCGAAACGCGATCGGTCGCATGGGCGAGGCGCCATGATTCGGCCGGGCCAAGTTTACATGGCGGACTTTGCGGAGGCTGGTCCGCACCCCGTGATCATCTTGTCTCGGGAGGAACTGAACCGAGGGCGTTATGCCCTGGTCGTGGTCTGTACGTCGGCGCGCTTTTCGGTCCGCAGCAAGTTGCCCAATTGCGTCCCATTCCGCGCGGGGGAATTTGGCTTCACGACCGACTGCGTGGCCCAATGCGAGAATCTGCTTTCCATTGACATGGCCCAACTCGACCTATCGACCGGCCCAGTAGGGGCGCTCGATGAGGTCGCTTTTCGGGATGTGATTAAGGCGATCGGGTATGTGATGCAGTCGGACTGCGAGCCAGTATGAGAGACCAAGGCAAACCCGTGGACCCGCAAATTGCAGTCAAGTCCGAGCAGAACGCGCTTGGCGCCGCTGGCGCCAAAATGTGGACCCACGCGCAGATGCTGGACCGAGGATTCGCCGATCTGGAAGGAGCGTTCATGGGCACACGCCGACTTGTCCGCCTGGATCAGCCTGAAGTTGCTTGCAGGCCGACCTGAAGACCTTGGCGACGTCTACAGGCTGTTGCGGCGAAGGAAGGACTCGGACCGCCGGGAAATCGAGGACAAACTCGATCCGCGCGCACGGGGCAAATACCAGCAGGTCGTGGACGACCTGAAGAGGCGGTTGAGCTAACACCGTCACCTCGCGAAACTGTGAATGACGGTCACCTCGCGGATCTGCCTGCTGTCGGGCTCGAACACGCGGATTTTGATTTGAATCCCCCGCAGCGGCTCGGGATACGGCGCCTGCGTCTCCATCTCGTTGGCGTCGCCCACCACGGGGGGGGGATTGCCGACGCATCAACTTGAGGCTGCACCCGTGGTAGATCCAGGCGGGGGACCAACGAACGGGTGACCGTCCGACACCTAGCGGATCGACCGGCG
>CAYTJV010000267.1:0-10351 GCA_964438165.1 uncultured Planctomycetaceae bacterium | reverse complement strand
GTTGTAGCCGATCGCGCCCCAGGTGAGATTGTGATAGTCCTCGATCCGGTCCAGCGGAGCCATGCGGTTCTCTTGCCAGCGGGAGTACTCGCACAGTCCTACGTCGTGACTCTGCGAGGCCAAGAGGTCTTTCCATGCCTTTTCCAGGAGATCCGCTTGCGTCGAGGCGCCCAGCGTGGAGGCGATCGCGTCGAAGCGTTCCGCTGCCAAGAGCAACGCCTCCACCCTGCGATCGAGGATTCGCAACTGGTCGCCGCCCAGTCCCCAGGTGAGCGACTTGTTCCAGGCGTCCATCGGCAGGTAGATCGCTTCCTTGGGATTCGACCCGTATTTGTCGAGGTATTCCTTGCAGGTGACGAACTGGACCGGCGATTTTTCGGCGAACTCCTTGTACTTCGCCGGGGCGGAAAGATAGGCGGGCTGCTCGGTCGACTCCCGGCCGAATTCCGCCCAGGCGAAGATCAGCGGCTTGCCCAGCCCATGGAGCTTCTTGCATGCGGCCGACGAGGCAATCCGCTTCAAGTCGGGTACGTATTCGAACAGGGAGTTCTTGGGGATCGTCGGAATGGCCGTGCCGTCGATGCCCTTCCAGCGAATGGCGTTGAACTCCTGGACCGGGCAGCCCGCCCGGCCCCACGTATCCATCTGGACCAGGCTGGCATAGCGGAAGCCGGCCCCGGCGACGATCTGCGGGATCTGCGGATGGCTGAATTCCTCTTGCTCGAGGAAGGTGGCCATCTCGTAGTCCAGGGCCTTGCGGATCGTCTCCCGCCCGACCACGATCTGCCGGATGTTCGACTCCCCGCCGAACATCGTCCCCATGGGCTGGCCGTAGCTCCCGCCGATGAGCTCCACCTTTCCTTCGGCAAGATACCTCTTCAGCCGCTGGGCGACTTCGGGGAACTTCTCGGCCATGAACTCGTACGCCCGGGCGTCCTGGTTGATGCAGGTCTTGACGTGTGGCGGGCGATCGGCCATTTCCATGCCGTCGGTCACCGACAAAACACAGGACTCGATCCCCAATTGCCAGCCGATACCAGTGTAACTCCAATGATTGCACAGGGTCACGCAGACCCCCTGGGGTGCGTCGGCCGCCCGGCTTTCTGCAACCAGGCCCGGTCCGATAAGGACTACACTACCGCCGACGGCCAAGCCGGTACGGAGGAAATCACGACGGGAAATGATCTTGTTCATCGTTCAGTCTCCTTGGCTAAGTTCCCCTCACCCCCTGCCCCTCTCCCGCAGACGGGAGAGGGGAGTTGTTATGGGACGACCGCTAACGTTGGCAAGTCGGCGGCGCTATTGGAATCGGCGACTCCGGCCGATCCCTTTTCGAGCCAACGACGCGCGACGCGACGGATGGCTTCCATATCGTCGCCGCCGACGCCGTGGATGCTGTAATAGATTCCTTGTTCCTCCACTTCATTCGGCAGGGCAAAGAAATCCATGCCGGCCGGTGAGAATGCGTTGGGGTAGATCTTCAGCGTCTTCTCATCAACCACATGCCCTTGGCTGTTCAGCCAGCCGACGGGCCAATGATCCCAGCAGCACGAGCCCCAGCCGATCCCGCCCGTGTCCTGGTGCGTGTGCTCTTTGATGCGGGTGTAATCGTGCCGATATCCCGAGGCGTCGCCGAAGACGCAAAATGCCGAGCCTTCCTTCATCGGCAGCACCAAGGCCACGCCGGCCGCGTCGTCCACTTCCTTCCAGGTGCATCCCGCGCGGCGGTGAGTGGAATCCCAGACGGTCCCTGACTTGGGTATCCAGAACACGTCGTAGCGCTTCGGCGAGAAGGCGTCGAGCACGGCCAGGGCGTGGCGCTCTTCCGAGGCCGGATCCTTCTTGAGCACGTCGAGCCACCGCTTGCCCACCGGGCACATGCCGATCAACTCGATCGGCTCGCGGGCGTAGCCCTGGTGCTGGCCGGGAAGCAGCGTCCGGTAGGTTTGCCGCCGCAGGACCAGGCCGTTCGGGTAGGCCCAAAAGTCCTCCGTGGCCCGATAGGCCGGCTGACCGGCCGCGATGTGTACTCCGAAGTACGTCCAGCGGACCCAGACCCGCTTGGGGCCGGACTCGATGATGTCAACGAAACTGTTCCGCTCCTGACGTCCCCATTGATTGAACAGCTCGGCCCAGCCGTCGTTGCCCTCGAAGAACTGGAAACACACGCCCGCCCCGCTGGGGAACTCGAACCAGGGGCAATAACTCCCTTCATGGGAAAACACGAAGCGGAACGGAAAGTCCTTCCAGAAGATGACGACTGCCTTCTTGGGATTCAGATCGGCGCAGGGCGGGCTGGCGAGCGGGCCCTTGTAGTTGCCGTAGATGTAATCGGAGACCTCGACGGCCGAGACGCCCTCGCTTTTCCTCGCCGCCAACTCGGACATGACGATCGCCGCCGGCCTGGTCAGCTCCGCGGGAAACGGCAATTCCGCCGAGAACGCCGATGCACACCACGAGACTGCCGCCAGACAACCCAGCCAGATTCCCGGAATCCGCTTCATCGCAACAGCTCCTCGCTACGGGTACGAATTGCCAAACACCAGCCGCAACTGGGCATCCTGCGTCAAGGTCGTATTGATCCACAGCGTCTGGCCGTCCCAGGCGTACTCGTTGGCGCCGAGCAGGCGGTTGGCCAACTCCACGCGGGCGAGCGTCTTCGGCGCCGCTTGGAGCTCGAACACCGGATTGACGCATGGCGTGGCCGGCTTGATCTTGATCGAGACCGTCGGTTCTTCCACGACCAGCCGCATTGCCCGCCGCTCGGGCACGTACGATTCCGCTTCCAGCCTCGCCCCTTGGGCTTCGAGTGCCGGAGGTTTGGAGAAGCTGCGGGCCCATTCCAGAAGCCGCGCGTCGCCGGCGTCGCTCATGCCGATCAGCCACACCCATGTTTGCACGATCATCGGCTTGGAGCGGCCCAGCGTGTCGAGCGATTCAAGCTGTGCGGTGCGCAACGGGTTCGGCCGGCTGCGGGCCCAGCTCACGACGCTGTTGTGGCACGGGCTGACCTGGACGCGATCGTCGATCGCGTAGCCGGTCGTCTTGCCCCGCGCCAAGGGCCAATGGCTGCCCCAGTAGCATGGCGTGACGATCTGGCCCTTGTCGAGGAACGGGCCGAAGACCGCCTGCGGCAGCTTGAGGTCCAACGGATTGAAGTACACCGCCGGCAGGGGATCGTCCTTGTGCAGTCGCACGCGGAAGATGGCGGGAACGTCGCGCGATTTCACCTTCTCCCCTTGCTCGTTCGGAAGAAACGGGAATCGCAGCTCTCGCTTCTGGCCGTCGACGAAGAGAATGTCCACCAGGTTGGGCGGCAACACGCTGAACGGATAGGTCGCCGCGGGCGTGAGGATGATGAACTCGCTGAGCTCGTAGTCCCCGGTGGGCACGCTCTGGAGCGTGAGCACCCGCGTGCCGAATCCGTCGCGATAGAAGTAGTAGTCTTCAACGGCCGAGTCACCCCACACCTTGTACTTGAAATCGCACGACTGGTAGCTCCAGCGCACATGGACCCGGGCGGGAGTTGATTCCATAATCCGCACCCGGCCGTAGCGGAGCTCCTTGTCCATCAGCGGCTCGACGCAATCGGTGAAGCCGTCGGCGGGCGGGCTGGTCTCGGCCCACTCGTAACTCAGGCCCGTATTCGAGCGGCCGGCCCAGAAGGGGACGTAACTGGAGCCCCGCCAGAACACGAACCGCGAGCCGTTGGGCAGGGCCACGACCACGTCGTGGAGCTTCTTGTCCCAGGCGTCGGCGTAGCTTATCGAGGAGAACTTGCCGTCCTCGCCGCGCACGGAGATCGGGGCATCGTAGCGGAGCTTCGCTTCTGCTGCGCCGAACTCGGGCCACTGGGGCGCACGATGGACTATGGTCGCTTGGATCTTCTTGTGCCACAGTTCGGCCCCGTTTGCCGGGGCGATGCTCACGTGGAGCACGTCGCGATCGAGTTTCGCAGGGACCGACGGAAGCGGGAGACTGAGCTGGACGCGACGATCTTTCGCGAGCGGCATTTCGGCCGCCGTCTTTTGCGCCGGCGCTGATTCAAACCAGGACGTCACGCGAGTACCGACGTCGCCGGTCCGGCAGATCGCCGCCACGTCGATCTTCCCCTTCTGGTCCCCGGCCAACAAGAGCCAATCGGAGGGCGCGAGGATCGTACCTAGATCCACGGGATTGATGATTCGGTCCGGCCGCGCGACCGCATCGGCTTCAAACGGCGCGCGCTCGACCTTCTGCCGCGCCAACTCAACCACTGCGCCATCCGCCGACTTCGCTGTCAGCACAAGTTCCGTGGGCCATTGGTCGAACGAGGCCTGGCAGATATAGGGCGGCTTGCCGGTCGGCGAGAGCACCGAGCGGGAAATTTCCTTTCCTTCGAGATAGGCGGCCAAGCAGTACTGAGGCGCCGGCTGCCGATCAGTGGCGATCTCCACCACGGCGGTCAGCGGCCGGCCGACCCGCTCCAAACCAAACGGTGGCCGCCAAGGGTGGCCGGGATCGATGCGAATCTGTGCCGGCGGCTTCGCTCCGGCTGCCTCCGCCCCAGCAGCATGTGGAAGCTGAAACAGAAGGAGCCCGGCGAGGAGAGCCACAGCAAGGGAGACGCCCCGGGGTCGGCAGTGGGCAGAGGAAAGCTCTCTCCCCAGGGCGTTGCGCTGGGCTGTCGTATTTCGCCCCTTCGGGGCTGAGGATACTTGTTCAAGAGCCATGGATTCGGTCTCCCAATGTCAAGAGGTATGGGCTATGGTCCCCGCCAAGCGAAAATCCGCCGGCGCGACCCGGACCGCCAGACCGTGCTTATCCAGAATGGCGATGTCCGCGGCCGACGCGCCTGTATCGGTGATCACTTCATCAATTTGGCCGATCTCCAGGACCTTGCACAGCGCCCGCTGGCCGAACTTCGAATGGTCGACCAGTAGGACGACGCGGGCCGCCTGCTCGGCGACGATCTGCTTGATGCGGAAGGTGGCGATCGCCGACTCGAAGGTGCCCTCTTCCGGCAGGAAGCCTTTGGTGGAGAGAAAGGCCGTATCGGGAAAGAACCGGCGGGCCGCCTCCTCGGCGGTCGGACCCACGAAGCACGCGCTCGCGGGATCGAACTGCCCGCCCAAACCAACGACGGTGTTCTCCGTGCCCTGGCCTAACTCCAGGCACGCCAGGGCCGAGTGGCAGACAATCGTCAGGCCGCGCAAGCTCTTGGCGATGTGCCGGGCCAAGACCAGGCAGGTGGTACTGCCGTCCAGGAAGATCGTTTGGTGTGGTTGGATCTGCTGGATCGCCTCGCAGGCGATCTGCTCTTTCTCCAGCCGGCGCACGGAGAGCCGCTGGTGGACCGGCGATTCATAGAAGTGCTTGGGTCCACGAGACGACTGGACGCCGCCAAGGGTCTTGATCAGCCCACCCCCAGCAACCAATTTGTCCGCGTCGCGGCGGATCGTCATCTCCGACACCCCCAGCAACCGGGCCAGCTCTTGGTACGAACAGGCCCCGACCGATTCAAGACGTTCCAAGATTGCGTTTTGCCGCTGGGACTGCCGCATAGGAGTAGGGTAACGATGACGATGTGAAAAATCAACACACCGGCTGAAATTTTCAAACATTCACGCCGATGCCACGTTGAAATAGTAGCTTTGGTAGGGTGAGTAGAGGAAAAACGCCGCGGCTGGCGTTGACCGCTTCGGTCCATTATCATTTCTGGCAGCTCGGGCAAGAGCTGAGTTCCCCTACCGTCAGGCAGCCGGCCGATCTCTCGAACCACGCGCTTGCTGCGCCCGCTCAAGTGCAAGAATGGATCGTCCAGCCTGCCCTCCGTGTCCTCTGTGCCTCCGTGGTGAATTAACCGGCAACCGAATAAAGGAGTTCAAATCATGGCGATCCGTGAGACGCGTCGCAACTTCCTCACCAAAGGCATGTCGCTGGCGGGGGCCTCGGCTGCCGCGATTTGGCCATCCCCCTACGTGCTGGCCGAGCCGAAGCCGGGCTCGAAGCTGGGTGTGGCCGTGGTCGGGGCCGGCGGGATGGGCGGCTACAGCGTCGGCACCGCGATGAGCGAGCGGCTGGTGGCCCTGGTCGACGTGGACGACGGCACCATCGCCAACGTGACGAAGGACGCGAAAGCCAAGGGCCACAACCCCAAAGTCTTCCACGACTACCGCAAGATGCTCGACGAGTGCCACAAGGAACTCGACGCGGTGCTCATCGCCACGCCCGACCATAACCATGCCCCGGCGGCGATTCGGGCGATCCATCTCGGCAAGGCCGCGTTCTGCCAGAAGCCGCTGGCGCACAACATTGCCGAGTGCTACGCCCTGGCCAAGGCCGCCAAGGACTGCAAGGTGCCCACGCAGATGGGCAACCAGGGGCATTGCAGCGAAGGAATCCGCCGCCTGGTGGAATGTATCTGGGCGGGGGCGGTCGGCAACGTGCTGGAAACGCATACCATTCTGGGGCGCAATTTCGGCGGCAGCGGCGGCCGGCCCGCTGCCAAGTCGGTGCCCACCAACCTGCATTGGGATGAGTGGCTCGGCCCGGCGCCCTACCGCGATTACCACGACGGCCTGCACCCGTTCCACTGGCGCACCTGGCGCGACTTCGGCACCGGCACGATCGGCGACATGGCCTGCCATCACCTCGACGGGCTGTTCTGGGCCTTGAAGATCAACGAGGCCAAGTGCTTCACCGTGGAATGTCTGAACAAGACCGGCGGCAGCGAGGAGATGTTCACCCAGGACAACATTGTGCGCTACGACGTCCCGGCGCGGGCCGGCATGCCGCCGGTGAAGGTCTTCGTATACGACCACGGCGATTTGAAGCCCCAGGTCATGAAGGACGCGGAACAGCAATGCGGGCGCAAGTTCGGCGAGTTTACCCTGTTCGTCGGCGACAAGGGCCTGATCGGCAGCGACGCGCGGATCATCCCCGAGGAGAAACACAAGCAGTTCACGCTTCCGCCCAAGACCATTCCGCGCGCCAAAGGTCCGGGTCTGGTCGAAGAGCTATTTCACGTCTGCAAGAACGGCGGCACGTGCTGCTCGAACTTCACCGATTCGGCCGGCCCCTTGACGGCCTTTGCCCTGGCCGGCCACCTCGCGCAGTTTGCAGGGATCGGCAAGAAAGTCGAGTGGGACGTCGAAAAGATGCAATGCACCAACATCCCTGACGTGAATCGGCTGGTGCGCCGGGAGTACCGCAAGGGCTGGGAGGTGTGAAGAGAGGGGTTAGGGGCCAGGGTCCGGGGTTCAGGATACAAAGGAAATGAATAGCGAATACGGAATAGTGAATACGGAATGCAGAATGTTCGTAACGCTACCTTAAGGAAATAAGCCAGGCGTCAGATTCTGAACCCCGAACCCTGAACCCCGAACCCTTACCCGGCACGGCTGGGGACCCACAGGTTGGGCACCACTTCCAGCTCGTTGAGGATTTCTTGGACCCCCTCGATCCGCCGAACGGCCTCTTGGGCCATCTGCTTCTGAAAATAAGAGTGGACCACCCCGCGGAGTGTAATCCGGCCGTGCTCGGTCTCAAACCGAAGGCTCCGGCCTGCCAGGTAGGGACTCCGCTCCAATGCGCTGAGCACGCGGTCGCTTAACCTCGTTTCGATCATGGTGTGTCCGCCTTCAGGATGCCGATCTCCCGAAAACCCGCCTGGAGCACCCCCGAATCGCGGGCTATGCCCCTGGGGGTAAGAGGGTTCCTACTATCTCAATCGGCAGTTTGCGAGGAGTAGGGAATCGAAACGTGTTACAGAAAATATGCTTTTGGCGAAAAATGATCCGGTGGTAGCGGTCGTGCCGCCAGCGCAGGTTTTTGACCGCGGTTTGTTGTCCAAAGACTTCCGAAGTCTTCGAGACTTCGGAAGTCTACGGCTGCCCGCCCTTGAGCCGGGCAAGCTCCGCTTCGGCGGCCGCGATCTGCTGCGCAAGCGACGCGGCCTCGCCGGAATCGTCGCGCTGCTTTTTGGCCCCGGCCAACTGCTGGCGCAGCCGCTGGATCCTTTGATGAAGGGAATCCAATTTCTTCTTGAGCTTCTTGTCCATGGGCCGGCTTTCTCGATTTCGGATGGTCGATAGTGCCACTCCAAACGCGACCAGCGGTCGCGGCTTTATGCTGCGCGCGACCAATTCATCCTTCATCCTTCATCCTTCCCCCGAGCCGGTCCGCCAGTTCGAGGGCATCTTCCTGGGTACGGATTTCGCCGTCGAGCTGGGCGTCCCGAATGCGCTGGAGGAGAACTCGATACGCGGGCCCGGGCGGGATGCCGTGCCGGAGCAGGTCGTCGCCGGTCAGCAGGGGCGGCGGATCGAGCACTTCGCGGGGCTGTGCCAGCAGCGATCGGCACCACGCCACGTGGCTTGTGTCGCGCGCGGCGGCCAACGAGGCGGCCTCCTCCAGCGCCATCAGGTCATCGATGCCCTCCGAGAGCAACAGCGGCTGGAGCTGCGACCAGCGCAGCGAGCGGGGCTCGTGCAATGCAGCGTGAAACTCGACCAACCACGACGTGCGATCCGTGTGGCGGTTCGACAGGCGCCACCGCTGGCACACGGCGGCGGCGCCCCAGAGGTGCAAGAGCGTCGCCAGGGCCAAGGGAAAACCCGGCTGGACGAGCCGCTCCAGGATGGCCAAGGTGGCATCCAGCCGGGCCTGCTGGGCCGGATCCGTGGGAACAGTCTCGGGCAGGACCGCCGCCGCCAATCCGGTCTGGAGCAGCAGCCGTACGGCACGGACGCGATGCCGATCCACGAGCATCCGCTCCATTTCCGCCGCAATCCGCTCGGCACTGACGACCGTGATCTCGCCGGCCATCCGGCGGACGGCCTCCAGCGTGCGCGGCTCCACGTCGAACTCGAAGGCCGCGGCAAAGCGAACCGCACGCAACAGGCGGAGCTTGTCTTCCTGGAATCGCTGGTACGGGTCGCCGATGGCGCAAATCCGCCGCCGGGCGAGGTCTTCCTGCCCGCCGACAAAGTCGAGCACGCGCTGGTCGAGCGGATCGTAGAAGAGGCCGTTGATGGTGAAATCACGGCGCGAGGCGTCCTCGGCGGCGGAGCTGAAGGTGACCTGGTCGGGATGCCGGCCGTCGCTGTAGGCGGCGTCGCGGCGGAACGTGGCGACTTCGATCTGCCCGGCGTCTTTCGGGCCGAGAACCGCGATCACTCCGAACGCCGCACCCACGGCGATGGTTCGCCGGAAGCCGAACAACTCGCGGACTTGGTCGGGCCGGGCATTGGTGGCCACGTCGTAGTCCTTGGGCGTGCGGCCCATCAACTGGTCGCGAACGCATCCTCCCGCCCAATACGCCTCGAACCCGGCCCCGCGCAGCCGGCGGACCAGTTCGGCGGCGAAGCGGCGCTGGGCGTCGGGTGAAAGAGCGGGCATGGTGTTCTCGGGACGAAAAAGGGTCCGTGTAGATGAAACTCGCCGCGTCCGTTATTAGGGCTTTCTGGCAGGGTATCGGTTGCTGCCCGATAGACAATTGTGGCCGGTTCGGGGGCGCACGCAAACCGCAATCGGCGACCCTAAATGGGTTCACACGATTTCGGGCTGTCAGGATCACGCAAGGTGCCCCCCACTCGGGAGCGAGATATGTTGGGTGCTGCGACGTACAGGGGGAACGCATATAGATACTTCAGGGGGTATTCACTGATTTTGGCGGTCGCGTAGACTCACCGGTCGCGCCAGGAGCCGGCCGAAATCGCCCCCGCGTCAAGTCGAATATGTTTGACACGGCCAAGTTGGGCAATATACAATCCGAGGAAGTTGGGGCCGAAGAGCAACCAAGCCATTTTGAATTCCTTTCGTGAGGAGGTGACTCATGGTGTCGCGCGTTCGCAGACGGGGGTTCACCCTTGTCGAGTTGTTGGTGGTGATTGTCATCATCGGGATTCTCATCGCGTTGCTTGTGCCGGCGATCCAGAGCGCACGCGAGGCCGCGCGAAGGACTCAATGCATCAACAAGCTCAAGCAGATCGGCCTGGCGTTCCACAACTTCCACGATAAACAGAAGCGCCTGCCGTCGGCGGGCCGCGTGATCCGCGATCCGATTTCGAGCCAGATCACCAGCATGATCGGCTGGAGTTGGATCGTGGACCTGCTGCCGGAGTTGGAGCAAGAGGCGATGTGGAAGACGCTCAATACGGTGAACGGTTTTCCGTTTGTGCTCCAAGTGGACCTGAACCAGCCGAACTCGCAGGTGATCCTGAACCAGATCCTCGCCCGCAGAACGCAGCTCTCGGAGTTCCTTTGCCCGAGTTTCAGCCGCGACAAGGTCGTGGACTCCCACCGGGACGGATTCACACTGCCGGAGGCACCCCCCAACCACCAGGTTATGGGCGCGCCCCCTTTTCCC
>CAYTJV010000266.1:0-10363 GCA_964438165.1 uncultured Planctomycetaceae bacterium | reverse complement strand
ACGACTTCACATATGCGACCAATAAGCTAGCAATGCTAGCTTGAAAGACCTGCCCCAGGACACCTAGCGGGCCTTCACCTTCGGGCTTCTGCTACCTCATGCACGGCTCAGCGAGGGCGAGTCATGAACAAACAAACGGAGCCCGAAGAGCGCGTTAACGCTTGGTTCCTAGCTGAATTCTGGGCCTGGGCCATGGTTCTCCTGGTGCCGCTTCTGACCTGGGTCAACGGGCCCTCGGTCTCGACGGACCAGTTTGTCGTGCGAGTGAGCGTATTCGTGGTGGCGATTGTGGGGGCGCTTGGGATTTCTGTGCGTAGGCTCGTCTGTCGGAGGCGCGTTGCGCGAGAATAAATAATTGGGTTGGGGCTCATGCGGATCGCCTTTCCAGCGCGTTCGCTTCGGCCTGGAAAGGCCGCCCTATTGTGCTTCTGAGTGAGCCGATAACGATGGCAGGGACACCGTGGCTTTCAGTGATTACGGCTACCTACAACGGGGCGGCGTATCTTGAGGCGGCGCTGGGAAGCCTGGCAGCCCAAGGGGAGCGCGACTTCGAAGTGGTGGCGGTCGATGATGGGTCCACGGATGCGACTCTGGATATTCTCAAGGCCTTTTCGCGTAAGTTGCCGATGCGGATCGTGGCGCGAGCGCACACCGGCAATTGGGTTGCCAACACCAGGTCTTTCAAGCTAGCGTTGGTAGCTGAATGGCCACCGCAATCTTGAAAATGCCCCAGAATATGGGGTTTCGATGGTTCTTGGCGTCATTCGCAACGGTCGCTGCCTCGAAACGGACGCCTGCGCAGCGCCGACAACCTTACGTAGATTATGCAAAACCCCGAGAAACACGGCAAAACCAAGCTGCCAGTGCTAGCTTGAAAGACCTGGTTGCCAACACAAATCATGCCGTGTCGCTGGCGCGCGGGAGGTATCTGAGTTGGCTTCAGCAGGACGACGTGTGGTCTGTTCATCGGTTGGCCGAGCTGAAACGCCTTACGCAGGCTTGGCCCGAGGCGCCTCTTATCCTGCACCCGTCGTGGTACATTGACGGATCGGGAAGGCGCGTCGGTATGTTCCGGTGTCCACTGCCACGTCGAACCGCCTGTTTACAGCCGGAAGACCTCTTGGGTCGGTTGCTCGTTCAGGATTTCGTGGCGGCATCCGCGCCGCTCTACCGCGCCGATGCCGCCGCGGCGGTCGGGGAATTGGATGAGCGGCTTTGGTTTCTGGCGGACTGGGAATTCTGGCTCAGGCTGGCGCGCTTGGGACGCACTCTGTATCATCCCGTTCCGCTGGCGTCGTTCCGCATCCACCGCGACTCGCTCACCCTTGAGTGCCCGCAGCGGTTGGAGGACGTGCGGCGTCAGTACGCGATCGTCCACTCGCGCCATTTGGCGCCTTGGGAACAGCGCGGAGCGGAAGGGCGACGGACGGGGCGAATCGCGCGGTTGTCGGCGGACGTCAATCTGTCGTTAATGGCTTCCAGGACCGGAAGGCGGGGCGGCTGGGGGGAATTGCTGCGCAGGTTCATCGGGCTGGGGCCCGCGGGATGGTTTCGCTATGTCCACGATTCGCGGATCGTGGACCGCTGCGTCAGCCGCGTTCGGGCCGGGCTGCTGCGCGGAGATATTACGCCGGGAGGGACGACGGACAGTGCGACGGGTTTTCCAGGCCATCCGGGACGGCCTGGAAAGGCCGTCCTACAGGATAAGTCCCAGACTTCCGAAGTCTTGGAGACTTCGGAAGTCTGCACGGCTGCGCGGTTGGAACGCGTGGGGGTAGTGCGCGGCAGGGTCGCATTCACGCTGGTGGAACTTCTCGTGGTAATCACCATCATCGCCATGCTGATGGGCCTCATGCTGCCGGCGGTGATGAGTGCCCGAAGCGCGGGGCGCAGGGCGACGTGCAAGAATAATCTGCGTAACGTGAGTCTGGCCATGCTTTCCGAGGCCGCGGCCAAGAGGCGATTTCCAGCGTCGGGCAACTACGGCAGCGACGGCGTGAAACGGCACCATAGCTGGGCGGTCACTCTGCTGGCGTGGTTGGAGCGCGCCGACATCGCCGCCGAGTGGCGTTGGAACCTTCCGCACGACGACCCGGCCAATGCTCGACTCACCTCGATCCACATCCCGATCCTGGTTTGCCCGGACGATCCGACCGTGGTCAGCGGTCACGGGAACCTGACTTACGTGGTCAACGGCGGATTCGGGTGGTCCGACGCCCAACCCACGCCCGATTGCCCGTCCTCGATTCACATGATGAGCCCTCCGATGTCCGCGCCGGTGGATTTCAACGGCAACGGAATCGCGTGCCCCGTCAAGGGTGCGGCGGATGGGATGGATAAGAGGCTCTTCTACCAGACCGGCCTCTTCTTTCTGGAGAATTGGCCTCAGGGCAAAGGAACGGTGCGCTACCACACGCCCGACACCATCTTCGACGGCGCCTCGAACACGATCATGCTCAGCGAAAACGTCCGCGCCGGATACAACCCTGCGGACGGGGCGAACTGGGCGACGCCGTGGCCCACCAACCACAGTTTCTTCGTGAGCTCCTATGTCTGCGAGAACCGGAGGTGTGCAGCGGGGAGCGTCGATTACCGCCGCGCCAATGACGGCGCACGGGACCCTTATCGCTGGGAGGCGATCAACTCCTCTCGCGATCAGGCTGAAGGGCAGGCGCCGTGGCCCTCCTCGTTTCACTCGGGCGGGGTCCACTCGGCATTTGCCGATGGGCACGTGCGCTTCCTTTCCGAGCAAGTGGATGGCGCAGTCTACGCGGCGCTGGCAAGTCCGCAAGGGATGCTGATCCGCGGCCCGTTGGCCCAAGTGAAATTGTCGGCCGATGACTACTGATTTCCATGTCCGTCGAAGACGCCTGCGCGTCGCCGCCTGCGCGCTGCTCGGCATCCATGCCGGATTGCTGGCGTGGAGCATTCCGCGGCAGTCTCCCACGTATGACGAATCGGCTCATCTGGCGGCGGGCATCCGCCACTGGCAGACCGGCGCATTCGATCTCGACCGCGGCAACCCGCCTCTGGTCGGTTCGCTGGCGGCGATCCCGGTCCTCTTGGCCGATCCCCAGACGGACTGGCATCGCGCTCCGGATACCTTCGCCGTCGGACGTGACTTCATGGCTGCGAACGGGCCTCGGTCGTTCTGGCTCATCAACCTCGGGCGCTGGGCGTGCATCCCCTTCAGTCTCTTGGGCGGGTACGTGTGTTTCCGCTGGGCCAGCGAGTGGTACGGCGGAAGCGCGGGCCTGCTGGCCCTGACTCTCTGGTGCTTCTCTCCCAGCATCCTCGCCCACGGACAGGTGATTACAGGAGACATGGCAGCGACCGCCTTGGGGATCACCGCCTTTTATGGCTTCTGGAAGTGGTTGAGGCGTGCGTCGTGGGCACAGGCGACATTGGTCGGGTGCCTGTTGGGATTGGCTGAACTGGCAAAGTATGTCTGGGTGATACTCTATCTTCTGTGGCCGGCGCTCTGGATTGTTTGGCGATGCCTGCACCGTGGTCAACTCAGACCGCGCCGAACATGGGAAGAAGCGGCACAAGGGCTTTTCATGCTGCTCTTGAGTGTCTATGTGATCCATTTGGGCTATCTGTTCGAGGATGGCTTCCGGCCCTTGGCGGAGTTCCACGTGGGAAGACGGATTCTCCAGAAAGTGAACTGCGCGATCAATGCCCCTGACTGGTTGGCGTCGCTCCCCGTGCCGTTGCCTACCAGTTACGTGCGTGGCGTGGACGAAATCGCCAAGGTCGGTGAAGCCGCGCATGCAAGTTACCTTCGGGGACAGTGGCGGCAGGGCGGTTGGTGGTACTACTACCCTTACGCCCTGCTGGTCAAGTCGCCGTTAGGCAGTCTCTTGCTCCTGCTCTTGGCGTGCATTATGTCGCTTTCCAGACGATATGCGAGCCACTGGAAGCGGGAATCGCTTCTCCTCGTTGTGCCTGGCGTGGCGCTGCTGCTATTCGTCTCCTCCTCGGGAACACGCCAGAACATGCGCTATGTTTTGCCGATACTTCCACTGGCGCTGATCTGGGCGGGCAAGACCGGCCGTGCCGTCACGGGCGGCAATCGCTCCCTAGCCTGTCTTGTTCTCGGATGTACCGCATGGTCGGTTGCCAGCAGCCTTCACGTGTATCCTCACAGCTTGTCGTATCTCAACGAACTGGTCGGGGGGCCCGCGCGTGGTCATGAAGTCCTCATCGACAGCGACATGGACTGGGGACAAGACCTGCTGTACTTGCGGAAGTGGCTCGATGAGCATCCCGAGGCGCGCCCTTTGCGACTCGCCTATTTCGGTTCCACCGATCCACGTCTGGCCGGAATTGAATTCTCGCTGCCTCCCAAGGGCCCCACATCCAGTGCAGAGAAAAGCCAACGGGCGTTGAGTGGTGACGGATCGGAATCGCAGTGGCACGCGCTGAGCGTGAGCGTGATTCACGGATACCCCTGGTACATCCCCAATGGACGGGGCGACATCGCCTGGGTACGCGAGGGCGACTATCAGTACTTCCGTTGGCTGGACCCGGTTGCGAGGGCGGGTTACTCGATCTACATCTACCACGTTACGCCTGATGACATTGACGCTGTTCGGCGGCAGTCCGACTTGACTTCGTTGCCGTGAAAATATTAGAGCGAGGGGGTCACACCGTGAGGATTCTAGCCACGGGCGCGGCAGGCATGTTGGGCAGCCATTTCGATGACGCAAGGATCGTCAAGACGGACATCGAGACACTCGACGTGCGGGACATGTCCCAAGTGGCCGCTGCGTTCGGCAAGCACTCGCCTGACATCGTCCTGCACCTGGCAGCGGAGACCGACGTCGACCTGTGCGAGATTCAACCGGACCACGCTTACAAAACGAATGTGATTGGAACCGAGAACGTGGCGCTGTGCTGCCAAAGGCACGGCGTCGGCATGGTGTACGTCAGCACGGCCGGCGTTTTCAACGGCAACAAGCCCGAGCCTTACACCGAAATGGACGAACCGGATCCCGTCAACATGTACGGCAGGACGAAATGGGAGGGCGAAAAGATCGTTCGGTCATTAGTGCCCCGTTCCTACGTGATTAGGACGGGGTGGATGATGGGCGGCTTTGACCGCGACAAGAAGTTCGTCGGCAAAATCCTGAAGCTCATGATCGAGCGAGACGAAATCGACGTCGTCGAGGACAAGATCGGCAGCCCCACGTTCGCCCAGGATCTTGCCAGGGGAATTCTCGACCTGATCGCGACGCAGCGCTACGGGCTCTATCACATGACAAATGCCGGCGTCTGCAGCCGGTACGAGGTCGCGCTGGAGATCGCGCGGCTTCTCAGGAAGCAGATCGAAATCAACCCGATTACCTCTGCGGCATTTCCGCTCCCCGCATCGCGAGCAAACTCAGAGGCCATGAGGAACTACAAGCTCGAAATGCTCGGCCTCAACGGAATGAGACATTGGAAGGATGCGTTGGCGGACTACTTGGCGCAGTGGGAGTCCATCGGACTCCCCTGCAAACGGCGGCCGCAGACGGCTGCGGTGGTATGAGGATCCTATAACCTTCGCTCAGAGCAAATGCGGGGTCGCGAGACCCGCGCATAACGCTGGCACCCCCTTGTACCGGGGGTGTGGGGCCGAAAAGGCACAATTGTTCCGATCCGGCCTTCCAATGGTTGCCGGGTGTGCTACAATAGTGGCGGTAGTAGTGGCGAGAAGCCATGTGAGCCCCAGTGAGTTCCCAAAGCTCTCGTTTTAAGTCACCCTCGATTTGCGTCGCGGCTGCCCTCCATCGGGGAGCCGATCTCCAGTTGCGGTTGATCTTCCTCTTCTACCGTTGGCCGCAATCTTCTTTCATGGGCTGGGGCTCAGGGTGAAGAGATGACGGCCTTTGATGTGTTTTCTCGTTTTCTTGAAGGAGTGGCGTGATGCCGCAAGGGACGATCAAAAAAGTGATCGCGGACAAAGGGTTTGGGTTCATTAGCGGAGAGCGCGGGGAGTTGTTCTTCCATCACAGCGCGCTGGAGGGAACGGCGATCGAGGTGCTGCGGGTCGGGCAGAGCGTGACCTACGAAGAAGGCCGCGGCCCGAAGGGACCGCGGGCCGAGAAGGTCAGGCCGCAGTAACTTGGCGCGCCGCGAAGGAGAATCTCATGACCAGCATTTACGTCGGCAATCTGTCGCACACGGCCACGGAGGATGACCTCCGGCAGGCATTCGCCCAGTACGGGAAGGTCTCGACCGTGAGCATTGTGAAGGATCGCGAGACGGGCCGGCCCCGCGGCTTCGCCTTCGTCGACATGGTCGACGGCAAGGAGGCAGCCACGGCGATCCAGGAATTGAACCTCCGCGAGATCAGCGGGCGGTCGATTACCGTCAACGAAGCCCGGCCCAAGTCGGACCGGCCGCGCGGAGGCGGTGGCGGTGGCGGCGGCGGTGGCCGCCGGCGCAGTTGGTAAGCGATTGATCGGCCGCAGCGTCCGAATCCAGTCTGCTCCCGTTGGGCCTCGGGCTCGGTTGGGAGCAGATTCTATTTTCAGAGTCGTTTTCCCGCTGCTGGCAGGCGCTCGATAGGCGACCGGATGTGCCCGCACGCGCCGGTGGCGAAAGCTTCGCCGCGGGCCCGCTCTCCCCTCTCTTGTCCACGGGGAGTTGTTGAGGTTGTGGAGGAGACCCCTTGCGGGCGCCCGGGTATAGAGATACAATTCTTGTAGGTGCAAAAGTGAAATTTTATCCAAGCATTACGTAGAGGGGGACATGCCGCGAGTGACCGTCACCCGTCAGGATTTTCTCCAAGATCGCCAGGGCCGGACCTTTGCCGACGTGCTCAACGACCTGGAACAGCCGTTTGACGACGTGCTGAAGTTCTTCAACGACGAGGCCCGCCAGCGCCGCATGGAGGAATCCGAGATCCATCACGACCGGCCTCCTTTGGCGGGCGTGGTGCGAGAGCTGGAAGCACAGCCTTCCGTTGACGGGTTTCTCTCCTCCCAACATCCGCGTCGCACGAAACGCTTGCGGCAGGCGGTCGGCGTGGTGGTCCGCATGATGATGGAGCGCCTGGGATGGAAGAAGACGGGCAAGAAGGGGTCTTTGGGGGTCCGCGCCAAGGTCGCTCACGGGACCGCCACACCGGGGGCGTATCACAACACCGGCGGGTTGGCCTTTTGGTTTCTCCGGGCCGAGCGATATGAGCACCCAAAACGGGCGTCCTATCCGACTGTCCGAGGTCGTGCCCGGAAGCTCAAGTCCCCACCGGCGAAGCAATCGTCCCCCGGGAAGCAAAGCAGGGGGGCAAGGTCCAGTAGTTGATTTCTGTTTCACTAGCAAAGGAGCGACCCATGGCAGCTCTCGGCAGAATGGTTTTCAAAGGCAAATCGGGTAAGGCGTATCGGTTCAAGGTCTATCCCTTGGGGACGCGATTCCGCAAGATCAGCGGGGTCTACGTCATCGGCAATCGTTCGCACGGCACAAACGGCGCCCGCCGGCTCGTGCCCCTCTATGTCGGTCACACCGAGGATTTCTCCCAGCCCTTTGACCAGCACCGCAAAGTCAAGGACTTCACCGAACAGGGCGCCAACTGCATCTGCCTTCAATCGGACGCCCTCGAGGAGTCCCGCCTCGCCAAAAAACAAGATCTCGTTGCCGCACTCCATCCGGTGTGTAATGACTGAAGGCATCCCGCGGCATCGGGGCCGGGTCAAGTCATCCCGGGCAGGTCGACATCAATCGTCGAAATCGAGATGGAGGATTCATGGCACGAAACAACAACACCTACGCAAAACGGCAGCGAGACCTTCAGAAGAAGCAGAAGACGGACGACAAGAGGGCTCGCCGCATGAAAAGAAAAGGGGTCGCGAAGAGCACCGGGGATTCCAGCGACGGCGACCGCCTTGCCAGCCAAGAGTAACGGAGCCGCCGCCAGGTTGCCCGTCCGGCGAAAAGAGCCGGTGCAGCGATGCGATCCGGCCCGGCGCGGTTCGTGGGACCGCCAGAGGTTTGCTTTGCGCTACCAGGAGAACCAGCGAGATGATGAACACCAGTCTTGCCTTGCGGCCGGCAGACCGCCCGAGCGGTCGCCAGAGATCCGTCCGATGCCGCGCACGTCGGCTATCTTTGCGGCGTGCCGTCCGTTTTGCGGCGGACGCTTTCTTCCGCTTCGAGTACCGCGCAGCCAAAGGCGCGGCCCTCTGGTCCAATGCCGAGCATGTCTGGCTGGGACGCGAGACGTTCCTCTACTGGGCATTATGGGATACGGGCATCGATATCCCCTGGGTAGTGGCCCAAGCCGCCGATGCTCCTGAAGACGCAGACGAGTTTCGGGCGGCGGTTCTTGCAGAGCTTGCCGCTTATTGGGAAAAGCAAGTGACCTCTTTACCGCGCACGGGAAAGCCGTACTGGCTGCCCCTGCCCTGAGAAGAAAAGAAGGAGAAATGTATGGCAAGTGCAGAGCATCATGACGGCGGCAATGCCGTAGGACCTGCCCCCGCGCCTCCGCAAGAGATTTCCAATCCGCGAGATCAGCAACCGCGGGTCGAGGTCCAAGTCGATGACTCCCATGCGCTGACCTCGTATGCCAACTTCTGCCGAGTGACGGGCACGCCTGAAGAGCTGATTATCGACTTCGGGCTCAATTCGCAGCCCTTCGGGGTTCCGAGCCAGCCGATCGTCATCACGCAACGGATCGTCAGCAATCTGTACACGGCCAAGCGGCTGTTGCAGGTGTTGGAGTTGACCATCCAACGGCACGAGGGCGTATTCGGCGCCCTGGAGACTGACGTGCAAAGGCGCGTCAGGAGGGCCTAGCAGAGCAGTCCATGAACTACATCGACAACGCCATGACCGCTTCGGAAAGGACGGGCGTCACCGTCATGAGCCCGGAATCCCGAGGGACCAAGGCAGACTTCATCCAGGCGCTCCAAGTCCTCGGTGCAAGAGTGCTGAATGCCTTCTTCTTGTATGAGCACGGCCGTGCGGGGAGTCATGAGATTCGGGTGGCCTTCCTGAGTTGTCGGCTTCGGACGTGGAGAATGGTCTTCGGGAAACCGGGGAACATTCTCGACCACCGTGACGCCGCGACCAACATCCCGCTTCAGACCTGGGAACACGAATGCCGCGACGGCAAGATCACCTGTGTCGGCCATCTTTTCGAGCGCGTGCCGGGCGGGCCCTGGGTCATCCTCGCCAGGCTGTGCCTCTCCTAGCCCGCGCACGGGCATCATTCGGACAACGTCATGCCCCTGCGCTTGCGAGCCTGGGGTGTAGGGCACGTGCGCAGGTACGCCAGTAGATCGGAGAGTTGGGCGGTGGCCAACGCCAAACAACTGTCGGCTCCTCCGTAGTAAAGGCGGATCGTGCCGCTGGCCTTGTCCAAAATCCAACCGCAGGGGAATACCACGCCGTTGACATCCCCCTGGCGCTCGTAGGGCATCTCGGGCGCAAAGATCCATTCATCGCTGCGGCGCAGGACCCGACAAGGATCCTCCAAGTCCAACAAGGCCAGTCCCAGACGATAGAGACATCCCCCCGCCGTGACTCGCACGCCATGATAAAGGAGCAGCCAGCCCTCCGGAGTTTCCAGCGGGGGCGGGCTCAAGCCGATCCTGTTGGCGTCCCACCAGGCCCCGCGCCGTGCGTGAAAGAGGATATGGTGATCGCCCCAATGAGTCAGATCCGGCGAGAAGGAAAGCCAGACGTGCGCGCCCGAACTCCCCGCGGATACCGGCCGATGAATCATTGCGTACCGATTGCCGAAGCGTCGAGGAAAGACGGCCGCATCTTTGTCCTCGGGGGGCATCATCGGGCCGAGCCGGGAGAAGGAGGCGAAGTCTTTCGTTTCCGCCAAGGACACCAGCGGTCCGCTGGGCGAGTAGGCCGTGTAGGCGATGATCCACTGCTTGCGATCCTCGACCCAGGTCAGCCGGGGATCTTCCACGCCCCACGCTTCTTCCGTGTAATTTGCCGGATCGGCGGCGAAACTGGGCTTCGAGTCGATGTGCCAATTCGACACGCCGTCGTTGCTGCGGGCCACGGTCAAATTCGAATGGCCGCGGCGGTCCGCGACTCGGACGAGCAGAATCGTTTCATCGCCCGACTGACCCGCCGCGGCAGTTAACCCGGTATCGGCCACATAGGGCCAGGTCCGGGCCGTGCGGGCGCTGGTCGAGGCGTTCTGTGATTCGCCCTGCATCAATCGGGAGGACTACGCGGAGACCGTCGAGGAACTGATCGATTCCTTCTATTATTTCCGGGGCGAGAGCGACGGGCTGATCCCGGACGAGGACCTGATCGACTGCATGCGGAGGCACTTCGACGAGGTTTGCCAGGGCTCGCTGGAGAGGCTGAACGGCACCACGCTTTCGGAACTGATCCGCGGCTCTCG
>CAYTJV010000265.1:994-10380 GCA_964438165.1 uncultured Planctomycetaceae bacterium | reverse complement strand
CGCCGTAGTTGCCAAACCTCTTTCCACCGGCACGAGGCCGGTGGGGAAGATCGAAAACCGGCCGTGACGAAAGTTGATGTCGTGTGACCGCCGTAGTTGCCAAACCTCTTTCCACCGGCACGAGGCCGGTGGGGAAGACGTTAGCTGTCAACGTCCAAACTTAATGGGGAATGGGTAGAAAACCGTTTGCTGCTAGCAGATGGACAGCCTCTGAACTGGCGGCGTATTGTCAAATTGCCCCTCCGGGGCACAAATGAAAGGTCGTCTTCCTAGGAGAAGGAAAGGACCCCCGAATGAACTGCATCATTAGATTCTCTGTTATCGCGGTCGCCATCCTTGCGGCCGCTGTGGTCTCCCTGCCGGGCATCGGCGCGGAAGCGCCCGAGGCCGCCAAGCCGGGCAAATCGCCTTCCCCGGCGCGCGCCGCGGATAACGAGCTTCCCTATGTGTATACTCATTGGAAGCACTTCACCACGGCCGACGGCCTGCCCAACGATCATATCTTCTCCGTGAAGGCCGACGGCCCGAAGGTGTGGGTCGGCACGGAAGACGGGCTGGCCTGCTACGACAAGCGGACCGGCAAGTTCCGCTCCTGGAAGGAGAAGGACGGGCTGCCGTGGAAGGTCGTGACCGCGATCGACGTCGACCCGAAGACCGGCGACGTATGGCTGGGGCTCTTCGGCGGCGGTCTGGCCCGCTTCAGCGGCGGACGCTTCGACCACTTCCATCAGCTCAACAGCGGCCTGGTCAACGACGTGGTCTACGGAGTGTGCATGGAGCACGACAACCTTTGGGCCGCGACCACGGCCGGGGCCAGCCGCTACAACACCAAGACCCGCCAGTGGACGATCTTCACCGAGAAGAACGCCCCCATGGAAGAGATCTGGAACTATGCCGTCTCGTACGACCAGGGCAAGGTGTACCTGGGCGTCTGGGGCAGCGGGTGCCTGGAATACGACGTGGCGGTCGCAAACTCGGGCAAAGGCGATCCCTGGAAGGTCTACCTCGATCCGGACGGCGAGATGGAGATCGACCTGTATCGCGACGACGGCATCATCCACGTGATCGTCACCGGGGCAAGCCACGTCGAGGACGCCCTCTGGATTTCCACGTACTTCGGCACCTGCCGCTACGACGGGCGGCATTGGCGCGGGTTTTATGCCAAGGAGACCGGCCTGCCCAGCGATTTCACCAACAACGTCAAGGCCCGCAGCTCCAACGAATGCTATTTCTCTCACGACAAGGGGCTCGGCGTCGTCGCCGATTTCCGCACCGACACCTACGTGGCCTATACCCGCGACCCCAAGACGCTGCTCGGCAAGGCCCAGGTCTATCGCAGCGGCCGGCTGCTCAAGGAGGTCGACATGGAAAAGGGAGTGCCCCAGAATTTCCAGATCGCCGTGGAGATCGACGGCAACGACGTCTGGGCCGGAACGGGCAAGGGCTTGGGTTGGGCCATCGGCGACGGCTACTACCCCGGCGTCAAGGCCAATCCCGATTGGCTCCGTAGCAAGCACACCACGGCCGCTTCGCCCTCGGGCAGAAAATAGAAGGAGACCATGCCATGCGATACTCGATCCTGACGCTCGCGATTCTTGCGATTCTCCCCTGGACGGTCCACGCGGACCCCGGGTCCAAGCCGTCGAAGCCGTCCGATTGGCGCCCGCCTTTCGCCGTGGATGCCGAAACGCTCAAGATTCTGGAAGCAGCGAATTCGCTCAATGCCTACCAATGGCCCGACCTGCCGCTGAAAACCGACGAGAACTACGGCCACACCTCGCGCGACCTGGAGCCCTTCCGCCACGTCGCCCCGCACAAGCGCCACTTCCTCGTGCAGATGGAGTATTGGGGCGCGGGTCGAACGCTCCCCGAGCCGGAGGACGTGAAAACCGTGAAGATCGGCTTCATCGGGCCGATCGAGGCCACCGTCTCCATCGCCACCGGAGGAAAAAGCCACGAAGAGCCGCTGGGCAAGAAGATGCTCCAGGGCTGCCGGCTCGCCATCGAGGAGGCCAACGCCCAAGGCGGCTACCTGCGGCGAAAAATCCCCTTCGAGCTGGTCGTCAGCAACGACAACGGCCTTTGGGGCTCCTCCGGCAACGAGATTATCAAGCAGGCCTACAAGGACAACGTCTGGGCCATCCTCGGCACGATCGACGGGGCCAACAGCCACATCGCCATCCGTGTCGCCCTGAAGGCCGAGCTCCCCATGATGAACACCGGCGACACCGACCCCACGTTCATCGAGACCAACATTCCCTGGGTCTTCCGCTGCCTGGGCGACGACCGGCAGATGAACTACCTTCTGGCCGACTACCTGTTCCGGAAACTGAAGATGAAGCGCGTGGGGATCATCCGCGCCAGCAACCGCTACGGCCGCTTCGGCGTGCGCGAGATCCGCGATTCCGCCCGACGGTTGGCGAGTCCCGTCCCGGTGGAAATGGCCTACCAACTCGGGCTGTCCGACTTCTCGCTGCACCTCGACCGCATCGAGGCCGCCAAGGTGGAAGCGGTGGTCCACTGGGGCGACGACATCGAGGGGGGAAAGATCCTCAATCAGATGCGCGCCCGAGGCATGAAACAGCCCTTCTTCGCCTGCGATCGGTGCGCTTCCCAGGAGTTCGTGAAAATCGCCGGGAAGAACGCCGAGGGGGTCATCTGCTGTTATCCTTGGAACCCCGACCGCAAGGACCCCAAGTTGGACGCCTTCCGCGAGCGGTTCCGCCAGCACTTCGAAAACGACGAGAAATACAACGACACGGAAGTGGAGACCCAAGCCGCCCACGCTTACGACGGCATGAACATGCTCATTTGGGCGACGCAGGTGGCCGGGCTGAACCGCGCGAAGATTCGCGACGTCTTGGCCTACCGCACCCAGCCCTGGCACGGCGTGACCGGCGACATCCTCTTCAGCGCCGTGCTGGACGACATGGGCGAGGTGTATCTCGCCAAGTACGAGAAGGGCAAATGGAATTACCTTTCCCGCGAGGCCCTGGCCATTCCCCGCGGCCAGCAGCGAGCCCCCGGCGACCGCGGCGAGACGATTGCCAAACCCGCGGCCCAGTAGTCGATAAACCTTTCCACGTGAAACCCTGTGATTTGCCGTAGGCTGATTGTCGTTGCCGCTTCCCTCCTGGTCCTTGGCGCCACGGCCGTCGGCGCGGAGCCCGCCGTCGGTCCGCGGAAGACTGACGCCGGCCGGGCCGTGTACCACGACGGGCGCAAGCGGCCGCTGGAGTATGCCGGCCCGGGCCGCGAGCTCGCCGAGCCCGCCGACGCGGCGGAAGTGCGGATCGGCTACTTCGGTCCCGAAGATCCGGCGCACCCGGAATCCGGCGACCTATGGTCCGCGGCGCAACTGGCGATCGAGGAGTCCAATCGCCAGGAAGGCTATCGCGGCAAGCCGTTTCGCCTTGTGGCCCGCTGGTCCGACAATCCTTGGATCGGCGGCGCGCGGCACGCCACGCGCATGGTGTACGCCGACAAGGTTTGGGCCATCGTGGGGGGGCCCGACGGGGCCACAACCCATCTGGCCGAGCAGATCGCCGCCAAGGCCCTCCTCCCCATCGTCAGTCCCGTGAGCACCGACCGCAGCGTCAACTCGGCCTTCGTGCCGTGGATGTTCTCTTGCCTGCCGGGCGACGACGTGCTCGCGCCGCTCTTGGCCGAGAGACTTATCCGTATCAAGGCGCACGACGCGTTCGTGGTGGTCGCAGCCGATGACCACGATTCGCGCGTGTTTCTTGGCCAGTTGACCGGCGCGCTGCGCAGGCGCAACCTCGCGCCGCGGCAGCAGTTCGTGTATCCCGCGGTGCCCGGCGACCCTTCGGCCGTTGTGGCCCGGGTCGTGCAGTCGGGACCTCGCGCGGTCGTCCTCTTGGCCGGACCGGCGGCGGGCGGGCGGTTGCTCTTGGGCCTTCGCGAGGCGGGTTACCGAGGGCCGATTCTCGGCGGGCCGTGGATGGGACGACGCCGGTTTGTCGAGCTGGCGGGAAGCGCGGCCGGGGACGTCGTGTTCCCGCTGTTGTATGCGCCCGGCGAAAACCGCAGCGAGTTCGTCGAAACGTTCGCCCGCCGCGTCGGGAAACCGCCGGATTACGCCGCAGCCGCCACTTACGACGCGGTGATGCTCGTGGTGACCGCCGTGCGCAAGGCGGGTCTGAATCGCGCCCGAATCGCCGACGCAATCCGCGAGCTCTCACCCTGGGAGGGTGTGTGCGGGCGCATCCGCTGGGACGCCCTCGGGGGTAACCCGCGGTCAGTGCCTTTGGGCACGATTCGCAATGGATGTGCCGTCCCGCTGCCAAGCGCGGACGGCACACGGAGTGTGCCTGCTACAGTACCCTGCAAACGAAGCACTTGAGGTACTCGCTCTCCGGACAGTTGACGGCCACGGGGTGGTCTGGCGAGGCGCCCCGCTGCTCGAGTACCTGGACGTGGCGGCGTGCCTGTTGCGCAGCGCCGGCGAGAACATCGAGAAAATCTTCGCGCGTAATCAGGCCCGAGCAACTGCACGTAACGAGAATCCCCTCGGGCTCCAGGAGTCCAATTCCTATCCGGTTGAGCCAGTGATAGGCGCGGAGGGCCTCTTCGCGGGCGGCGCGGGTGCGGGCGAACTTGGGCGGATCAAGGATCACTGCCCCAAAACGCTCGCCGGCCGCGGCCAGCGACTTGATCACGTCGAAGGCGTCGCCGGCTTGAAAGCGGATGTTCGTGACCGAGTTCAGTGCGGCGTTCGATCGGGCCAATTCAACGGCCTTCTGGCTGGAGTCGAAGGCGAGCACTTCCGATGCTTGGCCGGTAACACTGGCAGCGATACTGAATCCGCCCGTGTAGCAGAACATGTCGAGTACCCGGCGCCCGCGCACGTACCGGGCGGCAACCCGGCGGTTCTCCCGCTGGTCGAGGTAGAAGCCGGTCTTTTGGCCTTCCAGGAGATCCACTTGCCAGCGGAGGCCGTTTTCGAGGACCACGACGGGCGCCTCCGGCGATTGACCCCAATAGGGCCCGTCGCGCAGGTCGAGCCCTTCGGCCTGGGTCATGCCGCGCTCGGTGCGCACGACGATGCCGCGAGGATTGGCCAGTTCCACGAGAAGCCGGGTCATCAGCGGCAAGCGCAATGCCATCCCGAGCGAGGTCACCTGGACTGCCAGATAGTCGGCATAGCGGTCGACCACCAGTCCGCTCAACCCGTCGCCTTCGCTGAAGACGAGCCGGGCCGCGCCGTGAGGGTCGTCATAGCCCAAGTGCTTGCGCAGTGCCATCGCGCTTTCGAGCCGCCGCCGCCAGAACGCCTCGTCGAGCGACTCGCCCGCGGTCCAGGTAAACAACCGGACGCGAATCCGGCTGCGGCTGTTGAAAACCCCTCGCGCCACGAACTTGCCGCGGTGCGTCACCAGTTCCACCTCGTCGCCGTCCGACGGGGCGCCTTCGATCCGGTCGATCGCTTTGTCGAAGACCCACGGGTGGCGACTGGAGAAGGTGCATGCCTTCTGTGTTTTGAGCACGACTTGGGGTAGCATCTTCGCGCGACGAGACTCCGGTGCCGAAATCGAGACAGGCATCGGCCGTACCCGGCCTTGCCCATTATTCCAGGGCAGGGGAGCAACCGTCAACCGCCCCTTGACACGGTTCGCTCCGGACAGCGATACTCCTCGGACCGTAGAATACAACGATCGAGGCGTGGGACTCTATGTCGGATCGGGTGGAGTTTCTGTTCGTGACGTGTCAAGTGGGCGCGGAGCCGGCCGTGAAGAACGAGCTGGCGCGGCGCTGGCCGGCAGTGCGGTTCGCCTACTCCCGGCCGGGGTTCCTGACGTTCAAACTCGCTGCGGATCACGCGCTGGCGGACGATTTCGATTTGGACTCGGTGTTCGCCCGGGCCTACGGTTTTTCGCTCGGCAAAGTCCTCGGAGAGGATCGGGACGCCTTGGCGCGCGAGGTTTGGCGCGTGTGGGACGATCGCCCCGTGAAGCGAATCCACGTGTGGGAGCGCGATGCGGCGGCGCCCGGCGAGCGAGGGTTCGAGCCGTCGATCACGACGACCGCGGTGGAGATCGCCGAGGCCATCGCCGCGCAGTGCCCACGACCGGGGCAACTTCCCGCGAAGTCATTCGACTTGCGGCAGCCGGCGCGGATGGGCGATCCGGTGCTCGATTGCGTGATTGTGCGACCCGGCGAGTGGTGGGTAGGGTTCCATCGGGCCCGCTCGGCCCCATGGCAATGGCCGGGGGGGCTCATGCCGCTGGAGCTCCCGCCCGATGCCGTCTCCCGCGCGTGGCTCAAAATGGAAGAAGCCCTGCGCTGGTCGCAATTGCCAATCTCGCCTGGGACAAAATGCGCGGAGATCGGCAGCGCGCCGGGCGGGGCGACCCAAGCCCTGCTGGCTCGTGGTTGCCATGTGCTCGGGATCGATCCGGCGGCGATGGCGCCGGCCGTGCTCGCGCATCCCCGGTTCACGCACATCCGCCACCGCGTGGTCCAGGTGCGCCGCCGCGAGTTCCGCGCCGTGCGGTGGCTGATGGCCGACATGAACGTCGCGCCCCAGTACACGCTGGATGCCGTGGAAGCCATCGTCACGCACCGAGAGGCGAGCATCCGGGGGATGCTGTTGACGCTCAAGTTGTTCGAGTGGCAACTCGCCGATCAACTGCCCGAATGGATCGAGCGGGTCCGCGGCTGGGGCTACAACCTGGTGCAGGTCCGGCAGTTGGCGCATGATCGCCAGGAAGTCTGTCTGGCCGCGCTGCAAAAGCCCTTCCGTCGCAAGCCGCCGGTGCGACGCCGGTGAAGAATCTTCACAAATAAACCGCGGATTTCCGCAATCGACCGCGCGGAGTGTGGGGATCGAACCGCGATGCTTCAAGAAATGGGCTCGAGCGCGCCGAAGCGAGTTGCAGTAGCACAAGGACGATGCGCAAGGGCTTCGCTTGGATTATTGACAAGCCACCGTCGATTCCTTCCAATGTTGGGATTCTGGCCTTGCGCGCACCCCAACGAGGATGGCGTCTCTGTCACCCTGGGCGGAATGGTTAGATTAGGGAAGATCTTGTCGGGCTTGCCCAGGGGCTCGACCCCGCATGGACTAGATGCCTCGATCCGACCACGGGAGATGTGGAATGCTACGGGGAGTGCGTTTCGGGCAGTTTCCGTCCTTACGGCCGTGGGGCACGCTTCCAACGTGCCCGGGTGGTCCACTTCCAGCGAGCCGGGCACGATGGAATTGTGCCCCACTTGTTGTTTGCGCGGTCCTCAGTTGGGCGGTTTCCGTTTCCATCGCTGCCCCAGACGAGTCGAAAACCACGCCGCCGAAACCGGGCGCCTCAAAGGCCGTTGAGCCAAAAGACGAGGATCGCGAAACGGTCGGCAACCCGTTGGCGCCCGGCCTGATGGCGCTGGTGAAACAGGAAATCCGCGACGGGCTTGCGACGCGCAAGGCGCAGTACGCATTCCAGCGATTCTGCTCCTACACCTCGATGAAGCTCGACAGCACCGCCGGCGAGATGAGCACCTCGGAAGTGACGGGGAATTGCCGCCTGAGGTGGTACGATTACCTAGTGCGGCACCCGCTGGAGGCCCCAGCCGAGGCCGAGAAGTTCACACGGCACCTGCATCGTTTCTTGCGGGGCAACCACGAGGGATTCGTCCAGGCCCTGGCGATGGGGCGTGCCCGAATGGACTGTGGCGTCCGGGAGCCGCGCACGTTTGCCAAAGTGACTTCGATCGAGCTGGCCCTGGACGTTGTCGAGCAGGCGCTCACTGGGGCCCAAATGGCTTATGCGGCAGCCTTGGCCCCGCTCACCGCCAGCGAAGTGGCGGAGCTCGCCCACAACTTGTACCCCGTGTTTGTCGGGAACAACACCAATGGGCACACCTTAAATGACCGCGGCACCGGGCGCCGTCTGTGCGACCTGATGGAGAAAATGGACCGGCAGGCCTGGTTCAATGCGGCCGATGCCCTCGCGCCGCTGACCGATCCGGAACTGATCCACCAGTTCAAGGCGCTGCCGGAGGAAGGCGATGTCCGGGTTGAGGGGGTGACGGGTCGGGTGGTGCGGAAGATCGTCACGGCGGCCGGAACGATCATCGTCGGCGGCAAAGACAAGAACGTCTACGCTCTCGACAAGATGGACGAGGTGGCCGCGGTGATCGACCTAGGCGGCGATGACACCTATCGCGAGGGCATCGTGTCGCTCGAGCGGCCGGTCCTGATCCTCATCGACCTCGCCGGCGACGATCGCTATGAGGGGACCAGGTCGGGCATTCAGGGGGGCGCCGTCCTGGGCATCTCGATGCTCGTGGACCTGGAAGGACGCGACGTCTACCGGGCCCAAGACGTCGCCCAGGGATCTGCCCTCTGCGGGGTGGGAATCCTCGTGGATTTCGAAGGCGACGACTATTACGCCGGCCTGCGCCGCCTTCAGGGGCAAGCGCTGGGGGGATTGGGGATCCTGCTGGATCGTGCCGGCAACGACACCTACCGCGCGGCCATGTGGGCCCAGGGCTTCGGCGCCCCGCTCGGTTTCGGCGTGTTGGATGACCTTGACGGCAAGGACCATTACTATGCCGGCGGGCTGTATCTCGATTCGTATCCCGAGACCCCGGGGTACGAGGGGTGGTCGCAAGGCGTGGGCGCCGGGCTCCGCCAGGCGGGCAACGGGGGAATCGGCGTGATCCTCGACGGCGGCGGCGACGACGTCTACGAATACGACTACATCTCCCACGGAGGCGGCTATTGGCTGGGCCTCGGTATGGCTCGCGATTTCGGCGGCAACGATCGCCGCTACGGCGGCACGCGCAAGGCCTACAGCGGCGGCCCGCGCGGCCAAGAGGAGTTCCAGCGCTTCGCGTGCGGCTTCGGCTGCCACTACGCCGCGGGTTTCTGCTTCGACGACGAGGGCGACGATACCTACGGCGGGACGATCATGGGACTGGGATTCGCCTGGGACGATGCAACGGGGGGACTTTTCGACTTCGCCGGAAACGACCGCTATGAAGCGACCGGCGGCGGCACGCAGGGCAACGGGGCCCAGGCCGGCTTGGGAGTCCTCTTCGACTATACCGGCAACGACGTCTATCTTGGGTACAGTCAGGGGTACGCCGCCCCCGACATTTCCTATCATCCGTTGCCCCAGTGCGGCGGGAACTTCAGCTTCGTCATCGACTACGGCGGGAATGATTCCTATGGCTGCGGCGCGGAGAACAATACCTACAACGTCCGCGGGGCGGAAGGCGGGTTCCTCGTCGATCGACCGCTGCCCGAGGAGGCCGCCGCCGAGGCCAAGAAAGCAGCCGAAGCAAAGAAACAAGCAGCCGCCAAGGCGAGTGCGGACGCGCCAGCCGACACGTCGTCCGGAACCGCCGAGTGATCGTTGGCTTCTCAGGAG
>CAYTJV010000265.1:0-984 GCA_964438165.1 uncultured Planctomycetaceae bacterium | reverse complement strand
GGGGCAAGCTGGGCCAGGGTCGGGGTGCCTCGGGGGGGCGAACGGGCGGCAGAGGCCCCCCGCCGCCCCACCGCACGCCTCGGCGATGCGACGGTCGATCTGAATTCCCCGGCCGGTTCAACCGACTCGGGTACGACGTCGAAGCCGACTGCGAAAAGCGCGCCGACGGCGCCCGCGAGTCAGAAACCGGCTCCCGGGCACAAGCCGCCGGTTCCGGGGAAAGCCCCTAAGCCGGCCCCAGAAGCCACCGCGACCGAGAAGCCATCTGTTCCCGACCAAGACGCCAAGAAGGAAGGTACCAACCGCCCAGACATCAGGAAGGAAGGCGCCAAGAAAGCAGCGCCATCGGTCGCCCCCGATCCGGAGAAGCCTTCATCCGAGCCCCCCGCGAAGGCCAGGCCCACCCTGAGCCCGCAAATGGCGGCCCTTCGCGATCGCGTCCGCGCGGTCGTGGCCCAACGTTTCCACGATCCCTTCAACACCAACGACAACCCGCCCTCGCAGATCCTCAAATTCTGCCTGGCGTTCGGATGCGATACCGAGATCCATTACGGCAGCTCGGCTGGAAGCGCGATGAGCGGAATCGGGGCCCTGTGCTACAATTACCCGTGCGCGGGCTACCGTCTGTTGGCGGTCGAGGACGGCAAGGCGCTGGCCCGGGTGGGCTACGCCCTTCAGGATTCGCCCGGCGAGCTGTTGGCCGTGCTGGCCCAGTCGGCCGTGCCCGAGAGCTACGAAATCCGCATCGGAGACTGGCGAGGCACGGTGAGCAGCCTGGTGGAGACGGAGAAGCTCTCCTGCGTGCCGGGCGTGGATCTTTCTCAGAAGCTGATCGGTCTGTCGCATTACCTTCCTGACGGGGCAACCTGGACCAGCGCTCGGGGCGACGCCTGGTCGCTGGAGCGAATCGTCCGCGAGGAATTGAACCGATCGCCGGCTGCCGACCGCGGCGACGCGACCAACCACCTCCTAGGGCTCGCCTAT
>CAYTJV010000264.1:0-10388 GCA_964438165.1 uncultured Planctomycetaceae bacterium | reverse complement strand
GACCACGGCGTCGTTGCCCCAGCCCTCGTCGAGCAGAGTCGGCCAGGAGAGATATTCGTCCTGCGAGACGACGATCGGCGACACCAGGTCCGCGGCCTGCGGCGGCAGCCAGCCGAACAGATAGTTCGGGGCGGCGAGCTCGGCGGGCCGCGGTTCGCTCAGCTTCCTAAAATCGACGATCAAATGGATGGGCAGCACGCTGCACAGGGTGGTCGCCAGCTCGCTCGGCGAAACCTCGTCGACGCTTCCCCGGCAGAGGCTGAGGCCCGAGTCGCACTTCTCCGCCGTGAACGAGCGCTCTTGGGCGATGGGGGCCTGGGCGATGTAGGCGGGGGCCGGCTGTCGCTTGGACACTCGCCCGGTGATGCGGCTGGACACCAGCGGCGAGCGCAACGACGTGGTCGCCGCATCGTCGGCCCCCTCGCCGCGGATCTGCACCATGAAGACGCTTCGGCCGGCGAGGATTTCGGCGCCGTCGCCAACCGGAACTTTTTCCTGGGCCTTGAGCCGCCGGCGGTTCAGGAAGGTCCCGTTGGTGCTGCCCAGGTCCTTGACGCAGCAGCCGCTCTGGTCGGTTTCCAGGGCGAAATGGACGCTCGACATCTGTTCGTCCTTTGGAACGGCGAAATCGGCCCATTCGGTGCGGCCCACCTGAAAGGTCTGGCCGGCCCTCAGCGCGATCTTCTTGCCCGTCGCCGGGCCCGTCGTCACTTCCAGTACCACATGTATCATTTCACGCGTCACATGAACGGGCAGACCAAGGTATTCGACGTTGTCGTTGCGGGTTGTGCTTCAACTTCCGTTATGGGATTACCGGCGTGGCCAGCGTCTTTCCGATCGGCAATTCCTTGACATCGGAAAAGACGACGAAATCGCCGCCACGGCCCGTCTTCTGGCGGTAGGTGCGGTAGGTGGCATTGCCGATGTAGATGTCGTCGTCGGTCTGGGACTGCGGGTCGCGGGCCATGTCGTCTCGTTGTTTCTTCTCGACGCTTCCGTGCCCAAGCGTGTAACCCACTTTCAGCCAGATTCGGGCCTTGTTGCTGGTGGGAGTCAGGAGTTTGCCTTTCTTGAGATTCCACACCCCCAGCGGCTGAGAGCAGGTCCATGCCTTGACCGCGCCCCACACTTTTTCTTCCGGTCGCTTCTCGCAGGCGACCTGATCCGCGGCGTCGGTGGCGGCGGAGTAGTCGTCGTTGAAATCGAAACTGTCGTGGACGAAGACGGCGATTTTCTCCAGGTGTACGGCAACCCCCTGGGAGCCCTGCTTCGTCGCGGTCCCCACCGGGATGACGTAGAAGGCGAACCGCCCTAGGGCCGCCAACAGGCCGTCGAACGCCATGCCGCCGACGGCGCATTTCGACGGGTCGCTTGCCGCCCAGTCGAGCAACTTCCAGCGGGTGAACTTGTTGAGCGGCTCGGCGACGGGCGGGAAAGGTATCCCGGGCGCGTGCTGGCCAGGAGAGGGCGGCTCGGATCGCTTGGGGGCGGCTTTTTCCGCCGCCGCGACTATTTTCGCGAACTGTTTGCCATCCCAGAGGGCGCCGCTGACGGCCTCCTGGACCAGCTTCTCGTAAACCGCCTTGGCCCGCTCGAACCCGAGCACCCAATTCATCTTGATCGTCCGGTCATCGACGAAGAGCGTGCGGACGTTGGCCTCGGTTCTTCGTTTGGCCGGCAGCGAGAACCAGAGGCGTTGGAACGTTGCCCCTTCCTTCCATCCCTCCTTCTCCATGATGAGCGGGACCCGATGGAGGAAATACGACTGTTTGAGCCATTTAGGATCGATGACATCTTGGGGCGACTTCCCGGCGATGGTCCGGCCCGTGCCGGCCCTCCCGCCGCCCGACATGGTGGGCGGTTTTCCCATCGTCACTGCCTTTCCTGCTCGATGCGCGTCCGACGCGAGTGGGCTCAGAACGGCGTGGACTTCTGTCCGGTCTTATGTTTGTCGGCCTTGTCGGGTTCGACGGGGCCGGCTTCTTTGGCGTCTTCGGGGGCGGTGGGGCTGGAGCCGCTGCCGGAGCCGGCCGAGCCGCCGCTGTTGATCAACACCGTGGTTCCCTGGATCGTCACGCCGGCCGGACCAATGTCCACAAACCCGCCGGGACCCTTGAGCGACAACTGCACGCCGGCCTCGATGATGATTTTCATGCCGCTTTTGAGGTGGATTTCCTGGCCGGCCTCCAGGGCGTGTTTCATGCCCACCTTCTCCTGCTGGTTGTTGCCCACGGTGAGCGACTGATCGACGTCGATCTTCTCATGCCGCTTCCCTTTGACGTGTACGTGGCTGTCGGCCTCGATCAGTTCCTTCTTGGTGGCCTTGATGACGATGTCCTGGTTGCCGGGCCCGTCCACGCCGCCGATCAAGAGCTGCACGTCGCCGCCGATGTGCTCGACCTGATTGCGGTGGACCTTGAGGTGCTTGTCGCGGTAGACCATCTCATTCTGGTCGCCGCCTTTCTGGCCGTCCTTTTCCCAGCCCACGATCAGGTGGCGATTGGCAATGACCCGCTCCCGCGAGTTGTTCAGCACGCGGACGTCGATGTCCTTCTGGGCATGCATGAAGATCTGCTCGTGGTCTTTCTTGTCCTCGAAGCGGACTTCATTGTAGCCGTCGCCGCCGAGGGTGGAATTGGTCTTAATATAGCTCTTGGTTTTCTCCTGTGGGAGGGGATAGGGGGGCGTCTGGTCGGCATTGTAGACCAGCCCGGTGATCAGTGGCCGGTCGGGATCGCCCTCCAGGTAGCTGACCACGACCTCCTGACCGATGCGGGGGATATACATCGCGCCCCAGTTCTTCCCGGCCATGGTTTGCATGCAGCGGATCCAGCACGACGTCTTCTCGTCGCGCTGGCCTTCGCGGTCCCAGTTGAACTGGACCTTGACGCGGCCGTACTTGTCGGGCCAGATCTCCTCGCCGGCCGGGCCGGTGACCACGGCCGTCTGCGAGCCCTGGACGATCGGCTTGGGCGTGGTCCGCGCGGGGCGGAAGATCACGTAGTCGGGAATGCAGGTAAAGCTGTTGCCGTACTCGAAGCCGGCCGACTCCCCGGTGCCGTACTGCGTGGGTTCCTGGGCGGAATGCTGGATCGACGTAATCACGTACGTCTTGCCCTGCTCCGCGGCGCAGTCGTGCCTCTTGAAGGTGAACTTTCCGCCCACCCCAAAGGTCTTGCAGGTGCCCCCACCCTGGGCCTGATCGTAGGGGACTTCGTCCTCTTCCATGCGGACCTGGGTGTAGCTCTTGCCCTCCGGGTTCTTGTCGTACTCGCCGGGGTAGTCGTAGATCTCGTACTTCTCGATCTTCGTCAGTTGGACCAAGGAGGGCTTGGTCTGCTTCATCAGATCGGCCGGAGGTTTCGCGGCGCGGTGGGGGTGATCGATGAAGTTGTACTCGGTCTGGGTCCACCTGCCCGGCGTGTACTCGAAACTGTGCTCCCAGGCGGTCACGGCGTCCTCGGTCAGCCGGCTGCCGTACGAGTACTCGTACTCGACCATCTTCTCGGGAAGGTCCTTGTAGGCCCCCTTCTGGTCGGCCAGCACCAGGATGTGCTTCTGCTCTTCGTGACGGAAGTAGTAGAAGATGCCTTCCTGTTCCATCAGGCGGGAGACGAAATTGAAATCGGTCTCGCGATACTGGACGCAGTATTCCCACTTGCGGTGATCCTCCTTGATCTCGGAGACCTCGTAGTCGGAGAAGCCGAGGTCGGCGAAGATCTGCTCGATGATCTCCGGCACCGACTTCTCTTGAAAGATGCGGCAGTCGGCGGTGCGAGTGAGGAACCAGAGCCACGGAACCACGTCGGCCTCGTAGCGGCGCATCCCCGTTTCCCGCGCCCCGGCGGCGAACCGACTCACGAAGCCGTTAAACCACCGCGGCTCGCCGCTGGGGAGCCGGGCCCGCCAATGGATGTTCTTCCCCACGATCTCCTTGGGCGGGATGAAATCCTCCTCGGAGTACATCGTCAGGTGGTACGCGAACAGCCGGGACATCACCTCCTGACCGCTGAAAGCGTTCAGCAGGAGCACGTCCTCGCCCAGCGGCGTAAACACCGCAAGCTGCCGGTTCTCCTGGGTAATGTGCGCCATCGTCGCCTCCCGGAGATCTCAAGTCGCTGCCAAGAAACGGGGAAACAAGCTCAATCCGGCGATGAAGCGAATCGTGTAGGACGGATTGGCAATCCGTCCTACGAAAATCTTCCTCGTTCCGAAGCAGAACTTCGGAACGAGGGAAGGTCGCCCTACGGAGCCACTTCTTCGCCGAATTGAAGCGTACCGGGACAGGGCGCACGGGACCGAGGCGGCAAGCCCCGGCCCCGTGGCTTTAGTGTCCAGTGGCATCGCGCGAGCAACCGCGGCGCGACCACTACCCGCCCGTGTTGTCGGTCAGGTTCCACCACTTCTCGACCTGACCGGTCTTCTTTCCGGTCTTGTGGTCGCTCTCGGTGTACGTCCACGTGACCTTGCCGTAGTTGAACGACACCGCTTCCATGGGGACGGTTTCCCCGCCCTGGCTCGAGCCGCCCGGGCTGACGCTCGTCACCAGCACGTCCTCCATCTTCCACTTCATATACGGCAGCTTGTCCTCCGCGGCTCGGCAAAGCTCGACCGAGACCTCGGCGATGGGCTCGCCCTTGCAGCAGGCCAGGGCCAAGGGCGCACTGGCCTTGTCCAGCGCGTGGACAATGCTGAAGTCCTGGTGATTGCAGCGCTCGGCCGATCGTCCGCCGCGGTCGCTCGGCGACCCGCTAGCCGGCTGGGCCACTCCGTGGTTGAACGACAGCAACTCGATCCAGCCCGTGTGGGCCGCATCGCCGCTCTCGCCCGGAATGGTCTTGATGTAAAGAAATGCGTCGAATGCCATGGCTTACTCCCTCTCCTAACTTGGGTACAGTGGACGTTACACAACCCTATTCTCGTTCTCGGCGACGAAAAGTTGCTACGCTTTCCCGCAGAATTTCCGGCAGCGGTAAGCGACCCGATTCGAGCGTGAACATAGCGTTCGCAACAGTAGTTAGCTAGCACTCCATCGGGGGATCCGGACTATCCAAGCTTCCTAAACATCCCATTTATTGCATATTTCTCCTCGTTCCGAAGCTCTGCATCGGAACGCACTTCCACGAAGCTCGGCTTCTCTGGGACCTCGCTTGCTCGTGATTTCCGATTGCAGCAACTTATTATGCCGCAATGCCTTGCGGCGTTCCGGCGACTGTCATCATCTTACCAGGCCCGCTCAGTTTGGCAAGATGGCACGCTACAAAAACGCTACAAAGGGGCCGGCGTCAGGTGAGATCGTCGTACACGCTCCCGACGTCGAAAAGGCGGCCCTGGATGAGATCTGGCCCTCGCTTTCCCCCGAAGACCGAGCTCAGATTCTATGACACAACCTCACGATGTGGGATAGCAACGCTACGAACCCGGGCTATTTACACTGACTGACATTCGTGTCAATTCGTGTCAAAGTGGCTCGTATGGCAACAGTAGTCCTTACCTCCGAGGCGAGGGACCAGGCCGCGGACGGTGCGGCTTCGCGTCCTGAAGCTGGTGGACCGGCTGACCGGCCTTCGCAAGGGCGAATTGACTTCGCTCACCGTGGCGCAATTGGACCTCGACGCCGGCCCGCCTTACCTGGTGCTCGACGCTGCCGATGAAAAGAACCGGGAGGGCTCGACGATTCCCCTTCGGGCTGACCTGGTTGCCGACCTCCGGGAATGGTTCGCCTATCGGCTGCAAACGCTCCAGGACGCCGCTAGGAACGCGCCGGCCGTGCCGTTTGACCCGGAAGCCGGCCGGCGTTCCCGGGGCCGCTGTGGCGACTCCAAGGGCTCGGGGCCGACCTCGATTCCCGTCAAGCTGCCGGCCGATACCCCGCTGTTCTGCATTCCGGCCGGGCTGTTGCGGATTCTCAACCGGGACTTGAAGGCCGCCGGCATCTCCAAGCGGGATGAACGGGGCCGGACGGTTGACGTTCATGCCATGCGAACCAGTTTCGGAACTCTGCTGAGCAAGGGCGGGGTAGCGCCCCGGACGGCAATGAAGGCAATGCGGCATTCCAAGATTGACCTTACCATGAATGTCTACACCGACCCCCGCCTAGGCAAGCAACTCGACTTGTCGTAGTCCTCCCCCCGCCCAGACTTTTGCGCCAGGATCTAAAGGACACCGGCATGAATGCCGCTCGCCAACATCGGTGTTGGCTTATGTCGCGGCGCTTTTGGGGGGAAAGAAGCATGTCGGATTGGCCTTCAGTCAACCTTGCCCTCGCCCGACCCCAGGCCGAGCGGCTTCTCTACGACCTCGAAAGCCTCATGATCCCCTTCGTTCTCCTGGTGTGCGTCCTCGATGTGTTCCTCGGGGATTGCACGTAATCTTGGTGGCTCGAAGGAGTCGAGGGTCGCTATGCCACCGCATTCCATCCAGAAGTCGTAGCCCGCATGGTCCTGGAGGGCATCGAGCAACATTTCTTCGTGGTTGCCGAGTAGTGGGACGAGGCGACATCGCTTGGAAAGTTCCAACAACTGGTCAAGGACGCCTCTGTTGTCGATTCCACGGTCGATAGTAGTCGCCCAAGGGGACAATGGTGTCGTCGGGGTGGGGAACGATGGCGGCCACCAGAGCGGCCAGGGCTGGAGGATGTTGGCCGTTGAGGAAACCCTACCCTGCCGTCACCATGCTCAAATGCACCGGCGACTCCTGGAAGGTCAGGGCTGAGGCGTGGAGGGCATCACCGGCCTTGGCCCTGTACTCCTCACCTTCTCCGACCGGCTCGGCCTTCTCCCAAGGCATACTGCCCGCCGTCTTCAACGTCTGCTCCACGTCGGTGGCGGCAACTTGCCCTTCCTCGGGCTGAACTTCCAGGGCATCCAGAACAAAACCGGAAAGCAGCCGGTTCCAGACCTTCTGGCAGGTCGTGGGCTTGTCGAAGAGATCGACAGCGACGATCTTCGTCCCGATGGCGACTGCAAGCCCGGTGGCCCCGTCGATGTACTTGAGTTTGTCCCGAAATTCTGCCACCCGGTCCTGGTAAGCATCGAACGTGTCGGACATAGCACTGGTGCCGGAAGGAGTCCCCAGCGATTCCTGTTGCCGAGCGACTTCCTCCCACACTTTGCCCTGGTCCGACCGATGGCCTCGGCCCGCCTTGAGCGAACCGCTTACCGACGACTTCACGAAGTACCGCAGCCTCGATGGCGAGCAACTTCCGCTGGAGCCGAAATGGCGGGACTTGTAGCCCCATCGGCCCGCCTCGACGCAACTCACCGGGATCTTGGTCTTGCTCTTGGCGGCGATCAGGACCGACGTGTTGAGAATGCGGTTCTGCTTGGCCCCGACTGGCATCGGGTCGTGATGAACACTGAGGGGCAGGCCAAATCCGAGTGCCCTTGCCCGCTCTGCTACGGATGCTGCTCCTATTCACGAACGAGCTTCAACTTGTTCTTGATGGCGTTGTCGAAGTCGCCGATGAAGACCCACCAGTTGGTCAGCGGCTTCCCCTGATAGGTCAGGCCGTTGTTGGCGCCGGGAAAGCTCTGCATCCAGTAGACGAACCACTTGAGGCTGTCGCCGTGCCAGCGGTCGCAGTTCATCCGCTGCTTCTTCTCCGTGCCATCGGGCTATCGGTTCGTGGAGCAGCCCCGGTAGAACGAAACGCATCTGGTTTGACGTGCGGTCGTTCGCGCGGGTCTTCGATAACGTCGCGGGCCAGCCCGAGCGAGCGAAGAAGCCGGATGACCTCAAAGGTCAGGGCGAGTGGGGATCACCCTCACGGTCGCTCAACGCATGGTGCTTGCGGTGATCGGCAACCCAGTCGATCAGCGATCCCTGCCCGGCAAGGCTGCCGAGAACCGCGATCGACCAGCGTAACGGCCGGATCACGGCGAAACTGCGATGGGTGAAAAGCCGGTGGTAGCCCAGGCAAATCCCGATGCTGCCGGTCATCCATCCCAAAAGCAGCAGTGTGACCAAGCCGGCCCAGGAAAATGTAAACGGTGCGGTCAGCGCCCCCGCGTGGATCGCGGTGAGCCAGCAGACCGAAGGCCAGTTGAGCCCCTCGGCCCAACGCGACCGGCGGCCAGAGTGGGAAGGCGATTCCTGCACTGGCAATGGGGTGACGCCGCAGGGGCGATCGATGGTTTCAACACCAGTTGTCTCGGCGTCCATGATGTCTTCTCACATGTGTGGTGCCGTTGTGGAGGTCGGAATAACAGATTCTATGGCCTGCCCAGGATCGCACCTGTTCCCGTTTTGTAAGCAGAATCTGCACTTTCTGAAAAAACGACCCATCTTTACTATTTTGACGCACCTTGCAGCCTGTTTTTTCGCTTACTCGACTGCGAACCCTCACATTGCGAAAAATTCGTTCAGCAACGCCTTGTCCCAGCAAGGACTTGCGTCAAGTTGTTTCAAACACGGGTTGTCACTGGCGTCATTCAACTAATTGTGAAAATGGGGTAACTGCGGGTTTTTTTCAGAAAGTGCAGCAGAATGTAAAAGACGGGTAATCACCCTGCACTGGAAGTTCATACACCAGTTTGCGACCGGGGAAGAGCCGGCGAGGTGTGACCTTGGTCCTCCAACAAGACGGAAATCCATTTGCCTTCCCCGCCCCTCGCCCTATAATAGATATTCGCCGGAGCAGGGGTGCAGAAGACGGCTCCGGCCAAGCGTTGACTTGACGTTGTCGGATGACTAGATGAAGAGCAACCCGATCGCCGGGGGGCTCGTTGACGAGTAAGCCGATGTGGTGGAAGACCTCAGGGTGTTCCGCCACATCGGCTTTTTTGTTTTCCTGGCCCAGACCGTATCTGCGGACAGGACGCATGAAAATGAGACAGCGTTCCGCTTATGAAATGGTAGTCACAGGCCCTCATGGCACTTCGCCGACGGAGCCCCAGTTCCTTCAAGGAGAACCTGGCCATGTTACGGTTTGCCATCGTGTTCTTGATCGTCGCTCTGATCGCCGGCTTCTTCGGCTTCGCGGGAGTCGAAAGCCTGTCCTGGGCAGGAGCGAAGGTCTTCTTCTTCATCTTCCTGGTTCTCGCGGTGCTGTCGTTCCTGGGAGGGACGCTGGGAAGATCGGCAGTCTGACGGAAACCAATCCGATGAGTCACACTCAGCAAAGGTGAAAGACCATGAACCTACGTCATGTCTCTGGATGGTGCGTCGCCGTGGCCCTGGTGGGCCTTGGCACAGACTGTGGCTTGGATAGGGCTCTTGCCGCACAGCCGGGCCCGGCGGATGCCGAGGAAGGGGTGCAAGTGCTCACGCGCGGGCCGGTTCACGAGGGCTTCGCGGAAACGGTCACGTTCGATCCCGAGCCGGGTATCGTGACGCCGAAGGCGCCGCCGGCCGCCATCGAGGAATTGCCGCCTGACCAGAGACCGGAAGGGGCCAACGTCGCGTGGATCCCCGGCTACTGGGGCTGGGACGACGAGCGGACCGATTTCCTTTGGATCAGCGGCATCTGGCGCGCCCTGCCGCCTGGCCGCCAATGGGTGCCGGGTTATTGGGGCAAGTCGGGGCGAGGCTTTCAGTGGACTTCCGGATACTGGGCCGACGCCAAGGTGAGCGAGGTGGAATACTTGCCCGAGCCGCCTGTGACCGTCGAAGCGGGGCCCAACATTGCCGCGCCCTCGCCAGACGACACTTGGCTTCCCGGCAGTTGGGTTTGGCATCAAAGCCGCTATGCTTGGCGTCCCGGTTTTTGGGCGGCCGCGCAGCCGGATTGGGTTTGGGTCCCCGCCCATTACGTCTGGACCCCGCGAGGCTACGTCTTCGTCGACGGCTACTGGGATTACTCGGTGGGCCGTCGCGGGGTGCTGTTTGCGCCGGTGTATTTCAATCCGGGCGTGTACGCCCGGCGGGGTTTCTCATACTCGCCTGCGGTGGCGATCGCGCTGAGCGTGTTCACCAACCATCTCTTCCTGCGGCCGCGATACCATCACTACTATTTCGGCGACTACTACGCCACGAACTACCACGCCGCGGGGTTCTACCCTTCGTATTCGTATTCGCGGCACTCCGGCCGTTACGGCTACGATCCGATTTATGCGCATGAGCGCTGGCGGCATCGGCAGGACAGTGGGTGGGAGCACCGCGTCGCAGCCGACTTCCAGAACCGCCGCGATCACGAGGATGCCCGACCGCCGCGCACGTGGGCGGCCCAGAGACTGCTGAGCACGGGTGAGGCGGCGTCAAGAGAAAGACGGCCGGTGGTCGCCACGCCGCTGGAGCAACTGACGAAGAGCAAAGACACTTCGCTGCGGTTCCAGCCGGTAGACCAGTCAGACCGACAGAAGCTTGCCCAGCGCGGGCATGAGGTCCGGAGACTCGGCGAGGAGCGGCGAAAGCTGGAGACCGCAGCGGGGGTGCGGGTAGCCGAAAAG